>DATADC010000064.1:0-16691 GCA_036258735.1 Candidatus Limnocylindria bacterium
CCGGGCCACGGCCCGGAGACGACCATCGGGCGCGAACGCCCGTGGATGGAGCGGATCGCCCAGGCAGGCAGGCTGCTCGTCCCCGGCTGAAGGAGCGTTCGCGCGGGGCCCTCGTGCGTATTGCTGCCCGACATACCGACACACGCGCCATTGGTCACTGGCGCGGATTTCGACCCGGTGTATCGGCGTCGGACCCCGCTAGCATGGCCCGGGAACCCGGCAAGGAGGAGCGAACGCATGGCGAACCTGCGCATCACCAGGCTCGGGCACGGCGGCGTGCTGTACCGCTCGCCACAGGACAAGTGGATCTGGGTCGACCGCTGGGGCATCGCCCCCAACTACGCCGAGGAGTTCCGCAGCCCGGAGCGAGTGGACGTCATCGCGCCCACCCACGGGCACTTCGACCACATCGGCGACGACGGCGTGGACGTCATGGAGCTGGCCGAGTCCGGCGGCCAGCTGATCGGCAGCCACGAGATGAGTATCTACTTCATCGGCAAAGGCATTGAAGGCGCCGTGGGCATGAACCGGGGCGGAACTTTCGAGGCGGCCGGCATCGGCTTCACCATGGTCCATGCCGTGCACTCGGGCGGGATCACCATCAGCGAGGTGGACCCCGCCGTCACCCGCGACGTCGGCTGCTGGGGCTGGATCATCGAGTTCGAGGACGGCACCCGCGTCTACCACTCCGGTGACACCGACCTGTTCGGCGACATGGCGCTCATCAAGGACCGATGGGCCCCTTCCATCGCCGTGCTTCCGATCGGCGGCCACTACACCATGGGTCCGGCCGATGCCGCCCGCGCGGTGGCCCTGGTCGGTGCCTCTACCGTGGTCCCCGTCCATTACGGCACCTTCCCCATCCTGGCCGGCACCCCGGAGGAGCTGGCCCGCGGGACCGATGCGGAGGTCGTTACGCTCGAGCCGGGAGAGACCTGGGAGGGATGAGGCGGGTGGTCCGCCGCCGGTCCTGCTCCTGCCATCTCCGAAGTACCCGGCGCTTGAACGCGCCGGGGTTTCGGTCATGACGCGAGTGGACGTCGCGCTCGAGAAGGGCGACAGGCGCGCCTTCGCGATTGCCCTGGAGTGGCCGGGCTGGGCACGCAGCGGCAAGACCGAGGAAGAGGCGCTGGAGCGCCTGGCCCAGTACGCGTCGCGTTACGCCAAGGTAGCGAAGGAGTCAGCCCTGTCGGAAGCCGTCACCTTCGAGGTCGTCGAGCGCCTGGATGGAGGCTCTGGCACTGACTTCGGCGTCCCGGGCTCCGAGGCCAAGGCCGACCGACGCCCGCTGAGCGCCGCGGACGCCAAGCGGCACGACACGCTGCTTCAGGCGGCGTGGGGCGCCTTCGACCAGGCAGCCCGGCGCGCTAGAGGCAGGAAGCTCACGACCGGCCCGCGCGGTGGCGGCCGCGACGTCGACAAGATGACCATCCACGTCCTGGAGGCGGAGGAGGCGTACCTGCACCAGCTCGGCAGGCGGCGGCCGAAGATGGCAGACGCCAGCGTAGATGGGCGCATGAAGGAGGTCCGGCGGCTGGCCCTGGAGACACTCGCCGTGGTGCGCCGCGGCGAGGAGCCGCCCGAGACGAACAAGGTCAAGAAGCGCTGGCCGCCGCGCTACCACGTGCGCCGTTCGGCGTGGCATGCGCTCGACCACGCCTGGGAGATCGAGGACCGCCTGGGGTGACGCGGCCGGGGGCTAGCGCCAGATGGGTGCGTACGGGTGCTCGCCGGCCACGAGATCACCCTCCGCGAAGCGCTCGTAGCGGTAGATGCGAAGGTCCACGTCCCGCGACCGCCCCTCGGTGATGAGCTGCGCCAGCGCCGCACCGACCGCCGGCGCGATCTTGAAGCCGGTCCCGGAGAAGCCCGCGTCGAGGTAGAAGCCCTCCGGTCCCGCCGGCCCGATGATGGGGTGGAAGTCGGGCGTGATCCCGTCCTGGCCACTGTGCGCGCTGTGCAGGCCGGCGGTCTCCATGATCGGCCAGCGGCGCGCGAGGCGGGCCGCGGCCTTCTCGAGGAACCCGGGCGCAGCGGCGTCCACCGGAGCGTCGGGCGCGCCGCCCAGTGGGTTGCCGTCCTCGAGCGCCACCAGCGTCAGGGACTCGCCCTCGGGCCGGGAGTACATGGAGTTGCCGAAGTCGATGATCACCGGATGGGTGCCGATGCCATCCGGCCGCCGCAGGAACGCCACGTCGTGGCGCCAGACCTGGACCGGCAAGCTGAGGCCCACGGTCTCCGCCAGCGCGCCGGCCCACGCTCCGGCGGCGTCGACGACGATCGGCGCGTCGATGGGCCCGCGGTCGGTGTCGAGGCCAGTGACCCGGTCGCGGGCGACCCGCACGCCCAGCGCCGCGGTGCGCATCATCAGGCGCGCGCCGCGGGCGGTAGCCGCCGCCAGCAGGCTGCTGGTGGCCAGCGTCGGGTCGGCGTAGCCCGATTGCGGCTCCCAGGCGGCCACCTCCACGTCGTCGACCATCGCGCCGGGTAGCCGTGCCGCGACTTCCTCGGCCGAGATGAGCCGCGTGTCCACGCCGAATCCCTGGAGCATCGCCACGTTGGCCCGCAGCTGCTCCACCTCGGACGGCGGGACCATCTGGATGAAGCCGGTGCGCACGAAGCCGGCGTCGCCGCCCACGCGCTCGGCCCATTTGGCGAAGTAGCCATGGGAGATCCAGGCCAGGCGCGCATCGGCCTCCACGTCGTAGTGCATGCGGACCAGGCCGCTGGAGCGACCCGTCGCGCCCCCGGCCGCCGTGCGGCGCTCGACCACCAGCGGGCGCAGCCCGGCCTCCGCCAGGTGGAAGGCCAGCGAGGCGCCGTGCACGCCCGCGCCGACGATGACCGCGTCCGCCGTCTCAGCCATGACGCCGATTGTGCGTCATTCGGCCGATGAATTGGCGCCGCGGCATCGGTCTAGAATCCGAGCATGCCCCCCGGTGAGCAGGTCCTCGTCCACGCGCGCGCCCTGACCAAGCGCTTCGGCGACTTCACCGCCGTCGACGCGGTCGACTTCGACGTGCGCACCGGCGAGGCGTTCGGATTCCTGGGGCCTAACGGCGCCGGCAAGACCAGCACCATGCGCATGATCGCCTGCTCCTCGCCGATCACCGATGGCGACCTCAGCGTGATCGGCATGGACCCGCGGACACAGGCTGCAGAGATCAAGTCTCGCATTGGAGTGGTGCCCCAGATCGACAACCTGGACGCCGAGCTGACGGTGCGCGAGAACCTGATGATGTACGCCCGCTACTTCGACATCGCCGGCGAGGTGGCTCGCACCCGTACCGACGAGCTGCTGGAGTTCGTCCAGCTCTCCGAGCGCGCCAGCGACCAGGTGGAGCCACTGTCGGGCGGGATGAAGCGGCGCCTGACCATCGCCCGCTCGCTCATCAACGATCCAGAGCTGATCATCCTGGACGAGCCGACCACCGGGCTGGACCCCCAGGCGCGCCACCTCGTCTGGGAGCGGCTGTATCGGCTCAAGCAGCGCGGAGCCACGCTGATCATCACTACCCACTACATGGATGAGGCCGAGCAGCTGTGCGATCGGCTGGTGGTGATGGACAAGGCCCGGATCGTGGCCCAGGGCTCACCGCGCGACCTGATCGAGCGCTACTCCACCCGCGAGGTGCTGGAGCTGCGCATGGCCGATGCGGTGCGGGCCACCCTGGACGGCCGTCTGGACGGCATCGCGGATCGGGTCGAGGAGCTGCCCGACCGCGTGCTGCTGTACGTCGGCGACGGGGAGCGCGCGCTCGAGGCCGTGCATGATCGCCAGGTGCCCCTGGAGTCGGCCCTCGTCCGCCGCGCCAGCCTGGAGGACGTGTTCCTGCGACTGACCGGCCGCACCCTGATCGAGTAGCGGCGCGCCGAGCTGTGACTGTCACCACGTTGGCGCCCGCCGCGCGCGTTCTGCAGCGCAACCTGTGGGTCTACCGCCGGACCTGGCGTGGAAGCATCCTGGGCTCGTTCCTGACGCCGCTGCTGTACTTGACCGCCATGGGGCTCGGCGTTGGGACGCTGGTGAGCGGCGGTGGGGCCGATGCCTTCGGCGGCTACACTTACGTCCACTTCCTGGGCCCCGGGATCCTGGCCGCCTCGTGCATGCAGATGGCCAGCTTCGAGTCCAGCTTCCCGGTGATGGGCAAGATCGCCTGGCGGCGCAACTACGAGGCCATGCTGGCCACGCCCATGGACGTGCGCCACGTGCTGGGCGGGGAGCTGTTGTGGATCGGCTTCCGGGTCATGACCATGGCGGCCGCCTTCCTGATCGTGCTGGCGGCCTTCGGCATCCCACGCTCAGCGGTGGCGCTCCTGTCCATCCCGGCCGCCGTGCTGACCGGCGTGGCCGTGAGCGCTGCTGTGATCGCCTTCGCCGCCACGCAGCGCAACTCGGAGGGCTTCAGCTACCTCTTCCGCTTCGTGATCAACCCGCTCTTCCTCTTCAGCGGGACCTTCTTTCCGCTGGATCGGCTTCCCGACGCGGTGGAGTGGGTCGCCGCCGCCACGCCGCTCTACCACGGCGTTGCGCTGGTCCGCGGCACGGTGCTGGACGACGCGGCGTTCCACGGGGCGTGGCCGCTCCACGTCGCCTACCTCGTCGTCTTCCTGGCGGGGTTCTCTTGGCTCGGCAACCGGCTGCTGCGTCGACGGCTGCTGAGCTGAGGACCGATCCGATGGCCGTCCTGACCCGCCGCACTCCCGCCCCCGCTCCGATGCCCGCCGCGCTCGCCTCGCTGCTCCGCGCTCGCCGGCTGGTGCAGCGCAACCTGCTGGTGTACCGCCACAGCTGGCTCGTGATCGTGTCGGGCTTCTTCGAGCCGCTGTTCTACCTGCTGGGCATCGGCTTCGGGCTCGGCAGCGTGGTCCAGGAGGTTGACGGCATCCCGTACGCGGCCTTCGTGGCGCCGGGCCTGCTGGCCATGTCGTGCATGAACGGGGCGATCGCCGAGACGATCTTCAACGTCTTCTTCAAGCTCAACTACGAGCGCACCTACGAGGGCATCTTGGCCACGCCGCTCGGCATCCGGGACATCGCGGTCGGCGAGCTGATCTGGTCGCTGTTCCGCGGCACGCTGTACGCCGGCGCCTTCGTGCTGGTCATGGCGCTGATGGGCCTGGTGTATTCGCCGTGGGTCATCCTGGTCGTCCCCGGCGCCGTGCTGCTGGGCGCCGCCTTCAGCGCCGCGGGCTTGGCCGTCACCTCGTTCCTGCGCACCGTCCAGGACTTCGACCTGCCCATGGGCCTGGTCATCATGCCGATGTTCCTGTTCGGCGGCGTCTTCTTCCCGCTCGACGTCTATCCGGAGTGGGCTCGTTGGGCCATCGAGGCGCTCCCGCTGTACCGCGGCGTGCACCTCTTCCGGGGCCTCTCCACCGGCACGCTGGACCCGTGGATGCTATTCGACGTCGCCTACCTGGTCGCGTTCACCGCCATCGGGCTGTGGATCGCCATGACGCAGATGGAGCGGCGGCTCATCAAATAGCTGGCGGCGGCTGGGTCTCTGCCCCGCCGCGCATGACCGGCAGCGCGGCGCGCACGTACCCAAAGCCCGATACCACCGCCAGCGCGGTGGCGGCCACCATCACCCACAGGCCGGCCAACCACAGGGCATCGCCGATGCCCGTCGCCGCCAGCGGGCCACCGGTGCGGGCGTCGTGGGCCAGCAGCACCAGCCCCATACCGATCGAGGTGGCCAACGTCTTGCCCTTTCCGAGCGCGCGCGCGGGCATGACCACCGCCGCGCTCGCAGCCACCTGGCGCGCGCCCTGGACGACCAACTCGCGGATGAGCAGCAGGGCGACCAGCCAGGCCGGCAGCAGGGCGGCCTCGACCATGGCGATCAGCACGCCGGCCACTAGCACCTTGTCGGCGGTGAGGTCCATGAACACGCCGAGCGCATTCACCTGGCCGCGCGCGCGTGCCAGCCGGCCGTCGACCAGGTCGCTCACGGCGGCCAGTCCGAAGATCAGGAACGCAAGCAGGCCCGATCCGCCAAAAGGCACGACCAGGATCAGCGCCGCCACGACCGGCGCGGCCGCGATGCGGGCCAGCCCCAGCAGGTTCGGCAGCGAAGTGAGCTGCGGCGGGCTGTCAGGGACGGCCATCGCCGGCGATCACCTCCCCTTCGCCGATACGGCGCTCGGTCCCGGCGCGCAGTCGCTCGATGTTGTCGCGATGGGCGAAGACGACCAGCGTCCCCGCGGCGACGGCGTATGCAGCGGCGTGCCAGCCGCCAAACCCAGCGATGGCCATGGCCACGGTTGCCAGCATGGCGGCGGCGGCCCCCGCCAGCGAGCCGGCCGACACGTAGCGGGTGCGCCAGGCCACCGCGACCACTACCGGCACCACGGCCGCGACGGCCAGGGGCGACAGGCCGAGCAGGCCGCCACCCGCCGTAGCCACGCCGCGGCCGCCGGTGAAGCCCATGAAGATCGACCAGTTGTGACCCCCGACGGCCGCCAGGCCCGCGGCGGCGGCGACCCAGGCGGACGCTTCGCCGCCCGGCGCGTCGAACAGCACTCCGGCGACGAGTACCGCGGCCAGCCCCTTGAGCAGGTCGAGCACCAGCACGAGGGCGCCCCAGCGCGGTCCGAGGGCGCGCATGGCGTTCGTGGCACCGGTGCGCCGCGAGCCGTGGGCGCGCAGGTCCACGCCGCCCACCAGGCGTCCAACGATCAGGCCGACCGGGATGGCGCCCAGCAGATAGCCGACGGCCACAACGCCGGCCGCGCCAGCCGGGCCGGTCACCGGCTCAGCGGGGCGCTGCGGTGGCGCGTCCCTCCGCCGCCCGTTGCTGCGCCATCCGAACGACCCAGGCGATCGCCAGCCACACGATGCCCACCGCGAGGCCCACGTACCCTGCGAACGGCATCCCGCCGGGCCATGCGACCGAGAGGCCCAGCAGGGCGGCCGCCACGGACCCGCCCACAGACCACAGGAGGAAGCGGCCGCTCCAGAACTGGAACCCGCCGCGAGCTGCGCCGGACCGAGTTGCCGCAGTCCGCCGCCCCCTGGTGCGCTGCGCCGCCGGCGGCAGGGCGTACGGATCCTGGTTCTTGGTCAGGCGCTTGTATGCGCGCCGCTCCTCGCGGGACATCGGCTGCGAGTGTACCCGGGCTCAGGCGGCGTCGCGCCGCGGCCGGCGGGTGCCCGATGGGCTCATCGGGCCAGACGTATCGTCCACCTTGAGCTGGACCGGATCGGCGCCGAAGAAGGCGGTCAGCACCCAGTCGATCGCCACTCGCACCTTCCGATTGATGCCCGGTGTGCGGCTCCAGTAGTAGCCGCGCCACATGAACCAGGCGAGCAGGCCGCGCACCTTGATGCCGAAGACCTCGCCCACGCCGGTGTGGTGCCCGATCGACGCCAGCTGGCCCAGTGGGGTGTATCGGAATGGCCGCTGCTCCCGTCCGTCGATGCGGGCCAGGATGTTGGCGGCGAGGACCTTCGCCTCGCGGACCGCGTTCTGCGCGGTGGGCGCGTGCGGCCGTCCCTGCGGATCCTCCACGTTGGGGATGACCGCGCAGTCCCCGATGGCGTAGACCCCGTCCCGGCTGGTCTGCATGGTGGCGGCCGTCAGCGCGCGGCCGCCCTTATCGGTCTCCACCCCGGTCTCCGCGATGATGGGGGCGGGCCGCACGCCGCCGGTCCAGATCACGGTCCGGGTCGGGATGGTCTCTCGCTCTTCGCCGCGCGCCACCACCACCTCCGCCTCGCGCACCTCGCGTATGGCGGTGTTGAGCATGACCTCGTAGCCGCGCTCCTCCAGCTTGCGACTCGCGTACTCGCCCATCTGCGGCGCCTGCTCGGGTAGCAGCCGGTCGCCGAGCTCGACCAGCACCGTCCTGATCCACTCCGGCCGCAGGTTGGGGTAGTAGCGCTTGCGCAGCCGGCCAATGAAGTCCTCGACCTCGCCTGCGGTCTCCGTCCCACTGAAGCCGCCACCTCCCACAACGAACGTGAGCTCCGCCGCCCGTTCATCCTCGTTTTCCTCCAGGTCGGCGCGCTCCAGCATCTCGATGATCCGGTTGCGTAGCGCGAAGGCGTCGGCCATGGTCTTCATCCCCGCCGCGTGCTCGGTGATGCCGGGGATCCCGAACGTGTGCGGCACGCCGCCGAGCGCGAGCACCAATGTGTCGTAGCTGAGCCGATGGAGGTCGCCGTCGCCGCCCAGCACCGTAACGCGGCGCCCTTCGAGGTCGATCTGCTCCACGTCGGCGGTGACGCACCACGTGCTCGGCCGCCGCACCATGCTGCGCAGCGGGATCACCACGTGACGCGGCTCGAGCACCCCGGACGACACCTCCGGCAGCAGCGGGGTGAAGAGCATGAAGTTGTCGCGGTTGACGAGCCAGATCTCGACGTCCTGGCGCCGGCCCAGCTTCTTCTCCAACGCCTTGACCGTCTCGACACCGGCGAAGCCGCCGCCCAGGACCAGGACGCGATGAGGAGCGGAGCTGCCGGCGCTGCCGGACGTGGCGGGGCTGGTCACCGACGCCATGGTGCCACGCGGCTGTCACGCCCGGAGGCGGGCGCCGTGTGCGAGTGGAAGGGGCAACGTGGCGGCCGGTGGTCTGGATCGATTGCCGGAGCCTCCCGCAGCCGTAACGTCGCTCGACTGCAGCACTATTCTCGCGTCCTCAGCGCGTCGTGCTATACGGTCAGCATGTGCAGCACGTGCACCATGTGCAGCACGAACCATCTCCGTCACGCCGCCACGGTCTACGACGGTCCTCAGTTCGGACCAGGCCGCCGGACCACGCCGCCGGACCACCGCGGGCGCGCCGGACCGCCGGCGCCGAGGCCCTGACGGCCCTCCCCGGCATCGGTCTGTACCATAGGAACCGCCCATGGACCGACCGATGCACGAGATCTTCGACCAGTTCAAGCAGCAGCTGCCCGACATCGACCCGCTCGAGACGCAAGAGTGGATCGACTCGCTGGACGCGGTGGTCGACCAGGCCGGTCCGGATCGCGCCCGCTACCTCATCTTCAAGCTGCTCAAGCGGGCGCGCCAGCGCCAGGTAGGCCTGCCGCCGCTGGTCCAGACCCGCTACATCAACACCATCTCGCCCGAGCAGGAGCCCTACTTCCCGGGTGACGAGACGATCGAGCTGCGCATCCGGCGCATGATCCGCTGGAACGCGCTGGCCATGGTGCTGCGCGCGAACACACGGTTCGAGGGCATCGGCGGGCACCTGTCGACCTACGCCAGCGCCGCCAGCCTGTACGAGGTCGGCTTCAACCACTTCTTTCGCGGACCCGATGGGGACGGCGCCGGCGACCAGGTCTTCTTCCAGGGCCACGCCGCACCCGGCATCTACGCCCGAGCCTTCCTGGAGGGGCGCCTCAACGAGGATAACCTGGATCACTTCCGGCGCGAGGCGCTGACCCCGCAGGGCCTCAGCTCCTACCCGCACCCGCGCCTGATGCCCGACTTCTGGCAGTTTCCCACCGTGAGCATGGGCCTCGGCGCCATGAATGCCATCTACCAGGCCCGATTCAACCGCTACCTGGCCGCCCGGGGCATCGCCGACACCAGCGGCAGCCGGGTGTGGGCCTTCCTGGGCGACGGGGAGATGGACGAGCCCGAGTCGGTGGGAGCCCTCTCGCTGGCCGCGCGCGAGGGCCTGGACAACCTGATCTTCGTGGTCAACTGCAACCTCCAGCGCCTCGACGGGCCGGTGCGCGGCAACGGCAAGATCATCCAGGAGCTGGAGGCGCTGTTCCGCGGCGCCGGCTGGCACGTCATCAAGGTCATCTGGGCCCGCGAGTGGGACGACCTGCTGGCGCGCGACAGGGACGGCCTCCTGCTCAGCAAGATGAACGAGACGCTGGACGGCGACTACCAGAAGCTGTCCGTGGCCGACGGGGCCTACATTCGGGAGCACTTCTTCGGCCCCGACCCGCGGCTCCGCGCGCTGGTCGAGCACCTGTCGGACGACGACCTCGCAAAGCTGCGTCGAGGCGGGCACGACTACCGCAAGGTGTACGCGGCTTACGCCGCCGCGGTGCAGCACACCGGCGCACCAGTCGTGATCCTGGCCAAGACGGTCAAGGGCTGGACGCTGGGCCCGGGGATCGAGGGGCGCAACGTCACCCACCAAGCCAAGAAGCTCACGCAGGACGAGCTGAAGATCTTCCGCGACCGGCTGCAGCTGCCGATCCCCGACGAGAAGCTCAAGGAGGCGCCCTACTACCACCCCGGCCCGGACTCGCCGGAGATCCAGTACATGCGCGAGCGTCGCGCACAGTTGGGCGGCTTCCTGCCCCAGCGCCGCGTGACGCCCAAACCGCTGCCGAACGCGAGCGAGGGGGCGTACAAAGAACTGCTCGGCGGGTCGGAGCGACCCGCCTCGACGACCATGGCCTTCAGCCGGCTGGTGCGCAACCTGGTCCGCGACGAGGGCATCGGCGCGCGGGTGGTGCCCATCATCCCGGATGAGGCGCGCACCTTCGGCATGGACCCGCTCTTCAAGGAGGTGGGCATCTACAACCCGCTGGGCCAGCTCTACACGCCAGTCGACAAGGAGCTGCTGCTCTCGTACCTCGAGAAGAAGGACGGGCAGCTGCTGGAGGAGGGCATCACCGAGGCCGGCGCCATGGCCGACTTCACCGCGGCGGGCACTAGCTACGCGACCCACGGCGAGCCGATGATCCCGTTCTACATCTTCTACTCGATGTTCGGCTTCCAGCGGACCGGCGACTTCGCCTGGGCGTTCGGCGACGCGCGCGGGCGTGGGTTCATGATGGGCGCCACCGCGGGGCGCACCACCCTCACAGGGGAGGGCCTCCAGCACGACGACGGCCACTCCCACGTGCTGGCCTCCACGCTGCCCAACATCCTGGCCTACGACCCGGCCTTCGCCTACGAGCTGGCGGTGGTCGTGCGCGAGGGCATCCGGCGCATGTACGGCGAGCCCGGTGAGGACGTCTTCTACTACGTCACTCTCTACAACGAGAACTGGCCGATGCCGGCCATGCCCGATGGCGCGGAGGATGGCATCCTGCGCGGCCTGTACCGATACCGGCCAGCCGAGCGCGGCTCACGCCGAGTGCAGCTGCTGGCATCGGGGCCGATCCTCAATGGGGCGCTGCGGGCCCAGGAGGTGCTGGCCGAGCGCTACGACGTCGCCGCCGACGTGTGGAGCGCGCCGTCCTTCCAGCAGCTGCGCCGCGAGGCGCTCGAGGTGGAGCGCTGGAACCGCCTCCACCCGGACGCCGAGCGCCGCGTCCCGTACCTGCTCCAGCAGCTGGGCGGCGCGGACGGACCCATCGTGGCCGCCACCGACTACATGAAGGCGGTGCCGCACATGGTCGCCCCATGGCTGACGGATCGGCCCTTCACGGTGCTCGGCACCGACGGCTTCGGGCGCAGCGACACGCGCGAGGCGCTGCGCAACCACTTCGAGGTCAGCCCCGAGCAGATCGCCTACGCCGCGCTCCACGGCTTGTGCCTGGTCGATCAGGGCAGCCGCGAGGAGCTGCTGCGGGCCATCGGCGAGCTCGACATCGACCCCGATCGGCTCGACCCGGTCCACGCCTAGGCGCTAGACGCCGCTCAGCTGAAGCTCAGGCGGCGAACGCGCCGCAGGCGGCTGCCGCAGGAAGCACAGAAGAGGTATTCGGGGGCGGCCATACCGCCGCAGTTGGGGCAGTCGCTCAGACCGAACTGGCTGAGAGCGGTCCGGAAGGCGGTGACCAAGGCCCGCAGCGTCCGTTCCACGGCGGCCGGCACCGAACTGTAGCGGCGCAGACGGAGAATCGGCGCACTGGCAGCCGTGTAGCGAGGGCTACCCGCCGATCGCGCGGCGCCGGCGGTGCCGGGCGTCCGGCCGCTCAGGAAGCGGGTTCGCGCTCGGTCATAGGCTGCGCGCTCGTGAGGCGTCGTGAGCAGGTCGCGCACGGCGTTGATGACGCCCATCTCCTCGTTCGCTCGTGGCGAGAGGTTGTGGTCGGGGTGGAAGGTCCGAGCCAGGCGACGGCAGGCAGCCAAGACCTCCTCGCGGGAAGCGGTGGAGTCCACCTGGAGGAGCCGGTAGACGTCGCGGTCCGGGTGGTATGGCAGGAGACTGGGATGCATCGGGTCTGCCGCATGGTAGCGCACCCGACCGCGCAGGTGCTATGCAAACGCGACAGCCTGCATTAGCAAACTGCATTTCTAATTGCGCATCCCACATTGACAGATGTTGATTCGAGCCTTAGTATTACCGCGACTTCACCACTTGGAAAGTGGCGACCAAACGCGAAGGAGCCAATGCCATGCTCGACTATCGCCTGCACTACGCCGTCATGGCGACCCAGGACCGCCTGCGACCAACGCGGCACAACGTCATCACCACCAGCCGCGGGCCGCGTCGGATCTTCCGCCTGGCATCCCGGGGCAGCGGCCGGGCCACCGAGAGGCGCTAGAGGATGCCGCGCGACGTCATCTCGACCTGCCCGGTCTGCGAGCGGGAGCTGCTCATCTCGCGGCTCCACTGCCGCAACTGCGGCACCGCGCTCGAGGGCGAGTTCGGCGTGGGGCGCTTCGGGCGGCTGAGCCGCGAGCAGCTGGCGCTGCTGGAGAGCTTCCTGCGGGCGCGCGGCAACCTCAAGGAGATGGAGCGCGAGCTGGGCATCTCCTACCCCACCGTGCGCGGCCGCGTGGACGCCCTGGTCCGAGTGCTGGGGCTGGGTGACGGTCCGGCACTGGATGACGCTCCAGTACCAGCTGCTGAGGACGAGCCAGCGGTCGAGCCAGCTGCCGCCGATTCCGGCCCTGCTTCCGAGCGCGCGGCCGAGCGCCGCCAGGTGCTCGAGCGCCTGTCGCGCGGCGAGATCGACGCGACGGCGGCGGCCGACCAGCTTCGCCGGCTGACGGACGCCTGAGCCGATGGCCAGGTACGCCCGAACCCAGACCATCGAAGAGCCGATCGGCCGGGACGGTCGCTTCTCGCTCAGGGTGACCGCCGCCGACGTGCGCCTTCGTGGCGTCGACGCCGAGGTCGCCGTGGTACGGGCCACGTTCGAGATACCAGCGCCGTCGGACTCCGATGCAGACGCCGTCTTCGAGGAAGTTCGACTGGTTGCCACGGCCGCGCCGGGGCAGCTGAGCGTCGAGGAGCCTCGCAGCACGCACGACCTGCGCGGGCTGATTGCGCGGCTCCTGTCCGGCAAGGGCGAGATCGAGTACAGCGTGGAGGTGGACGTGCCACGTGCGGCCGCCGTCCACGTCGAGACCGTCTCCGGCGAGCTCACCGCGCAGGGACTGCAAGGCGAGCAGCGCTACCAGACCGTCTCCGGGGACGCCTTCCTGGCCGATGCCGGTGGCGCGGTTCGCATCAACTCCGTCTCCGGCGACGTCGTGGTGCGCGCCACGCGGCCGCTCTCGGCGCGGGTCGAATCGGTATCGGGCGATCTCAGCCTTGCCGCGCCTCGGGTCGACGAGCTGCGCGCGCACGCGGTGTCCGGCGACGTGGAAGTCGAGGGTGCGCTGGCGCCCACGGGAGACTTCGCGGTGGACACCGTCAGCGGCGATTTCATCGTCGGCCTCATCGGAGGCGCCGAGTTTGTGGTGCGCGGGATCTCCACCGATATCAGCAGCGCCCTCGACCACCGCGTCGAGGGCCGACTCGACCGACGGCGGGTCATCATCGGTTCCGGTTCGCCGACCGTCGTGTTCTCGTCGATGTCCGGCGACCTGTCGGTCGGAAGGCCGCGACGGCTGGCGCCGGACGCTGCAGAGGCCGCAGAGGCCGCAGAGGCCGCGGCGCCGGAGGACGAGCAGATGGCGGTCCTCCGGGCGCTGGAGCGCGGCGAGATCGACGTCGAGGAGGCGACCCGTCGCCTGAGCGAGGGCCGCCGCGATGCGTGAGGAGCTGGAGACCATCCTGCGCCTGGTGGCCGACGGCAAGCTGTCGGCCGACGAGGCCGCGCCGATCATCGAGGCGCTCAGCGCACCACGCCGCAGGCCCGAGCACATGCCGGGAGCAACGGGCGAGCAGGGCGAGGGCCACGACCACGCCCATCAGCGCCGTCGCGTGCGCATCCAGGTCAACGAGCGCGGGCGGCGGGTAGTCGACCTGCGCGTGCCGCTCGCATTCGCCGCGGCCGCGTCGCGCATGGTGCCAGGCATCCCCGACTCCTACGCCAACCTCATCGAGCGGGCGGTGGACAGCGACACGCTCGGCACCATCGTGGACGTCGAGGACGAGAGCGGCGACGGCGTCGTGATCTCGCTCGAATGAGCGCGCGGGCGGTGGAGGCCATCGGCCTCGTCAAGGAGTTCGAGCGCGGACGACGCACCGTCTGGGATCGTCTGCGTCGCCGACCGGACCGCCGGGAGCGCTTCCGCGCGGTGGACGGCGTGGACCTGGCCGTCGAGTACGGCGAGATCTTCGGCGTGCTTGGCCCCAACGGGGCCGGCAAGACGACCACCATGAAGATGCTGGCCACCCTGCTGGAGCCGACGTCCGGCACCGCGCGCGTCTTGGGTCGCGACGTGGTCCGCGAAGCGCGCGAAGTACGGCGCCGCATGGGCGCGGTGCTGTCCGATGGTCGCAGCCTGTACTGGAAGCTGACCGCGCGGGAGAACCTCGAGTACTTCGCGGCGCTCTACCACGTGCCGGGCAGCGAGGCTGCCGAACGCATCCAGCACGTCCTGAACGCCGTGCGGCTCGACGATCGGGCCGACGATTACGTCGAGCGCTACAGCACCGGCATGCGCCAGAGGCTGGTCCTGGCCCGCGCGCTCCTGCCCGATCCAGAGCTGCTGCTGCTAGACGAGCCGACGGTGGGGCTGGATCCGCAGTCCGCCCGCGACTTGCGCGACCGCGTCCGCGACCTGCAGGGCCAGGGACGCACCGTCCTGCTTACCACGCACTACATGGAAGAGGCCGACCAGCTGTGCGACCGCATCGCCATCGTCGACCACGGTCGGATCGTGGCCCTCGACACGCCGGCGGGGCTCAAGCGGACCATCGGCGCGACCGAGGTCGTCCGGCTGGAGGTCACCGCAGCCAACGGCCAGGCGCCCGTCGACGGAGCGCTGCTGGGCCGCCTGGCGCGCGCCGGGGAGGTGACCCACATCGAGCGGCGCGATGGCGCGCTGGCGGTGACCGTCCACTCGCGCAGCGCACGCGACTTCGTGCCCGCGGCGTTCGACGCCGCGCAGGCGGAGGGCGTCGCCATCCGTCACGTCGAGGTCGTGCCCGTCACGCTGGAGGACGTGTTCATCTCGCTGACCGGGCGGGCGCTGCGCGAATGAGCGGCGCGTCCCTGGCCGGCGACCTGCGGGCCTTCGGCGCAGCCGCGCTCAAGGAGTGGCGGTTGTTGCGGCGCTACCCGACGCTGTTCGTGGGCTTTCTGTTCTGGCCCATCGCGCTGCCCGTGGCCTACGTCTTCCAGGCACGTGCCTATGCCGGCGACAGCCCGGCCGCGCTGGACGCCTTCGCCCAGCGCTCGGGCACCACCGAGGTGGCGGGCTTCCTCTTCCTGGGCTGGGCGGCCTACATGTGGATCAGCATGATCCTGTGGGGTCCCGGCACGGCCCTGCGCACCGAGCAGGTTCGCGGGTCGCTGGAGGCGCTGTTCATGACGCCGGCCTCGCGGCTGGTGATCCTGTTCGGCCCGCTGGTCAGCCAGGTCGTCTGGGCGCTGTGGATGTTCAGCGTCGTGATCGGCACCATGACGCTTGTCTTCGGCGTCGATATCGCCGCCGCGTCGCTGCCCCATGCGCTGGCGGTTATCGCGGTTGCCGTGCCGGCGCTGTACGGGCTGGGCGCCCTCTTCGCCGCGGTGGTGCTGCGCTTCGGAGAGGTCAGCGCCCTGGTGCAGGCCGTTCGCGGCGTGTTCACCGTCTTCTGCGGCATGAGCTTTCCCATCGTCGTCCTGCCCGAGTGGGGCCGCGCCGTGGCGCTGGCACTGCCGCCGACGTACCTGATCGGCGACCTGCGGCGCGTGCTGCTGGCCGAAGCCGAACTGACCGATATGCTGCCGGACCTGGTCGTCTTGCTGGCCCTGGGGCTGCTGCTCACGGCGCTCGCCGTGGTCGCCTTTCGTGCGACCGAGCGCTACGCGCGACGCGGCGGAAGCCTGGCCCAGTACTGAGATGCCGCATCCGTCCGCCGAGCTCCACGCCGCCCTGGCGATCGCGCGCAAGGAGCTGCTGGTCGCGCGCCGCTACCCGCTCCAGCTCGCCAACGAGGTGCTTCAGCCGCTCTACCAGTTCCTTATCCCCAGCCTGCTGCTGGGCACCAGCTTCCTGGTCGGCGGCCGCGCCATCGGCCTCGAGCAGCTGACCGGGACCGATGACCTGGCGGGCTACCTGTTCCTGGGCACGGTGGTAGGTGGCCTGGTCGGCGCCGCGTTCTGGGACATGGCCTTCGGGCTCAAGCGCGAGATGGACAGCGGGACGCTGGAGCCGGCCTGGCTGACGCCGACGCGACCGGGTACGCTGGTCTTCGGCCGAGCGATCGCCGCGGTGGCCCTGGGCGGAGCCGCGAGCGCGGTGCTGGTCCTTATCGGCCTGGCGTTCTTCGGCGCGTCGCTCGGAAGCGGGCTGCTGCTGGCGCTGCCGGCGCTGCTCATCGCGGGGGTCAGCATGCTGGGCGTCGGCTACCTCGTCGCTTCCGCCGTGCTCCTCATGCGCGAGCCGAACTTCTTCGTGGACGCCACGAACTTCGCCTTCGCCTTGATCTCCGGC
>DATADC010000065.1:0-4504 GCA_036258735.1 Candidatus Limnocylindria bacterium
CGATGGGGAGCGCGATCCCCACGAGCACTCGCAGCCACGTCAGCCAGCCGATCGGCCCGCCCAGCGGGCCGGAGCTGACGACCACCATCGTCGCGGCGAAGAGCGCCCCCTGGAGGGCGAGCGCGCCGATCAGCAGCCACAGCATCCGGCGCAACGGCGCCGGCGACAGCCTGGGCGTGACCAGGTACCAGTGGCCGAGGAGCATGGCGGCGTTCACCGCTCCGAGCGCCAGCGCGGCCAGGATCAGCTGTGCGGCGAACAGCGACGAACTCAGCGTGCCGCCGGCGTTGGCCAGCGTCACCAGCGCCACGATCCCGACCAGTCCCCCGCTCATTGCCAGGCCCGAGCGCGGAACCTTCAGCAGCGACGCCAGCAGGTATACGGCCGCCAGGGCGGCGAAGGCCCACACCAGTGCCCGGCGCGCTCCGGCTGTCGCATCGGCCACGGTCCCCGGTACCAGGTTGAGCTCGGACAGCAGCAGCACGCCGGCGAACGGCGCCAGCAGAGAGGCCATGAACAGCCGATATCCGCGCGTGGTGCCGCCCAGCAGCTCGGTCAGGCCCACCACCAGCAGGGAGCCGGACGTCAGCGCCGCCCAGAAGATCCAGTTGACGAAGGGGAGTGCCTCGAGGCTCATCCCGCTGAGAGTGAGCCGGTGAGCCCGATCTCGACCCAGCCCTCCGCGCTGACGCGCACCGGGAAGGTCTCGACCGGATCGACCGCCGGAGGAATTACCGCCGCGCCGCTCCGGACGTCGAAGCAGCCGCCATGCCAGGCGCAGACGAGCACCTCGTCGCGCGGGTCGAAGCCGGCGGCCGACAGCGGAAAGTCCTTATGCGAGCAGTTGTTCTGCACCGCGAAGAACTCACCGGCGTGGCGGACCAGCACCACCGGCGTGCCGTCGATCTCGACCGGGACGAGCTCGCCGTCGCGCAGCTCGTCGGCGTGCAGGACCCGGGCGTAGCGGGTGGCGACGGTCACCGGGTCGGCTACAGCGGGCGGGCGAAGGCCAGCAGGCGCAGCTCGGTCATGTCCTCGATGCTGTAGCGCAGCCCCTCGCGCCCCAGTCCCGAGTCCTTGAGCCCGCCGTACGGCATGGGGTCGATGCGCCAGGTCGGCACGTCGTTGACGATCACACCGCCGACCTCGAGCTCGTCGTGGGCCATCAACGTGCGCTCCAGGTCATTGGTAAAGACGCCGCACTGCAGGCCGAACTGGCTGTCGTTGATCTCGGCCACGGCCGCCGCGAAATCAGGCACCCGGAAAAGGTTGACCACGGGCGCGAAGACCTCCTCGCCGCACACTCGAGCGTCTTTGGGCACGTCCACCAGCACGGTCGCCGGATAGTACAGGCCATCCGGCTCGCCGCCGACCAGCGCGCGCGCTCCCCGTCCGAGCGCCTCGCCCACCCACTCGTGCGTGCGCGCCACCGCCTTCTCGTCGACCATCGGGCCGAGGTCGGTGGCTGGGTCAAGCGGATCGCCCACCCGCACCTGCCGGACGCGCTCGACGAAGGCCTCGGCGAATCGATCGTAGATGGCATCCGCGACGTAGATGCGCTGCACGCTGATGCACACCTGTCCCGCGTAGGCGAAGGAGCCGAAGACGAGCCGATCCACCGCCCAGGCCAGGTCAGCCGTCTCGTCCACGATGGCCCCGGCATTGCCGCCCAGCTCGAGTACCACCTTCTTCTTGCCAGCATCGGCCTTCATCTTCCAGCCGACCGATGGGCTGCCGGTGAAGCTCAGCAGCTTGAAGCGGTCATCGCGCACCAGGGCGTCGCCGGTGGGGCGGTCCATGGGCAGGACGCTCACCGCTCCGGCGGGAAGATCGGTTTCGGCCAGGTAGCCGGCCACGCGCAGCATGACCAGTGGGTCCTTCGACGGCGGCTTCAGCACGATGCTGCAGCCCGCCGCGATGGCCGGCGCGACCTTGTGGGCGGCCAGGTTCAGCGGGAAGTTGAACGGGCTGATGCCAGCCACCGGCCCGATGGGATAGCGGCGCACGATCCCGCTCCGGCCGCGGTTGGCGGCGTTCCAGTCCAGCGGTAGCCACTCCCCGGTGATGCGCAGCGCCTCCTCGGCCGCGGTCCTGAAGGTCAGGGCCGCCCTGGCGACCTCGCCACGAGCGTCCTTGATGGGCTTTCCGGACTCGCGGGTAAGCAGCTCGGCCAGCTCATCCGCGTCCTCGCTGATGCGCTGCGCGACGTGGGCCAGGGCGTCGCGGCGCTCATAGCTGGCCAGGCGGCGGGTGGTGCCGAAGGCCTGCACCGCGGCGCTCGTCGCGCGGTCGAGCTCCGCCGGTCCGGCCTGCCAGGTGGTGGCCACCAGCTCCCCGCTGGCGGGGTTGCGAACCTCGAGCGGGGTACCGGCCTCCACGAATTGGCCAGCGAGATAGATGGGTACGGTGCCCGCCCGCACCTCGGTTGTCATGCCCGCGATTCTACGCCGACCCCGCTCAGCAGCCGCTTCGGGCGCCAGTCATCACCGGGTGGCGATCGCAGCCGCGAAGTGGCGACCCTATTATCGGAACGGATGAACCCCACCTACCTTGTCCTCGAGATCGGGGCCACGCTGTTCTTCATCGGTGCGGCGTGGGCGGCGCTGCGTCGCGGCCGACTGCCCTTCCTGGAGCTCGTCAGCGCCGCGGCCTTCGGGATCCTGCTGGAGGAGGGCGACCAGCTGATCTTCGAGACGTACCACTACAGCGCCGACTGGGTGCTCACCATCGATCGTGCGCCGGTCGTCATCGGCCTCACCTGGGCGCTGATTATCGCCGGCGCCATGCGCGTGACCGATGCGCTCGGCGTCCGACGCCGGTACGCGCCGTTCGTCGACAGCGTGCTGGCCATCAGCCTGGACCTGGCCTTCGACGCAATCGCGATTCGCATGGGGCTGTGGACCTGGCGCGACATCGGTCCGGCGGATGGTTGGTTCGGCGTCCCGGCCGGCAATTTCTACGCCTGGCTGTTCGTGACCCTGGGCTTCAGCCTGG
Source organism: Candidatus Limnocylindria bacterium (assembly GCA_036258735.1). GTDB lineage: Bacteria > Chloroflexota > Limnocylindria > QHBO01 > QHBO01 > JAPSGM01. The sequence goes on from DATADC010000065.1 coordinate 2,995, forward strand.
TGACCCGATGGATTCGCGACGCCGCGCGCACGCGTCCCGCACGCGAGTGGCTGCAGCTGGCGGCGCCGATCCCCGCCTACGCCGTGCTGCTCGCCGGCCTGGTGCCGTTCATCGCGATCAAGCCACTGGTCGACAGCGCTGTCGGCGGCGGGCTGGCGATCTTCGCGGTTACGCTGATTGCCTTCTGCGCGATCGCTGGCTGGGGCGTCTGGGGCCCGGACCGGATCGAGCCCGATGGACAGCGCACCGCCATCCTGGACCTGCGCCTGACCTTTGCCACCCGGCTCACCATTCACCTCTTCTTCCTCGGCGCGCTCCTGTACCTCGGCGTCGCGACCGACCTGCCCGTCCTGCTGGTGGTCTCCGTGTTGATGCTCGCCGCCGAGCTGCCCCTGGCGCTGCTGGTGCGCTCCAGGCTCGAGCCCGCATCCGAGGCGTCTGCGGGCCGCAGCACCCTCGCACCGGCGGCGGACTAGCCTGACTTGGTCGACTGGGACGCCGCCACCGACGAGTGCGTCGAGCACCTGCGGGCGCTCATCCGGGTCCCCAGTGTCAACCCCCCGGGGGTTCCCGATGCCGCCGCAGGTCGCGACTCCACTGGCGGCGAGTCGACCGCGGCAGCCTACTGCGCCGAGGTCCTCACCTCGGCGGGCATCGCGGCCGAGGTGCTGGAGGCGGCGCCGGGTCGCGGGTCCTGCTTCGCGCGGCTGCCGGCGAGCGTCCCGGACCCGGAGCCACCGCTCGTCCTGCTCTCGCACCTGGACGTGGTCCCGGTCGAGGCCAGTTCGTGGTCGCGCGACCCCTTCGGCGGCGACCTGGTGGACGGCGTGGTGTGGGGCCGTGGCGCGGTCGACATGAAGGACATGACCGCTATGGAGCTGTCGGTGATGCTCGCCCTCCGGCGCGCCGGGACGCCGCTGCGCCGCGACGTGATCTTCGCCGCGGTGGCGGACGAGGAGGCGGGCGGCGTGTACGGCGCGCTGCACTGGGTTACCGAGCGTCCGGACCTCTTCTCGGACGGCGCCGGGCGGGCGGCCGCCGCCGCGCTCAACGAGGTCGGCGGCTACTCCATGACGGTGCGCGGCCGTCGCGTGTACGGCATCCAGGTGGCCGAGAAGGGCATCATCTGGACGCGCATCGGCGCCACCGGCACGCCCAGCCACGGCTCCATGCCATCGCCGGACAACGCCGCCATCAAGCTGGCCGATGCCGTCGCTCGCCTGGCGGCCGATCCACGTCCGGCGCGCGTCATCCCGGTCGTGCGCCGCTTCTTCGCGGGGCTGGGACTCGACGACGTCACGCGGCACGCCGAGGCCGGACGCGATGAGGAGGCACGCCAGTCCCTGGCGGCCGCAGTCGAGGACCCCGTCCTGCGCCGCTCGCTGGACGCCATGCTGCGCGAGACGGTCACGCCAAACGTCATCCGGGTCGGGAACAAGGTGAACGTGGTGCCGGGAAGCGGCGAGGCAGACATCGACGTGCGGACCCTGCCGGGAACCGACCAGGCGGC
>DATADC010000066.1:0-20935 GCA_036258735.1 Candidatus Limnocylindria bacterium
CCCCCGACCATCCTCACCTCGGCCCAGCTCGACGGCCTGGTCGTCTGACGGCTCGGCTGGCGCCTCAGTGCCAGCATCGGGTCCTGCGTCCGGCGCTGAAGGGGTCGGCTCGGGCGCGCGCAGCGTCTCCGCCGCGGCGACGGCGGACTTGGGGGCTGCCAGGATGCGCGCCTCCTCGCCGCCCACACCCAGGATGCCGCGGCTGCCTTGGGCCAGGATCTCGATGTCAAGGTCGGACAGGTCGGCGTCGAACTCGCGCATCGCGGCGCGGATCGCCTCCTCCACGTTCTTTCCGGTGAACTCGCGAAACGTCATCGTCTTCGGCCTCGTCGTCTGCTTCCGGAGCGCGACCGCTGCCGGCCACCGCTCGGCGCGCCACCGGATGGATTGCTTGATTGCGCCGCTCGAGGCGCCGGACGCTGCGCCGGCGCCTCATCGGGCTCGCGCCGCTTGGGCGCGGCGACGTCCTCGGGGGGCGGCGCCCAGCGCGGGTGCCACCCGAAGACCGGGAACAGGTTCCCCCAGCCCATCATGAGGTACTGGTGCACGACCAGGTAGGCGGTGTACACCGCCCAGTACAGGATCAGGCCGCTCGGGAAGAGCCCGCCCCAGAAGATGGTCATCAGCGGGAAGAGGTAGACCATCATCGTGGTCGTGGAGCTGGTGGGGTCGTCGGGGTTGGGCCGCGGGCTGGTCATCTTGACCTGGATGAACTGGAGCACCGCGGCCAGGACGGCCAGGCCCGAGAGGGCGAACCCGCCGATGACCAGCGCAAACACGTGGTCGATCCGCGCCAGGTCCAGCCCGAACAGCCAGCCGACCGATGTGTCGACGTGCGAGGTCAGCTTGAGTGGGTCGATCAGCTGGCAGTTCAGCGGCAGGAACTGGGGGAGGGAGTTGAACTCCGGCAGGTCGCAGCGTCCCTCCACCGCGATCCGGTACTCGTTCGCGCGCCCCGCAACCGCCTCCACCAGGCCCTGCGCCTGGAGCGCCTCAAACGCCGCCCGGTTGCCGTCGTTGACGGTGAAGCCCTGGATGACGCCCGAGGCCCGGATCAGTGCCTGGTAAAGAGCGAACAGCAGCGGCAGCTGGAGTACCACCGGCAGGCAGCCGGCAGCAGGGTTGACGCCATGCTCCCGGTACAGCGCCATGGTCTCCTCGGAGATCTTCTGGCGGTTGCCCTTGTGCTTGCGCTGTACCTCGCGGACCAGCGGCTGCATGCGCTGCATCTCGCGCTGGGAGCGGATCTGGCGCACGAACAGCGGCGCCAGCAGGGTCCGGATGACGACCGTGAACAGGATGATCGCCAGGGCGAAGTCGATGAACGGGACGTCGTAAAGGGCGATCAGCAGGTTGAAAAGGGGCAGGTAGAAGACATCCCAGGGCGGGGTGAAGTGTTCGATCCCCAAGAAGCCGGCGCCCACGACCGGAGGCACTCAGCTGCGCCCCTTGGCGACCGGCAGCGGCGGCACGGGGTCGTAGCCGCCGGGATGCAAGGGGTGGCAGCGCGCGATGCGTCGCATGCCCATCCACGCGCCGCGTGCGAGACCGTAACGCTCGACGGCGGTGTAGGTGTACTGCGAGCAGCTGGGCGTGTACCGGCAGCTGGGCGGCATCCAGGCGAACAGGCGCTGGTACGCCCGGATGGCCCCCAGACCGATCTTCCTCATCCACCGATCCCCGACCGCTCCACGAGCGATCTCAACGCCTCGCGCAGCTCCGCGTGGCTGGCCTTGGCCGCCTCCGGCCGGGCGATCAGGAGCAGGTCCCAGCCTGGGCCGATGCTCTCCTGGCGCTCCTCGAGGAGCTCCCTGACCAGCTCCCGCAACCTGCGGCGAACCCGATTGCGCTGGACGGCCCCGCCGAGCGTGCGGGGAGTGCTCATCCCGATCCTCGTCTCGGCCCGGTCGGTGCGCAGCCAGCGCAGGACCAGCAACCGGGTCGAGCGGACCGATCCCGAGCGGCCGATGGCCTCGAAGTCCGCCTTGCGCCGCAGCGTCGGGAAGGCAGGCACCTCGCGCCCCGTTCCGCTTCAGGCCGTGAGCCGCTTGCGCCCCTTCGCGCGTCTGCGGGCGAGCACGCGACGACCAGCCTTCGAAGCCATGCGAGCTCGGAAGCCGTGTTCCCGCTTCCTGGCGCGCTTCTTGGGCTGGTAGGTCCTCTTCATCGCGGCGTGCTCTGTCCTCGTTCAGCGGCGGCGAGTGGTGAACTGGGCGGAAACACACGAACGGCTGGCTCGCGGCCAGCCTCGCGCGATGGCCGTTCCCGGCTCGTCTCGCTCTGCGCCGCGATTCTACCGGATGGCGCGACGGGAGTGTCAAACCCGCGCATTGCCCGGCCCGAAAGGGCGCTGTTAGACTACGCCCTCCCTCGACGCCGGGGCGTTCCAAACGCCGGCTCCGCGCCGTCCGGAGGGAGTAGGATTCCGAGTCCCGACACCCTCCGACCGACGACTGGAGACGGCGATTGATGGATGCGAACCAGGTGTGGCGTGCCGTCCTCGGCGAGCTTCAGGTAAGCCTCTCGCCGGCAAACTTCGAGACCTGGCTCAAGGACACGAACCTCGTCGATATCGACGACAACCGGTATCGCATCGCCGCTCCAAATGGGTTCGCCAGAGACTGGCTGGACAACCGATACCGCACGCTCGTGAGCCAGACACTGGCCCGCGTGGTCGGCGGATCGGTGCAGGTCGAGTTCGTGGTGGCGGACGCCCCCGGACCGGTCCCCGAGCAGTCCGACGACGACGCACTGCCGGGGCCGCCGCTCTCCGCGGGCGGCAACACCGTCAACCTCAACAGCCGCTACGCCTTCGCCAACTTCATCGTCGGCAGCGCCAACCGCCTGGCCCACGCGGCGGCCCTCTCGGTGGCCGAGCGGCCGGGGCACGCCTACAACCCGCTCTTCCTGTACGGAGGCGTGGGCCTGGGCAAGACGCACCTCATGCACGCGGTCGGCAACGCGGTGGCCGCCAAGTTCCCGCGCAAGCGGATCCTGTACGCCACCAGTGAGAAGTTCACCAACGACTTCATCAACTCCATCCGCGAGCAGAAGATGGAGGACTTCCGGAACCGATACCGCCGCATCGACGTGCTGCTCATCGACGACATCCAGTTCATCGCCGAGCGCGAGCGCACCCAGGAGGAGTTCTTCCACACCTTCAACGCCATCCACGAGGCCGGCAAACAGATCGTCCTGTCGTCCGACCGCCCGCCCAAGGCCATCACGACCCTGGAGGAGCGCCTCCGCTCCCGCTTTGAGTGGGGCCTCATCGCCGACCTCACCCCGCCGGACCTCGAGACGCGCATCGCCATCCTGCGCTCCAAGGCCGAGGACCAGCTCAACCTGATCCCAGCCGAGGTCATCGAGTTCATCGCGCGCAAGGTGGTCAGCAACGTTCGCGAGCTCGAGGGCGCGCTCAACCGAGTGATCGCCTACGCGTCGATGTCCGGCATGCCGATCAACAACGAGCTGGCCTCGGCGGTGCTCTCCAACGTCATGTACAACCCCAAGAAGCGGTCGATCACCCCGCAGCGCATCGTGCGCGCGGTGGCCGACTACTACGGGGTGAACCTCGACCAGCTGCGCAGCAGCAAGCGCGACCGGGCCATCGTGGTGCCGCGCCAGATCGCCATGTTCCTGATCCGCGAGGAGACCGATATCTCCCTGCTCCGCATCGGCGCCGAGCTGGGCGGTCGCGACCACTCGACCGTGCTGCACGCCTGCGACAAGATCGCCCGCGAGCTGGCCGAGAACGACGAGATGCGCCGCGAGATCAGCGCGGTGCGGGAGATGATCTACTCCGAGTGAGCGGCGCGCGGGCCGGCGTGGATAACCCGGCCGCCGCGGTGGGTATCGGTCACGCCGTGTGGATTCGCGCCGAACCCGGCTCGTCAGCATTCCACCGGTCGCGGTCGATCGTCCACCGCCTGCCCGCACATCAGTCCACGCATGCATACGCGTTGTCGACAGCCGTCGTCGGCGGTTTCACTCGGGAGCGGAGGCATCGGTCCACACCGTCCACACCCCTACTGGGGACGGCGGCCAGAGAGTATCCTTCCATTGGTTCCGTAACGATTCGCCGAGAGTTGGTGGAGAGGCCCGATGAGCACTGGGTTGGTTGAGGGTGGAGTCTCGATGAACGTCTCGGTGATGCAGGAAAACCTGGCCCGGGGCCTGGGCATCGTGAGCCGCGCCGTCAGCAGCCGCGCCACCCTGCCGGTGCTGGCCAACGTCCTGCTCAAGACCCAGGACAACGGGCTCAAGCTGACCGCCACCAACCTGGAGATCGGGATCAACTGCTGGGTGCCCGGCAAGGTCGACGGCGAGGGTGAGATCACGGTGCCGGCGAAGCTGCTGACCGACCTGGTGGCGTCACTGCCGAACCAGCGCATCGACCTCCAGCTGTCCTCGAAGGACCGTACGCTGAAGGTGACCTCGGGCGGCAGCCGCTCCAGCATCAAGGGCATCGACGCCGACGAGTTCCCGGTTGTGGCGGCCATCGGCGACGCGCCAGCCACCAACGTCGACGCGCGCGCCCTGCGCGAGGCGTTGGGCGAGGTCGTGTTCGCGGCGGCCACCGACGAGAGCCGTCCCATCCTGACCGGGGTGCTGACCCGGCTTGCCGGCGACCGCATGACGCTGGCCGCGGCCGACAACTACCGCATCGCCGTGCGCGAGCTGACGACCGCGCGCCCGGTGAGCGCCGAGACGACGATCGTGGTGCCGCACCGCTCGTACGCCGAGCTGATGCGGATCCTGCCCGATGCCGAGCAACAGATCGACATCACCATCACCCCCAACAAGAGCCAGGTCCTCTTCCACGTGGAGGGCATCGACCTGGTGTCCAGGCTGATCGAGGGCCAGTTCCCGAACTACGAGCCGGTGATCCCCACCAGCCACACCAGCCGGGCGGTGCTGGACCGCGAGGCGTTCCTGGCCGGGGCGCGTCGGGCCAGTATCTTCGCGCGCGACAGCGCCAACATCGTCAAGGTCGAGGTCGCCGGCGACGGGAGCAGCGAGGTGTCGATCACGGCGCACGCCGCGGACGTGGGCGACGCCGCGGACGCGCTGGAGGGCAGCGTCGAGGGACAGTCGACCACCATCGCCTTCAACGCACGCTACCTGACCGACGTGCTGGCGGCCCTCGCCGCCGACGAGGTGGCGCTCGAGCTCTCCGGGCCGCTGGCGCCGGGCGTCATCCGGGGGATCGGCAAGGATGACTACGTGCACGTCATCATGCCGGTGCGCACCGCCTCCTAGGCCTGGACCGATGCCGGCGCCGGCGAGCCTTTCGGCCGCCGCGCCGGGGTGGAGCCCGTCCCGATGCACGTGACCCGGCTGCTGGTCGAGGACTTCCGCAGCTACCCGAGCGCCGAGCTCGTCCCAGACGAGCGACTCACGATCGTGGCCGGGCCGAACGGGGCGGGCAAGACGAACCTGCTGGAGGCCATGCACGTCGCCGTCGCGGGGCGCTCGCACCGGGCGGTGGCGGAGCACGAGCTGGTGCGCCACGGCAGCCCATTCGCCCGGGTGCGCATCGACCTGGCGGGGACCGCCGATTCCGGCTCCGCGCGGCTGGAGATGGTCCTGCCAGGCGAGGCGGCCTCTCCTCAGATCCGCAAGCGGCTCCTGCTCAACGGCCTGCCTCGCCGCGCCGGCAGCATCCACGACGTGGTGCGCTCGGTCCTCTTTCGCCCCGAGGAGATGCTGCTGCTGGTCGGCTCCCCGTCCGAGCGGCGCCGCTTCCTGGATGGCGTGCTGGCGCAGCGCGACCGCCGGGCGAGCCGCGACCTGGCCGAGCTGGCCCGGGTCCTGGCGCAGCGCAACGCCCTGCTGCGCGCCATCCGCCGCGAGGAGGCCGAGGTCGACGAGCTCGAGTTTTGGGATGAGCAGCTCGCGCAGGTGGGCGCTCGGGTCATGGCCGCGAGGCTCCGCCTCGTGGCTGACCTGGACGCCCGCATCCCGAGCCTGCACGACGCGGTGGCGCCGCCCGATGAGCGGGGCGAGATCGTGCACCTGGAGTACGCGGACACGCTCAAGGACGCGTGGCCGCGGCGACGACCGGCCGGCGAGGCGAATGGCGAGCCTGACGCCGAGGAGCTGGTGGGGGCGTTCCGCCGCCGCATCGGGGATGCGCGCCAGAAGGAGCTGTGGAACGGCGTCACGCTCATCGGGCCCCAACGCGACGACCTGCGCGTGCAGCTGGGCGAGCGCGACGTGGCCACGCACGCAAGCCGCGGCCAGCAGCGGACGATCATCCTGGCCATGAAGCTCGCCGAGCGCGACCTGCTCGCCGCGGACGGTGCTCCCACGCCGGTGGTGCTGCTGGACGACGTCTTCAGTGAGCTGGACGCCTCGCGGTCGGCGCGCGCGCTGGAGCTACTGCTGGAGCGCGGCCAGGTGCTGGTGACTACGGCCGATCCCGCCGCGCTGCCGCCGGCGCGTCGCCGCGGGGTGCCGATCTGGCACGTCGGCGACGGCCGCCTGACGCGCGCGCCGCGCGTGGCCTAGGCCGCACTCCAAATGGGCATCGTCAAGGGCGCCGAGGAGGCGGCGGCCGCGGTCCAGCGCGCGCTGCTGAGCTGCATGGGCCCGATCGCGGCCGAGCAGCTTGCGCTCGCCCAGGCGCGCCTGGCGTGGGAGGAGACGGCCGTCGAGGCCGGTCTGCATCGGGCCGGGATGAGCAGCCGCCTCGCGCGGGTCAGCAACGGGACCGCCCATGTGGTTGCCTCCGAGCCCATCCTGGCGCAGGAGCTCGGGCTTCGCGCCGACGCCCTGGTTCGCGCCGTGAACCAGCGCATGCGCGGACGCCCGGGGGCGACCATCGAGGTGCGCCGGCTGGCCATTTCGGTGGGTCGATGGCGGGGCGGGGGCTCCCTATGATCGCCTCCCGGACGGCCGGCGTCGCCGGCTGCCCGGTGGTCACGGACCGCACAACCCGCTCGAGCTGCCGCACATGTCGGACCGACTAGCCACCCGGCTGGGCCTACCGGCCCCCGAGGACCGGCTCCCCGGCGCGCTGGACGTGATGCGCGTCCACGAGCCGGCGGTCGGCGCCCTGTCGCGCACCAAGGGCACGCTCATGCTCCTGGCGCAGCTCACCGGTGGCGGCCCCGCCCTGGCCAGGGCCGCCCGCGAGGCGCTGGACCACCTGGAGCACGACTACTACTACGACCTCTCGGCCGGCTCCCTGGGAGCGCTGAGCCGGGCGTTGGCGGCCGCCAACCGGCGCCTCTACCACCACCGCGGCAAGCTCGGCATCCCGCGACGCGCCGGTGTCAGCGTGATCGCGGTCGCCATCCGCGGCCGCGAGGCGCACGTCGTCAAGCTGGGTCCGGCCGCCGCGGTCATCCTGCGCAACGGGCGCATGTACGAGCTCCCGCCGCCGCCGGCGGTCCACGAGGAGGACCCACGCGTCCGCCAGCGCCGCGTGGCGGCAACGCTCGGCGAGGCGCTGGAGATCACGCCGTACACCTGGAAGGGCGAGCTGGCGGCCGGGGATCGGCTGGCGCTGGTCAGCCGCAACCTGGCGACCGTGGTCGGCGTGGACGAGCTCAAGCAGGCACTCGCCACGCTGCGACCCAAGGCCGCGGTCGAGCACCTGGAGCAGGTCTTCCAGATCCGCGGCGGCCGCGGCTCGGACGGCATCCTGGCGATCGAGATCCTGGAGCTGCCGAGCACCGTCACCACCCACCGCCTGGAGCCGGTTCACCCACCGGAGCCGCTCGCCGGCCTGCCCGACCAGAGCCCCGTGCCGCTGGCCGACTTCATCGGCCGCGCGCTGCACCGCGCGGGCGACGGGCTGGATGCCGCCCAGGCGGCCCTCGGCCGGGCGATCCTGTACGGCGTCAACTTCCTCCTTGCCTTCGTGCCTCGACGGCGGCCGCAGTACCCGCGACAGATCACGCGCACCGCTGCGCTCGAGGAGGGCCGCCGCCGACGGCTGGGAATGCTGGGCATGGGCCTGGTGGCCGCCGTGCTGGCAGTGGGCCTGACCGTCGGCAGCTACCCGACGGTCCGCCCGACGGAGGCCATCCCGCGCGCCAAGGTCGCGCGGGAGGCCATCGTGGAGGCGCAGCGGCTGCTCACCGAGGTGGAGCAGCGCGTCGAGGGCCGCGACCTGGTGGACCGGGCACCCGAGGCTGCCAGGGAGCTGCTGACCGATGCCCACGCCGCGCTCCAGCGTGCGCAGGACGCCGGCATCTCGCCCGCGGCCCTGGAGCCGATGCGCGCCCGGGTGGACGCGGCCCTGGACACCATCTACGCGGTGGCCCGGCTGAACGAGGTCGCGACCGTGGCCGATCTGGTGGCCGCCTACGGCGACGTTCGGCCGATCGACATGGCGGTGTCCAGCGACGGGGCGCTGTGGATCATCGAGACCGCCCGCGGTCGGGTCATCCACGTGCGGCCCGGCCGCGGCGGCATGCAGGTCGTGTACCGCTCCGGCCAGGCCATCGGCGAGCGGACGGCCGGGGAGCCGTGGATGATCGCCACCGCTGCCACCGACGTGGTGCTGGTGGACCGCCAGCGCCAGGCGTGGCGCTTCGACGTCGACGAGCGCGTGCCGCGGCCGCTGAACCTGCCGGGGCTCGGCCAGGTCCCCGCGCAGAGCCGTCTCCTCGCGGCGCTGCAGCATCGGCCTCCACTAGAGATCTTCAACCTATACGTGGTCGACCCGCAGCGGGACCAGGTAGGCAAGTGGGCGCCCGGCGACGTGGTCCCGGTCGTCTATCCCAGCCGCCCCGAGCCGTTCCTCCTCGAGGAGGCCGACATTCCGCCCGGGCGCGCCCGCGACCTGTTCGTGGACGCCAACGTGTGGCTGCTGCACGCCAGCACCGTGACACGCGTCAACTTCGGCACGCCACTGCCCCAGACGGACTACTCGCTCGACCTTCCGCCCGACGACGAGGTGCGCGCCCCGGTCGACTACCGGCTGCTGGACGGCGCCACGGTCGGTGATCGCGAACTGTTCTACGTCTACGACGTCGCCAACGCGCGCATCCTGGAGTACCAGCGTGCGGACGGGGCGTTCGTCCGACAGTGGATGGGCCCGCGCTCCGGTGGTGCGGCGGGCATCCTGGACGAGGTGGTGGCCATGTCCGTGGAGTCGGTTCCCGATGGGCCCCCGGCCGCGCTGCTGCTCACGCCGGAGCGGGTGCTGCGGATCGTTCTCGAGTGACCTGCCCTAGAATCGGGCCATGGCCGAGGAGCCCTTCGGACGCGTGCGGCTGATCGAGATGATGGTCGAGAGCGTGCGCGTGCACATGCTCTCCAGCCAGCACGTGGTCATCCTCAAGGACTCCGAACGGGACCGATATCTCCCGATCTGGATCGGGCCGTCCGAGGCCAACGCCATCGCCATGCGGCTCCAGGGCCTAACCGCGGAGCGCCCGCTGACTCATGACCTGATGGTCTCGGTGATCTCGGCGCTGAGCTCCAACGTCTCGCGGGTGGTGGTGACGCACGTCACCGACGGCACCTTCCACGCTCGCCTCTACCTTGAGGCCGCCGATGGTACCGAGAGCGAGATCGACTCGCGGACCTCCGATGCCATCGCCCTGGCAGTGCGCACCGGCTCCACCATCTACGTGGACGAGCGCGTTCTCGACGAGGCCGGAGTCGAGCCCGACCGCGACGACGGTGGTGAGGAGGCAGACGAGAAGCTGGCCGTCTTCCGCGAGTTCGTCAACTCCCTGGACGTCGACCTCGAGGGCGGCGAGAAGGGCCCGCCCGCCGAGGAGCAGGGAAGCTAGGTCAGTTCGTTCGGCCGCGCTCCAGTGGGAGCCTGCGCCGGCCGTGTCAGGCACATTCGTGGAGCACAGGCCCACAGGCCCACAAACTCGCCTGATAGCGCCTCCCGCGCCCGTTGCCCGGGGGGCCGCACCCGCGGCGTTGCCCGCGCCGGCCGCGACGCGAGTGGGGGTTCAGCGCAGCCCGAGGACTGTAGAGCGGCGCGTCCAGAGAGCCCAGCGCAGGGCGAGCAGGTCGCGGAAGGTGCGGAGGATCTTGAGGAACGAGGCGCCGGTGTTGGTGCCCGCGGCGCGGGGATAGTGGTTGACGCCGACCTGCGCGATCCGGACGCCGCGTGCCCGCAGCTTGATGAGCAGCTCGGCCGACAGGAAGGGACCGTCCGAGACCAGCGGCAGCCGGTCGAAGACGCCGCGACGGAAGAGCTTCATGGCGCAGTCGATGTCCCGGACCCGCAGCCCGAACAGCACCGTGATGATGGCGTTGTAGGTCTTGGCGATGAAGATGCGGTGCGGCGGATCGCGCCGCTTGATGCGGTAGCCGATGACCACCTCGACCGCCTGCTTCTCGCCGTCGTTGAGGCGGTCCAGCAGGCGCGCCATCTCCTTGAGGTCGAACTGCAGGTCGCCATCGCTAAAGCACACGAGCTCGCCGCGGGCGTTGGCGAACCCCGCCTTGAGTGCGCCGCCGTAGCCTCGGTTGGGCTGGTGGTGAACGCGAACGCGCTCGTCCGCGGCCGCCAGCGCATCGGCCAGCCCGGGAGTGCGGTCGGTGGAGCCGTCGTCCACGATGAGCACCTCCAGCGAGCCGTCGACCAGGGGACCGATATCGGCCAGGGCGCGTTCGACGGTTGCGACGACGTTCTCCTCCTCGTTGTAGGCGGGGAAGAAGAAGGTCAGGCGCGGACGATGCGGCGGCGAGGCCTCCGTCATCGTCGCTCCTCGACGTGCAGCAGCTCGGTGTATCCGGGGTAGGTCTCGATGGCTTCGGTCTCCCATCGGGCCAGGATGCCGTCCAGCTCCCAGCTGGGCGGGACGATGTACACCGGCCGGCGGCCGAGGTGGGCCTCCACGGCGCGATGGATCGTACCGTACCCGTCGTCGAGCACGTTCCGCTCGTCAATGATCTTGACGTCGGGCCGCTCACCCTCAATCCACCGGAAGTACCACAGCGGCGTGCTGTAGCTCCACCAGCTGATGACGACGGCGTTGCGGGGGAGCGCGTCGTGGACCGCGGCCACCCAGCGCTCGGCATCGTGGTCCCGGCTGCGGTCGCGCTCGCGGTAGAGCGTCACGAGGCTGCCGACGGGAAGCAGCGCCGCCAGCAGCATGACCGCGGCCACCGCCGTCGTTGCCGCCCTCCGCCGTCCGGCAATCCCCAGGGTGCATCGCGTGGCGTCCGCGAAGGCGCGCCCCGCGGCGCCCCCCACGGCGCTCGCTGCAACGCCCAGCAGCACGGCGCCGACCCACGCTGTGAGCAGGTAGTAGCGGTCGATGTCTCCGTCGCGGAAGTTCATCGAGTACAGGACGTTGGCGACCACCAGCAGCCCCAGGAGGACGAAGGCGCCGAATCGACGAGCGGCCAGCACCGCCGCGCCGATGCCGGCGATCAGCCAGCCGGGGCCGATGAACTGGCGCTCGAGTACGCGCTCAGCATCGGACCACTTGAAGCCCAGGTCGGCCAGCGGCGCGTCGAATGGCCGGAATAGGTCGCGGAACTGCTCGGCGAAGACCAGGTAGCGGAACCGCTCGAAGGTGGTCGGCCGCGCGTAGAAGAGTGGCGGCTCCGGCGGCGTGAGCGCCCGAATCGGGATGTACGCGTACACGGCCAGGCCCAGGGCCAGGAGGCAGGCGCAGGCCAGGAGCAGCTTCCATCGGCGCCAGATGCGAACGTCCACGAAGAGCATCCAAGCCGCGATGCCGAAGGACATCAGGCCCACCAGCGGGTGGTTGCCCATGCCGAGCCCGAAGGTCAGTGCCGCCACCAGCAGCCAGCGGTCCGCCCGCGGCGAGGCCGCGCGCCTGGCCGACGCCCAGCTCACCAGGAGCCAGACCAGGAGCGCGGCGATGAGGATGTGCAGGGCGTGGATGTCGGCGCGCACGGCGTTGCGCCACGGTTCCGAGGCGAAGGCGAATGCGAGGCCACCGATCCCTGCCGCGGCCGCCACGGTGACCCGGTGCCGCTCCTCGGAGAGCTGCGCCGCGACCAGCACCGCCAGCGCGGCTGCGCCCGCCACCGACACGCCGGACAGCAGGTTCATGCGCCACGCCATCTCGCCGATGGGGATGCGGCTCCACAGCCACCCCACCAGGGTGTAGGTCGGAAAGCCGGTGGGGTGGAAGATGGACAGCGTGGGCGGCACGGTCTGGGCCTCGCCGGTGTCCCAGAACGACGTGCCCGGCAGCATGGTCCGGATGTAGATCGCCAGCCCCACCAGGAACACGGCCGCGGCCGTCCACGCCACTTCTGACGACGCGTAGGGGACCGGCGAACGTGCCGCCGAGTCCGGCGCCGGCGGAACCCGCCGCGATCCGGGGCCGTCCGAACCCCGATGTATACTCACCGCCACCTTGGCGCGAGAAACCTGCCGGCGCCGATGACGGTGCCGGCCCCGATGACCCGCGACTCCGCGTGGCGGGGCGCGAGGCCAACGGGCCTCCCGCTGCCGCGCGATCCGGCCGCGGTCGCGTCCCTGATCATCATCGCCGGGATGCTCCTGCGCGTGCTGTTCGGTGGCGTCCTACTGCCGCTCAGCGGGCTCGGGAACGACATCGCGGCGTTTACCGCCTGGGCGCAGCGGCTGGCCGAGGTTGGGCCGGGCGAATTCTACGAGACCGGCTACTTCAGCGACTATCCGCCGGGCTACCTGTACGTGCTGTGGCTGCTGGGCGCCATCGGCCAGGTGCTACAGCAGCTGACCGGCGGGATCGACATCACGCCCGGGCTGGTGAAGGTGCCCGGCGTGCTCGCAGACGCCGGCGTTGCCTGGATCCTGTTCATCTTCAGCCGGCGGTTCCTGGATGGCTGGCTGGCCGGCTGGAGCGGCGCCCGCATCGGCCTGGTGGCCGCGGCCATCTACATCTTCAACCCCGCGACCATCTTCGACTCGGCCATCTGGGGCCAGGTCGACTCGGTCGGCACGCTGGTGCTGCTGCTCACGCTGTACTTCCTGGCGCGCGGCTGGACGGAGGCCTCCGCCGTGGCGGCCGTCGCCGCCATGCTCATCAAGTTCCAGTTCGCGCTGCTGATCCCGGTGGTCGCGATCGTGGGGCTCAAGCGCCACGCGCTGGGCCGCTCGTCCGACCCCCTCCACCACGGGCGTCCCGACGGGCTGCGGGTGCTGACCTCGCTGGCGGCGGGGTTCGGCACCCTGGTGCTCGGGATCCTGCCGTTCAACATGGCGCTCTACACGCCGCTGGCCGGGGGCGACCCGCGCGGCCTGCTCGGCATCCTGCCAGACGCCGACCCGGTCCGGAGCCTGGTCGGCAAGTTCACCGAGGCGGCCGACACGTATCACGGCCTCACCATCAACGCCTTCAACCTTTGGCGCAACCCGTGGAGCGAGCTGGGCGACACCATCACATGGGGCTGCGACTCTCCGGCCCAGAACTGCGTGGAAGGTGCCGGCGTGGCGCTCAGCGTCGGCTCCACCCTGATCACCTGGCAGGCGGTGGGGGCCGTCCTCTTCGGCGTCGTGGCGCTCATCGCCTTGTGGCAGGTCGCGCGCCGGGACGACCCTGCGGGGCTGCTGGACGGCTCGCTGCTGCTGGCCGTGGCCTTCTTCGCACTGCCGACCCGCGTGCACGAGCGCTACCTGTTCCCGGCCATCGCGCTCGCGGCTCCGCTGGTCGCGCGAGGCGGCCGCTGGGTGCTGGTCTACGCCGTCCTGACCGTCAGCCTGTTCACCAATATGTACTGGGTCTACACAGCCGACTGGTCATTCGTCCGCGACATGGTCATCAACCCCGGCGTCGACGGGCAGCCCATGGTCCGCGAGCCGATCCTGGGCGGCACCGTCTTCACCGACTGGGGCATCTACGCCCTCTCGTTCATGGTGGTGCTCCTGACCGCGGCGCTTGCCGTCCGTTCCGCGCGCCTGGCGTGGACGGCTCAACCACTACCCGAACCTCCCGCCTGGACCGATGTCGCCGCGCCCGCCCGCACGGTGCCGGCCGTGTCCGGCCTTCAGCCGGAGGACCAGCCCGGCTGGCTCACGCGCTTCCGCCTCTGGCTTCGGCCCGATCCGGCCGACCCCTACCTCCGCGAGCCGATGCGGCGGCTGGACCGCCTGGACCTGCTGCTCGTGATCGGGCTCGTCGTGTTCGCCTTCGCGTTCCGCCTCTGGCGGCTCGACACGCCGCGCTCCATGCACTTCGACGAGGTCTATCACGCCCGATCGGCCACCGAGTGGCTGGCCAACTGGCAGGAGGGTTGGACGCGCGACACCTACGAGTGGACGCATCCCCACCTGGCCAAGTACCTGATCGCGGCGGGCATCGTGGTGGCCGACCCCAACAAGGTCGTGGCATCCGCCTCGGTGGATCAGCCGATCACGGCCATGGCCGTGGCGCCGCAGCGCACGCAGCGCAACCGGCCGGCGTCGCTGGCCTTCACCGCCGCGGGCCGGACGATCACGGCGCGCGACGTGATGTCGGGCCAGGTGGTGTCGTCCTGGGTCGCGCCCGGCATGGTCGCCAGCCTGGCCTACGACGAGGACGCGGAGCGCCTGCTGGTCGGCACGGCCGACGACGGTGAGGTGCTGGCCTACGACATCTCGACCTTCGTCACCCAGAACGGGGAGCGGGCGCCGCCGCCGGAGGGCTCGCCCATCGCGACGGACCTGGGCGGTGTGAGCCAGATCGAGATCCCGTTCGAGCAGAACGTGATCCTCTTCCGGGGCCCGGACGGCATCGTGGCGGTGGAGCGCGTGACCGGCGCCGAGCTGGGCCGAAGCGAGCTGCGCGCCGGGGGCGTCGGCTACCTCCCAGGCGTGGAGGACGATGACCCGCTGGTGGTGGCCACGGACCTGGAGCGTGGCGTCCTGGCGGTCCTAGACGGCGGCACGCTCCGGCCGGTGCGTTCCGGTGGTGGCAACAGGACCGAGCCGCTGCCCAGCGCCCCGGTTGGCCCTCTCCAGGTTCGCGGCCGCGGCGAAGACGCCCAGGTGTACGTGCCGGTCGGCGCGCTGCCGGCCAGCGTGGAGCATCCGGCCGTCGACGGCGGCATCACCGTCTTCGATCACCGCGCCAACCCGATCGACACCGCGCCGCTCCCCGGCAGCCCGCGGATCATCGGCTGGCAGCTGGTCGCGAACATCATCTACGTCGCCGGCATCGACTCGTCCAGCGGGGAGCCAGCGGCCTGGACGGTCCAGCCCATCGGCAACGGCGACCCGCAGTCGGCCGGCTTCGCGGCCTTCGACACGACGCCGCTGCCCGGCGAGCCGCTGGCGCTGGCCCTGGACCTCTCCGACCACCGCCAGGACGACGACCATGCCCGCCTCCTGGTGACCACGGCCGGCGCGCCCGGCGGGCCGCAGCTCGTCCAAATCGACGCAGGCTCCAACGCCTTCGCCTGGCGGCTGTCGGGCATCGTCTTCGGCTCGATCCTGGTGGGGCTCATCTACCTGCTGGCGGCGACCATGTTCAGCCGTCGGCGGATCGCGGTGCTGGCCGCCGCCTTCGTGGCGGTCGACGGCATGTCCTACGTGATGAGCCGGATCAGCATGAACGACATCTTCGTGGCGACCTTCATCGCCGCCGCGTACCTGGTGTTCTGGCAGGCCTGGTCGGGCCGATGGAGCCGCAGCGCGTGGTGGGCGTTGCCGCTGGTCGGCGTTTTCATCGGGCTGGCGGCCGCCACCAAGTGGGTCGGCATCTACGCGCTGGCGGGCATGTGGGTGCTGGTCCTGGCTCGATCCCACCTTGGCCGCTTCGTTCTGGTCGCCGGTGTGGCTTTCCTGACCGTGGTGGCCGGGATCGGTGCGCCGTGGCCGTTCCTGGTCGTCTGCCTGGTCGGGCTGGCCGTCGCGCTGTTGATCGTGTGGTTACGCCCCATCCGCCTGGAGCCGGAAGACCTGCTCGCCATTGCGCCGGTGGGACTGGTGCTGTCCGGCGTGGGCCTGGCGTTCGTGCTTGCCTTCAACCAAGTCCAGGGCGGCTCGCCCGAGGGCGCGGTGGAAGTGGCATTCAGCGTCCTGGCCCGCGGGGCGCAGGTCGGCTGGCCGGCGCTCCTGATGCTCGGGATCGCGGCCGTCCTGCTGGTCGCGCGCGCGGCCTGGTCCCTCGCGCGGCCGCAGTCCGACGCGTGCTGGTACGTCCCCGGCGAGATGGCCGGCTTCGCCTGGCCGTGGGTCGGCGCCTGCCTGGCGGTCATCCCGCTGGCGATGTACTTCCTCTCATACGTGCCCTACCTGCAGCTCGGGCACCCGATCGCCGGCGCGGAGGCCGGGCCCGGCTACGGCTGGGCGCTCGACGAGCTGCATGCCCAGATGTTCGGCTACCACTTCGGCCTGCAGCCCGGCCACCCCGCCTCCTCTCCGTGGTGGAGCTGGCCGCTGGACCTCAAGCCGGTGTGGTTCTACGGCCACGACTTCGACGGCCGGACGATCGGCGTCATCTACAACGGCGGCAACCCCATCCTGTTTTGGGCGGGCGTTCCGGCCATCGTGCTGTGCGGGCTGCTGGCCTGGAAGCGGCGCTCGCTCGCGCTGGTGCTGCTGGTGGTTGCCTTCGCCTTCCAATACCTGCCGTGGACTCGCATCGAGCGCGCGACCTTCCACTACCACTACTTCACGGCGTTGCTGTTCGCCATGGTGGCGGTGGCCTACCTGGTCGACGAGGGGCTGCGCTCGTGGAGCTGGCGCCCGCTGGCCATGGCCTTCCTGGTGGTGACCGCCATCGCCGGCGTCCTGGTCTTCCCGATGGGCAGCGCCCTGGCCATGCCCGACTGGTACATCAACACCGCGCGCGCCCTTCCGCCGTGGAACTACGGCTTCCAGTTCCCCGATCCGCCGCAGGGCGACCGAGGCGAGCTGCTGGCCGCTGACCTCACCAAGCTCATGGTGGGGACTGTGCTGGCCGTGCTCGCCGCCGCCTTCGCCCTCTTCGGCCGGGACCGATTGAGCGCCCGCCCGCCTGCGGCTCCTCGCGGGCCCCGCCCGGAGCCCGACTTCAGCGTGGAGTAGCCCTCACCCCGCCGCGGCTGGGCTCGCCTGGTGATCGCAACGGACAGGAAGAGGCGTTTCGTTGAGCGTGGCGTTCACCCACCGAGCGCGGTGAACACGGATGTGCTGTTTGGGACCGCCCGCTCTCCGTTGCGCGCGCTCAGCGAGCGTCGCGCCGCCGCAAGGAGACGAAAAGCAACGCCAGGCCGATGATGACCAGCGCGATGGGCCACAGCAGGTCGGTGTCGACGGCGGGCAGGTACTCGTCGACGAGGAACCAGGCGCCCAGCAGGATCAGGATCAGGCCGAAGACCATCGCCCCGTCGCTCGGCCGCCGCCGACGCTCCGCTTCGTAGCTGCCTGAGATCGCCGGGCTCCAGGCAGGCGCCTCAGCGGTCGCGTCCGCGGCCGTCGCGGCCGGCTGACCGGTGATGGGATCCACGACCGGTGGCGCTTCGGTATCGGGCGGGCTGGCGGATGCTGCTGGCGGCGCGGCACCCGTGCCTGGCAGATGCGACGCCGGGGCAGCGGGAGCGCCCTCGGGAACCACGATCCACATGACGATGTACAGGACGAAGAAGACGCCGCTGGTCACGATGGCGAGCACCGCCCACACGATGCGCACGATGGTGGGGTCGATGTCCAGGTACTCCGCCACGCCTCCGGCGACCCCGCCGATCATGGAATCGGTGCGGGACCGGTAGAGCCTTCGGTTCATCGGCGATGGGTTAATGCGTCCATGTCAGGCATTGTCCCATCCCGGCCGGCCGTCACCGCCATTCGTTGACAGGCCACCGAGGCCGTCATAAGACACTTAGTGCTCCGCAGGATGGGAGGTCCGATGAACTGGGCACTCTTCGCCGTGCAGTGGCTGCACGTCATCCTTGGCGTGATGTGGTTCGGCGCGGTTCTCTACAACGCCGCCATCCTGATCCCGGCGCTACAGACCCTCCCGCTGACCAAGCAGCGCGAGTTTGGCGCCGCGATAGCTCGGCAGGGGTTCAAGGTGATCCGCCCGGTATCCATCGCGGTGATCGTGCTCGGCATCCTGCGCGGAACGGTCTTCGGGCCCATCCAGAGCGTGGACGCGCTGGGTACCGCCTACGGCATAACGTGGCTCGTTGCCCTCGTCCTCGCCATCGCCGCCTTCTTGTGGGCGGAGTTCGTAATCGCTCGCGCACTTGATCGGATGAACGCCATTCCAGAGGCAGAAGCGATCGGCCCCGACGGCCAGCCGACCCCGGCGTTCGTCGCTGTCATCGACGACGCGAAGCGCAAGACGGTCCTCGAGCTGGGGTTCTTCCTGGCGATCTTTACCTGCATGATCCTGATGCGTTTCGGCCTTTGAGCGTTGCCTTGACATCGAAAGCACGGCCCGCGTAGACTCCGCGGGCGGCCAGAGGAACGACCCGTCGTTCGCCATGCCGTCCGGCCAATCATCCACCCACGAGGAAAGCCAAACAGGCAATGGATCTCCACGTGAGCACCCTCATCGCGTGCCCCATGGCGACGCCTATCAACGGCGCCGGCGACGGGAGATCTGCGCCCGCCTCGAGCTGAGAGAGCGGCGGCAAGGCCGCCAACACCAGCCACGAGCCGTGGGCCAGATCGGGTCCACGGTTTTTTGATGCCTCACCGGCATCGCCGAGAGCCGCGGACCTAGGCGAGGGACCCGCGGCTCGTCTGCGTTTCGGACAGGGTGGTATGGCCGACAGGACAGGAATCGAGGACAACGACATGACCGGCATCGCCGAACAAGTGAAGACCGATACGGTGGCGGCCGAGCATCGGCTCGCCCCGGAGCGGACGCCGGTCGTGGAGACGGCCGGGCCACCCGCGCTGCTGATCGAGCATGTCAGCAAGCGGTTCAAGGTAGGGCGCAAGAAGAAGCCCGTCGTCGCCGTCGACGACGTGTCGATGCGCATCCCGCGCGGGCAGATCCACGGCGTGCTGGGCGCCAACGGATCGGGCAAGTCAACCCTGATCCGGCTGGTCAGCACGTTGCTGACGCTCGACTCGGGGCGGGTGGAGGTGTTCGGCCACGACATCGTGCGCGAGGAGATGGCGGTCAAGCGCCTGATCAACCGCGTGAGCGTGGACGCCGCCTTCTTCAAGAAGCTCAGCCCGTACGAGAACCTGATCTACGCCGCCCGCCTGTACGGCCTCGACGCCAGGCAGGCCAAGGCGGACGCGGTCCGCATCCTGGCGCGGCTGGGCATCAGCGAGAAGCGGCTCGGCCGCCCGCTGGAGCAGATGAGCCGGGGCATGCAGCAGAAGGTCGCCATCGCGCGGGCGCTGCTGACCAGCCCGGTGGTGATGCTGCTGGACGAGCCGACCACGGGGCTGGATCCGCGCTCGAAGCTGGACGTGCAGGCCTTCATCGAGGAGGTCCGCGACGTCCACGACGCCACGATCGTGCTGACCACGCACGACTTGGACGAGGCCGATCGGCTATGCGACCGGATCTCCATCATCACCGACGGGCGCATCGTGGCCGAGGACACGCCGGCGGGCCTGAAGGCGATGGTGGCCGCGGACCACGGCATGGCGCCCACGCTGAACAGCGTGTTCATGCGCTACACCGGCCGCTCGCTGGACGACGACATCGAAACCGAAGAAGACAACGACGACGAGTAGCGGAATGAGAAAGGAGGTGAGAACCGTGTGGATCCATCCGACCCCCAAGGACCTGGTCCGGCACCACGAGTCGCGCGTGACGCAGCTGCGCCGCGAGATTCATTCGGGTGCCGTGCGACCGGCGTCCGAGCGCCCGATGCGGCGCTGGGTCGGTCGCCAGCTCGTTCGCATGGGCGAGCGCCTGGCGGCGGACCCGTCTCTGCGGCCGGCCCGTTCCCTCTAGGGGCGGGTCGGCCTCAACCCACGAATCGACGGGAGCAACCTGACAGATGGCACTGATGGCCCGCGAGCTGAAGGCGTCCTACGCCTTCGTGGAGCGGAACTTCAACCTCACCAAGCGGTACTGGGGCTGGGAGATCGCCTGGCTCGTGTACTCGGTGGCCGGCGCGCTGGCGGTCAGCTTGATCGGCCTGTCCGAGGGCAACGAGCGTCTGCTGAAGACGCTGGTCATCGGCACCATCTTTTGGAGCTACCTGTCGATCGTCTTCGAGTTCATCGCCGAGGCGGTCCAGTGGGAGCGCTGGGAAGGGACCCTGGAGTACACGTTCATGGCGCCGGTGCGGCGCTATGCACAGCTGCTCGGAGCGGCGGCCTACGCCGTCATCTTCGGGCTGGTGCACACCCTGTTCGTGCTCCTGGTCCTCTGGCTGTTCTTCGACCTGGACCTCTCGAACGCGAACTTCGCGACCGCAGCGGCCTTCACGCTGCTGGGGACGGTGAGCTTCGCCGGCATCGGCATCGCTGCCTCCATCCTGCCGCTCATGTACGTCGAGCGCGGCGCTCAGATGGTGTTCGTCATCCAGTCGGTCCTGCTGCTGGTCAGCGGGGTCTACTACTCGGTGGACATCCTGCCGGCCTGGATGCAGGCCATCTCCGCGCTGTCTCCGGCGACCTACGTCCTCGACGGGGTGCGTGCGGGGCTCATCGACGGTGTCGGCATGGGCCAGCTGCTCCACGACGTGTGGCCGCTGCTGGTGATGGGCGTGGTGCTGATCCCGGCCGGGATGTGGGCGTTCGGCGCGGCCGAGCGCTACGCCAAGCGAACCGGGAAGCTGAAGCGCGTGGGTTGACGGATCCGACACCTGTGATCACACGGACCCTCACTTTTCAAGGACTTTGACCGATGCAGACCACTGAGCAGACGACGGATGCAGAGCAGATGGCGGCGCCGGCCGGGGTGACCCTGCGGCCGTTCTCCGGCGAGGCCGACCTGCGCGCATTCGTGGACATCTTTCGCGCCGCGAACGTGGCCGACAACATCGAGGAGCGGACCTCGTACGAGGCCATGGCCAACTGGGTCGCGCACCCCAGCCCGCATTTCGACGCCTCGCGCGACGTGGTGGTGGCCGAAGTGGACGGTTGCCCCGTGGCGTACGGCTGGAC
>DATADC010000067.1:0-6390 GCA_036258735.1 Candidatus Limnocylindria bacterium
CCAAGCACGTCGCGCACCAGCTCGTTGCCCACCTGGCGCTCGGCGGTGATGACGCGCGCCACACCCAGGCGCCGGAGCTCCACCTCCTCGGCCACCGAGTGCGCGCGGGCGGCGATGTGGAGCCGCTCGTTGCGGGACCGAGCGTGCAGCACAGCCTGCCGCGTCGCCAGCGGATCGGGAATGGCGAGCACGAAGGTGCTGGCCGTGGCGATCCGCGCGAAGTCCAGCACCGATGGCGTGCCGGCGTCGCCGAAGATGACCGGCGTCCCGCCCGCACGCGCCGCGCTCGCGAGGCGATAGTCGTTGTCGACCGCCACCCACGGCACTCCGCGGCCCTCGACATGGCGGGCGACCGTGCGTCCCACGACGCCGTACCCCGCGATCACCACGTGCCGGCGCAGTCCGGCGGCCGGGCTTTCCTCTGCTCCGGTACGTGCAGCGGCGTATCGGCGGTCCAGGCGCGCGCCCATCCGCGCGGCAAGCGACGCGACCGGCGCCGCGAGCAGGATGGAGAGCACCACGGCGCCCATCGCCTCGCTGAAGCGCCCGCCGTCCAACGCCCCCACCTGCAGGCCTACGGTCGCCAGCACGAAGCTGAACTCGCCTCCCTGTGCAACCAAGGCCCCGGTGCGCAGCGCGGTCTGCGGTCGGTAGCCTCCGGCAAGGACGATTGCCGCGATGGGCAGCAGCTTGCCCAGAACGAGAACCGCCAGCAGCGCCAGGACCATCGGCCAGCCGGCGACGACCGCCGTTGGGGCCAGAAGCACACCAACCGACACGAAGAAGATGGTGGCGAACAGCTCCCGCAGGGGCACGATCTCGCCCAGGACGCTCGCGGCCAGGTCGGACTCGGCCAGGGCAAGGCCGGCGACGAAGGCGCCCAGCGCGACGGACACGCCAACCAGGCCCGCCGCCGCCGCCGTACCGATGGCCACCACCGCCACGGCCACCACGAACAGCTCGCGGCTCCCGAGCTGCGCTACCCGGGCCAGCACGGCGGGCAGGACGCGGGAGCCCACGACCAGCACGGCGGCCACAAACGCGGCGGCCAGGGCGGTCGCCACCAGCGCGTCGACGACCGGTCGGTCCGACTCCACGGCGATTGCCGACAGGACCACCACCAGCAGCACTGTGATGAGGTCCTGGGCGATGGACCACGACAGCGCCAGCCGGCCGTGAGCGCTCGTCTCCAGCGTCGACTCGCCGGCCACCTTCACCAGGACCACGCTCGAGCAGATGCTCACGACCGCGCCCAGGAAAAGCGCCTCCACCAGCGTGCCGCCGGCGAGCAGAGCCACCGACGCCCCCAGCGTCATGGTGACCGCCACCTGCAGCGGGGCCCCGATCAGGACCAGGCGGCCCACCTCCACCAGCTCCTCTAGCCGGAAGCGGATACCGATGCTGAACATCAGCAACGCCACCCCAATGTCCGCCAGCCCCTGGACCTCTTCCCGGTCCGCGACGTAGCCGGGCGTGAACGGCCCGACCAGCAGCCCGGCCGCGATGTAGCCCACCATCGGCGGCATTCGCAGCCGATGCGCGACCGCGCCCAGCACCAGGGCGGTGCCGAGCGCGGCGAGCAGGGTGATCGCCAGGCTTCCGGTCATGGCATCACGGTGGGCGGCCCAGCACGAGCCCGATGATACCGGCCGCCCGCTGGCGCCCTGCTATGCTTGCTCGGTCGCTGCTTCGGGCGGCGGGCTCACGCCGAGCCGGTATCCCGGCGTACAGGTGGAGGCTGCGCAGTGGCGCAGCCTCGCTGCTAGTTAGGACGCCCGATGGACCACCTGACGCAGATCCTGCTCCAGCTGTTCGCCATCCTGGTGGCGGCGAAGATCGGAAACGAGATCTTCCGCCGTCTGAGCCAACCACCGGTGGTCGGCGAGATCCTAGGCGGCGTGGTCGCGGGCCCAGCGGTCCTCGGCATTTACCAGATCAATGCCGAGACCGAGCTCTTCGCTGAGATCGGCGTGGTTCTGCTCCTGTTTCAGGTTGGCGTGGAAACCCGGCTGCACGAACTGCTGCGCGTCGGCGCAGCCGCCATGGCGGTGGCTGTCCTCGGCGTGCTGCTTCCGTTCGGAGCGGGCTTCGCGGCCGCGGAGCTGGTCGGCGGCGACCTGGCGCTGGCGGTCTTCCTGGCGGCTGCCTTGACGGCGACCAGCGTTGGGATCACCTCCAACGTCCTGCGCGACCTGGGTGCCCTGCACACGGAGGGGGGCCGCATCATCCTGGGTGCGGCGATCGTGGATGACGTGCTGGCCATCATGATCCTGTCCGTGGCGACGGGGGTCGCCGCAGGCAGCGTCTCCGCCGGCCGGATCGCGACCCTGATTGCCATCGCGGTGCTCTTCATCGTCGTCGTCCTCATCGGCGGCACGAGGATCCTGCGGCGGCGGAGGTCGTTGCTGACGGAGCCGGAGTTCGCCGAAACGCCGCTTTTGCCCGGCATGATCGCCATGCTGGGGCTGGCGACACTGGCGTCGGTGATCGGGCTGGCCGCCATCATCGGTGCCTTCCTGGCGGGGATGGTCGCCGGTGAGTCGAGCGAGCGGCACGCGCTCGAGGCCGAGGTCGCGCCGGTGGCTGCGTTCTTCACGCCCTTCTTCTTCGGCTTCATCGGCGCGCAGGTCGACCTGGCGGGGCTGGCCAGCGTCGCGGCGGTGGGCCTGCTGCTCGGCGTTACCGCCCTGGCGATCGCGTCCAAGTTCCTGGGAGCCTTCATCGGCTCGTATCGGACCGGTAGATGGCGCGCGGTGCTGGTCGGATGGGGGATGATCCCGCGCGGCGAGGTCGGGATCGTTGTCGCCGGGCTCGGCCTGTCGGCAGGCGCCATCGACGCCCAGATCTATTCGGTCGTCGTCGGCATGGCCATCCTCACCACCCTCGTGGTCCCGCCGCTGCTGCCCGCACTCCTGCGGCGCGCCGAGCCCGATGCCATCGCGCCCATGCCTGATGACGCCAATGGCCCGCTGGCCGGCACCGAGGACGACGACGGCGTCTGGCAGGGGACGTAGCCGGACGAGCGAAGAGGCCCCTTCCGAAGAAGGAGCCTCTCAGGCGCGCGAAGGAACGGCCGTCAGGCCATCTCGGCCGCAGGTGTGGGTGCCTCCTCCACGGTGGGCTCGCGCATCGGCGCGACCAGGTGCAGTCCGACGTAGACCAGGAAGGCGACGACCAGGCCAACCACCCAGCTGTAGTCGTACAGCGGCTTGAGCAACGGGATCAGGCCGTCGGCCGGGAACGGTCCCTGGACGCCCGGAGCGGTATACGCGCCACCGACGGCAAGGACCGCGCCAACGGCAAGCGCGACCACCGCTCGCCAGTTCCAGCCGCTGGCGTACCGGTAGGCGCCCTCGGTCCGGTAGAGGTCGGCCAGCTTGATCATGGTGCGGCGCACGAACCAGTAGTCCGCGATGAGGACTCCGGCGATCGCGCCGGTAGCCCCGCCGTAGAACCCGAGCCAGGTGAAGATGTAGATCTCCGGGTTGCTGATCAGGTACCACGGCTGGATCAGCACGCCCACGATCGACGTGATGATCCCACCGGTCCGGAAGCTGATCATCTTCGGCCAGGCGTTCGAGAAGTCGTATGAGGGGCTGACCAGGTTGGCGGCCACGTTCGTGGTCAGCGTGGCGAGCGCCACCGCGAACAGGGCCACGATGATCACCAGCGGGCTCTCCAGCTGCCCGACCAGGGCGACCGGGTTCCAGATGTCCACGCCAGAGTTCGCACCGTAGACGATGGTCGCGGCCGACGCGGTGAAGACCGCCAGCACCGCGAACAGCGTCATCGTGGTCGGCAGGCCCAGTGTCTGGCCCACGAGCTGGTCGCCCTGCGACCTCCCGAAACGCGTGAAGTCCGGCATGTTCAGGCTCAGCGTCGACCAGAACGCGATCATGCCCATCAGCGACGGGAAGAAGATCGCCCAGAAGCCGCCGGTCCAACCGCCGAAGGCGTTTGGCTGCGCGAGGATGGGACCCACGCCACCGGCCTGCATGATCATCCAGATCGTCAGCAGCAGCGACACCACAATCAGAAACGGCGCCGACCAGTTCTCGAACACGCGCAACGCGTTCATGCCGGCCAGGATGATGTACAGGTTCAGCAGCCAGAAGATGCCGAAGCTGAGCCACAGCGTCCACGGCTGGGGGTCACCGAAGCCGAGCTGGAAGGTCGTGGCGGTGACCCACCACGAGTTCTCGCCGAGGATGGCGCCCACCAGCGTGAAGATCGCGCCGCCGCCGATCCAGGTCTGGATGCCGAACCAGCCGCACGCCACGCCGGCACGGATCAGGGCCGGCAGGTTGGCGCCTATCGTGCCGAACGACGCCCGCGCGAAGACCGGGAAGGGAATGCCGTACTTGGTTCCCGCATGGCTGTTGAGCAGCATCGGGACCAGGACGATGACGTTGCCGAGCGCCACCGTGAACACTGCCTGGACCCAGTCCATGCCGAGCGCGATGAGCCCGGCGGCTAACGTCCAGCTGGGGATGTTGATCGCCATGCCGATCCACAGCGCCATGTACGCGTAGGTCGTCCAGGTCCGCTCCTCGATGCGAACCGGGGCGAGGTCCTCGTTGTACAGCGAGCTGTCGGCGACCGCGGTCCTCGTCCCTTCGGTCAGCTCGTGGCGACCGTCGGGATGGACGATTTCTTCATACGCAGCAGCAGTCATACGCCTCCTCCGGTTTCCCGAACCCTCCGTGGCGCGTGATGCGCCGGCACTACGTTACGACCGCCGCGCAATACCCCGGACCGCCCCGCTCCCCACCGTCAGGAGACGGCCGCGTCCGCCACCTCCAGGGCGCCGTCGATGATCTCGAAGGCCTCGGCCAGCTGCTCCTCGGTGATGCACAGCGGCGGGTTGGTGAAGAACGAGTCCCAGTGCTGCATGGTGTACAGCCCATCGGCGCGCAGCCGCGCATCCAGGGCCGCCATCTCCGGCGAGGTGCCGTTGAACGGCGCCATCGGCTCACGGGTCTGGCGGTCGCGGATCAGCTCCACGATCCCGAACAGGCCGATGCTGCGCGTCGCTCCCACGCTGGGATGGCGCTCGCCGAGGCGGGCGTGATGCTGCGCCATCACGGGGCCCAGCCGTGCGGCGTTGCCGATCAGGTCGTCGTCGCGCAGGACGTTGACCGCGGCGATCGCCGCCGCGCAGCTCACCGGGTGGGCGGAGTAGGTCAGGCCGCCGTAGTAGGTGCGCTCCGCGAAGTACTCCGCGATGCGATCGCTCATGGCCACCGCACCCAGCGGCAGGTATGAGGACGTCAGCCCCTTGGCCATGGTCAGCAGGTCGGGCACCACGCCCCAGTGGTCGATCGCGAACCAGCGGCCCGTGCGACCGAAGCCTGCCATCACCTCGTCGGCGATGAGCAGGATGCCGTAGCGGTCGCACAGCTCGCGCACGCCCTGGAGGTAGCCGTCGGGCGGCACCAGGATCCCGTTCGTGCCGGTCACCGTCTCGAGGATGAACGCCGCGATGGTGCCGGGCCCCTCGTACTGGATCACCTCGTCCAGGTAGGCGAGGTGCTCGTCCACCGGGTCCGGCTCGGGATTGCCGTAGCGGTAGGGGTCCAGCACGCGGACGACGCCCGGGACGGAGGGCTCGGACGCCCAGCGCCGCGGGTCGCCGGTGACGCTGATGGCGCCGGCGGTGGCGCCGTGGTAGCTGCGGTATCGGGCCATCACTTTCTGGCGGCCGGTGACGATGCGCGCCATGCGGAGCGCGTTCTCGTTGGCCTCGGCGCCGCCGAGGGTGAAGAAGAAGGTGTTCAGGTCGCCCGGCGTCAGCTCGGCCAACAGCTGGCCCAGGCGGCCGCGGACCTCGGTCGCGAACTGCGGCGCCGCGAAGGCCAGCCTGTGCGCCTGGTCGGCGATCGCATCCGCCACGCGCCGATCGCCATGCCCGATGTTGACGCTCATCAGCTGCGAGTTGAAGTCGATGTAGCGCTTCCCGTCCGGGTCCCAGAAGTAGATGCCCTCGCCGCGATCGATGACGATGGGGTTGACCTTGGCCTGCGCGCTCCAGCTGAAGAAGGTGTATTCGCGGTTGAGGCGCAGGATCTCGTCGGCGGTCAGCCGCTCGGCAGTGAGGGTCATGGTCGTACCTCGGCTCGGTCGTCGTCCGATCGTGTCGGCGAAGGATACGCCCTACCTCTCGGCGTGGGCGCGAAGGATGGCCTGCACCGATGCATCCGCATCGGCCTCGGTGGTTGCCCAGTTCGACACGCTGATCCGCATGGCCGCCTTGCCGTGCCAGGTGGTGCCGCCCATCCAGGCCGTGCCATCCGCCTGGGCGCGGGCGATCACCGCGCGCGTCAGATCGTCCTCGTCGCCGAAGCGAACCAGGACCTGGTTAAGGACGACCTCGTTCAGCACCTCCACACC
>DATADC010000068.1:0-15431 GCA_036258735.1 Candidatus Limnocylindria bacterium
TCGCTGGACGGTTCTCGTACGAGTACGGCGCGCTGGACCCCGCCTTGCGCGCCTCGAAGGCGGCGATGCCGGCCGGGCAGCAACTGGAGCGCGGTCAACATCGATCGCATGCGCCGGCTGATCGCCGAGGGTCGCGCACGCCCGGCCGGCATCGCCGCCTTCGAGGCGCGCAGGGCGGGGTCCAGCGCGCCGTACTCGTACGAGAACCGTCCAGCGAAGCTCCCCGACGACTACCTCGCGCGACTGCGCGCCAATTCCAATGCGTGGAGCTGGTGGCAGTCGCAAAGCCCGAGCTATCGGCGCGGCGCGACACGGTGGGTCGTCAGCGCGAAGCAGGAGGCGACCCGGCAGCGGCGGCTGGAACAGCTCATCGCCGATTCGGCGGCTGGCCGCGCCATCCCGCCCATGCTCGTCACGCGCGAGCAGCGCGCCCGTGGCTGATGGCGCACGCCTTGCTGGCAGTGCCGGCGAGCGTCCCTTTCAGTGGAGGTACCGCCCAAGTGACCTTGACCGATGCGCCGGGCGTGCGCGTGGCCGGCCACGACGTGCCACACGCTGACGAGATCCTGACGCCCGAAGCGCTGGGCTTCGTGGCGCAGCTGCATCGGTCCTTCAACGCGCGCCGTCAAAGATTGCTGGGCGAGCGGCACGATCGCCAGGTCCGGTTCGACGCCGGTGAGCTGCCGGACTTCCTGCCGAACACCCTTCACGTGCGCGAGGACGCCGAGTGGCGCGTGGCAGCGGCGCCCGCCGACCTGGCCGACCGACGCGTGGAGATCACCGGTCCGGCCGAGCCCAAGATGATGATCAACGCGCTCAACTCGGGCGCTCGGGTCTTCATGGCGGACTTCGAGGACGCCCTCTCGCCCACGTGGTCGAACGTCGTTACCGGCCACTGGGCGGTACGCGAGGCGGTGCGGCGCAGGCTGACGCATCGGACGGACGAGAAGACCTACGAGCTGAATGCCGACGGCTTGGCGACGCTGGTGATCCGGCCGCGGGGCTGGCACCTGGACGAGGCTCACGTGGAGGTGGACGGCGTCCCGATCTCGGCGTCCATCTTCGACTTCGGAATGGCGTTCTTCCACAACGCGCTGGAGCTGCTGTCGCGCGGCAGCGGCCCGTATTTCTACCTGCCCAAGCTGGAGTCGCACCTCGAGGCGGCGCTCTGGAACGATATCTTCGTGGCCGCACAAGAGGCGCTGGAGGTGCCGCACGGCAGCGTTCGGGCCACGGTCCTGGTGGAAACGGTGCTCGCAGCCTTCGAGATGGAGGAGATCCTCTACGAGCTGCGCGACCACGCCGCCGCGCTGAACGCGGGCCGCTGGGACTACATCTTCAGCTTCATCAAGAAGTTCCGCACCCGGAGCGACATGGTGCTGCCGGACCGCGCGCAGGTGACCATGGCCGTGCCGTTCATGCGCGCCTACCAGCAGTTGCTGGTGGCGACCTGCCACCGCCGTGGGGCGCATGCCATCGGTGGCATGAGCGCGTTCATCCCCAACCGCCGCGAGCCCGAGGTCACCGAGCGTGCCCTTGCGGCGGTTCGCGAGGACAAGCAGCGCGAGGCCGGCGACGGATCCGACGGGACCTGGGTGGCGCACCCGGACCTGGTCTCGGTCGCGCGCGAGATCTTCGACGCGCAGCTCGGCGACCGGCCGCACCAGAAGGACCGATGGCCGCAGGTCACGCCGTCCGCTCGCGATCTGCTCGACGTGCGTGTCGACGGCGGCCGCGTGACGGAGGATGGCGTGCGAACCAACGTAAGCGTCGCCCTCCAGTACCTGGCCTCCTGGTTGGGAGGCAATGGGGCGGCCGCCATCAACAACCTGATGGAGGATGCCGCGACCGCGGAGATCAGCCGCTCGCAGCTGTGGCAATGGCGCGTCCACCGCGCACCGCTCGACGGTGGCCAGCCGATGAGCGCCGAGCTGTACACCTCCGTCCGCGACCGCGAGCTGGCGTCGCTGCAGGCGGCGTCCCCAGATGTTCGCTGGACCGATGCGGCGGCGCTGCTTGACGAGCTGGTGCTCTCCGACGACTTCACCGAGTTCCTGACGCTGCCGGCGTACCGGCGGCTCAAGTGATGCGGCCTTTCATGCGTGCGGCAAGTGTGGTACAGTCGAGAGCGACAACCGCCCGAACATCGGGCATGACCAACGCGGCACCACGATCACTCCTCTCCCAGGCTTTCGGCGAGAACGGATTTCGCTGAGGCCGCGCGAGAAGGAGTTTTTCTTTGTTCACCTACAGCGACAAGACCCTCACCTGCGCCGACTGCAACCAGGAATTCAGCTTCTCGGCCAGCGAGCAGCAGTTCTACGCGGATCGCCAATTCAGCGAGCCGCGTCGCTGCCCCACCTGCCGTGCGGTCCGCAAGGCCGCTCGCGGCGACTTCGCGGGCGGTTCGTCCGGCAACGGCGGCAGCTACGGGTCGAGCTATGGCGCCGGCGGCTACGGCCAGCGCGAGATGTACACCGCCACCTGCGACAGCTGCGGCGGCGAGGCGCGCGTACCGTTCCAGCCGAGCGGCAGCAAGCCCGTCTACTGCAGCGCCTGCTTCTCCACCCGCCGCTAGACCCGGCCAGCGTCTACTCCGAGGCCGATGGGCGACCGCCCATAGGCCTTTCGTCTTAGTCAACCCTGAGCTGGCGCTCTACGAAGCGGCCCTGCCCGCGGCGGCCGACGAAGGTGCGGTCGCGGATGACCGGCTCGCCGCGCAGCAGCACGGTTCGGACCTGGCCCCGTGATGCCATTCCCTCATAGGGGGTGAAGTCCGAGGTGTGGTGAAGGTCGTCCTGGTGGATGGTACCCGGCGCCTCGGGGTTGAAGAGCACCAGGTCTGCGTCCCGGCCGACCTCGACCGCGCCCTTGGTTGCCAACCCGAACAGGCGCGCCGGCGTGGTCGACAGGACGTCCACCAGCCGCTCCAACGTGAGGCGTCCCGCGGCCGGACCGGTCGCGTGGCTGACCACCAGGAGCGTCTCGATTCCCGGCGCGCCGTTGCTGATCTGCGGGAACGGCGGCGCGGGCGTGCGCTTCTCGGCGTCCAGGCGGTCGGGCACGTGATCCGAGGCCACGACGTCGAGCCCCCCGCGGGCCAGCCCCAGCCAAAGGGCCTGGCGGTCAGCGTCCGAGCGCAGTGGCGGAGAGATGACGGACCGGATCAGCTCCGCCTCGTCGGCTGCCTGGTAGGCGGCATCCGTCCGCGCCAGGTAGTGGGGGCAGGTTTCGGCGTACACCGGCCAGCCGCGGGCCTTGGCGGTCGCGACCTCGGCCAGGGCATCGGCGCACGACAGATGAACGACGTAGACCGATGCATTGGCCGCGCGCGCCAGCGCGATCGCGCGGTGGGTTGCCTCGGCCTCGGCGTAGGTCGGCCGGCACAGCGCGTGGTGCCGGCAGCCGGTTTTGCCGGCGGCCAGCGCATCCGCGGTCAGCGCGTCGATGATGGTGGCGTTCTCGCAGTGCACCTGGAGCATCCCGCCGTGCCGGCCCATGACGCGCAGCGCGGCGAACAGGTGTTCGTCGGGCAGCCGGAAGTCATAGACCATGAAGGCCTTGGCGGTCGGCACCCCGGCCTCGATCAGCTCCGGCAGCTCCGCCACCGGATCGTGCTGGTGCCCGGTGATGACCGATGAGAGGGCGTAGTCGACGGCCGATTCGCCGTCGGTGCGCTGGCGGAATTCGCGCAGGCCGGCAAGCAGGGAGCGGCTCCCCTCTTGGCTGATGCCGGTGCCCGGGTTATTGAAGGCGAGGAAGGTCGTGGTGCCGCCGTACGCGGCGGCGACGCTGTCGGTGAAGAAGCGGTCCGGCTGTTCGTCCGTCGGAAGACGGGTGTGGGTATGGACGTCGATCACGCCGGGAAGGACCAGCAGCCCGGCCGCGTCCACCTGGGGCGCGTCGGGGGACCTTCGCCGGTGGCCCTCTTCCACCTCCACGATCCGACCATCCGTGATCGCCACGTCGGCCGGGAAGCTGCGCTGCGCGGTGACGATCGTGCCGCCGGTGACGACCAGGTCAGGCATGCGCCCCAGCGTAGCGCCATGGGCCGGGCGTCAGGCAGGGCGCTCCGCGATCTCGACCGGCTGGGCTCCCTCCCATAGCACGCGGCGGCCGACCTCGCTGAGCCGCTCCCGCCAGCCCTGGTCCGGCACGATCGTGGCGAAATGGTTGCCCGCCAGCTGCCCGACCCGCGACGAGAACGAGCACGCTCCGTACGGGAACAGGATCTCGCACTCCGACAGGTCGCCGACGTAGATGAGCAGCTGACCGGGGGCCGGGTGCGAGGTGTGGTTCTCGAACCCGACCTCGGGCCGCGTCTCCCCGAATGGGATCCATGTCGACTCGCCGCTCCACTTGCAGTGGATCAGGCGCGACCGAATGGGCAGCCACGAACGCAGCGCCTCGCGGGTGCGCGCCGCCGCCGCCTCCCAATCAGCCCCGAAGTCGAGGTCGTCAGCAACCCGGATGCGCAGGTCGGCCATCGCCGAAGGATACCGATCAGCCGCCGCGGGAAAAGCGCTCGTCCGCCTCGTGGTCGATCGGTCGCTTACCCTCCAGGACGGCAACGAGTGCGGCGCCGTACAACACCACGATGCCGACCACCAGCGCCCAGGTGGCCAGCAGCGCCACGTCCGCCAGGTCGCCATACGGCGTGCGCAGCGTCCCCGCTTCCCCCACCAGGCCGATGGCGGCCTGGGCCAGCCGCACGCCGGCCGTGGCCGTCGCCGAGCCGATTGCGGCGTGGGTCCACGACACCGGCTCGCGCGGCAGGAACCTGTAGGCCACCAGCAGGAACGCAGCGAGGAGCGCGGTGGGGATCACCTGCCAGTCCAGGAGCCACAGTTGTCCACCATCCGCACCGTTGGCCGAGACTGCCCCGACCAGCCCCTCGCCAAGTGCCGCGACCCCCATCAGTAGCAAGGCCACCACGAGCATGCCCAGCCGCAGAACCTGGCGCCAGACGAACGTAAGGCGGTCGACGCGCCGCCACATCACGTTGATGGCGGACGTCAGCGCCGCGAACGCCCGGCTGCCGCTGAATAGCAGGAGGCCCAGCGACAGCGCGGCAGCACCGGCGTGCTCCGGCTGAGACGCCACGATTCCGTTCACGAGTCCCTGTTCGGCCGGCAGGTACTTCGCCACCTGCTCGAGCACGAACCCCTCCACGGCCGCGGGCGGCCACAGGGAGCTGCCGATGTACACGGTCGCCACCATGAATGGGGGCACCGAGAGGAACAGGAACAGGCCGATGGCCCCCGCCCATGACAGGCCTTGGTCATCGATGAAGATGTGTCCCGCCGTCCATGCCGTCCGGGCGACTGCGACGGCGCCGTCCTTGACCGATGCCACGCTCGGCAGGTGCAGCCCGCCGAGTATCGGAAGGCCGGGTGTGCTCCTCGTTCGCGTGCGTCGCTCGGCCGTCCCCATGCCGCCGTGCAACGCAAGGGCCATACCAGCCGGATGAACCCACGCTCCCAAACGGCTGGTACTAGAGGCATGCCCACCTGGCGGACGCGGGCGGCGCCGCTCCTGAGCCTCGCGACATTCCTGGCGCTCGCGTCGTGCGGCGAGCCCCCGGCGTCGCGGCCGGCAGCTGCGTCGACGCCCAGCTCTGTGGCATCCGCGACTAGCGCGGCATCGCCCGCGACCGGCGCCTCCGGCGTCTGGGAGATCCTCGACCCGGCGCCCGTCGCGCGCATCGAAGCCGCCAGCGCGGTCCATGAGGGCTGGATCTGGCTCGCCGGTGGGCTGAACGCGGACGGCAGCGCCACCGACGAGACGTGGCGCTACGAGCCGGGCACGGGGGCCTGGGAGCGAGGTCCCACCCTCCCGGAGGCCCTCCACCACGCCGCACTGGTCTCGACCGGGGAGTCGCTGCTGCTGATCGGCGGCTACGCCGGCGCCTCGTTCGCCACGCCAGAGGCGACGGTCCTGGCACTCAACGTGGCTGGCGACGGTTGGGAACCCGCGGCCTCGCTGCCCGATGCGCGTGCCGCCGGAGCGGCGGTGTGGGACGGTGGCCGGGTGCTGTACGCAGGCGGCGTCACCTCCGGCGGATCGGTCAGCCGGGACGTCCTGGCCTTCGACGACGAGCAGTGGTCCGTCCTCGGTCAGATGGTCGCGCCGCGCGAGCACCTCGCGGCGGCGACCCACGGCGACGGCCGCGCCTGGCTCCTGGGCGGCCGCACGCTATCGCTGGAGTCGAACGTGGGCACGGTCGAGTACGTCGAGGGCAGCGTGGTGGCGCGCGTCGGCGAGCTGCCAACGCCGCGCGGCGGCACGGCGGCGTTCTACCTGCCGAGCGTCGGCGCCTGCCTTTCCGGCGGCGAGGAGCCGAACCTCGCGTACGACGTGGTCGAATGCATCGACGAAGACCTCCAGGTCACGACGCTGCCTCCGCTGGCGGAGCCGCGCCACGGGCATGCGGCCGCCGTCGTTGACGGCGCGGTGTACGTGCTGCTTGGTGGTCCCCAGCCGCGCCTGACGGTCAGCGACACCGTCCAACGCTTCGTGCCGGGCATGCCCTGAGCGCGAACGGCCGCGCCGGGTGGCGGCGCATCGGGCATGATGCAGCCATGGCCGAGCCCGGATTCACGATCAGCACCCACGTCCTCGACCTGGAGACCGGACAACCCGCCGCCGGCTTCTCGGTGGCCCTCTTCCATCTCACCGCCGACGGCAGCCCACGCCTGCTGGCAGAGGCCGAGACCGATGACGACGGCCGGGTCCGCAGCCTGCTGGATGGCGACCTGGTTCCGGGCAGCTACCAGCTGGTCTTCGACGTCGCGGCCTACTACGAGGCCGATGAAGAGGACGCGCCCTTCTTCGAGAACATGGTCGTGGGCTTCCGCATCGACGACGTGGAGCGCAGCTACCACGTCCCGCTCCTGCTCTCGGGGTACGGACTGTCGACGTACCGCGGCAGCTGAGCCTGAGCGAGCCGAACGACGGCGTGATGGTTCGCTACTCGCGTGCCTGAGGTCCACGTCCGCGACATGAATCCGGCCGACCGCCCCTGGGCCGAGCGGCTGCTCGCCGCGAACCTGGGCGGCACGCACGTTGTGGCACGGCTCGGCGAGACGCTCGACCCGCTCCAGCTGGAGGGGCTGGTGGCCGAGCGGGGAGGCCGTCCCATCGGGCTCGCCACCGTGCAGGAGA
This sequence comes from Candidatus Limnocylindria bacterium, assembly GCA_036258735.1. Taxonomy (GTDB): domain Bacteria; phylum Chloroflexota; class Limnocylindria; order QHBO01; family QHBO01; genus JAPSGM01. Next base: position 7,165 of record DATADC010000068.1, read on the forward strand.
CCGCGGAGCGCGGGATGGAGGTCGTCACGCTGCACGCCGACCCGCCCGGCCAGGGCGCGGGCACGGCGCTGCTCGAAACGGCCTGGCGGGTGGCGTCGGCCAGCGGGCACCATCGTCTCTGGCTGGTGACCACCGACGACAACCTCAAGGCGCTCCATTTCTGCCTGCGGCGCGGCATGCGGGTGGCCGCCGTGCACGCGGGGGCGGTGGAGGCCGACCGCAAGCTGAAGCCGGCCATCCCGGCCGTCAATGCCGCGAACGGCCTGCCGGTGCGCGACCTCGTCGAGCTGGAGCTGCCGACCGGCGAAGGCCTCGACCAGCCGGCGCGGCAGCTCTTCCCGCGCATGGAAGACCTCAACCAGTTGCCCCCTCAGTCGTTCGTCCACGAGGTCACTCCCTTGTTCGAGGGTGCGTCTCGCTTCCTGGCGCGGCTGGCCCAGGAGCGTCCCTTCGAGGATGACCAGGCCGTGATCGACGCCGCGTTCGAGGTCGCGCACGCCATGCCCGAGGATGAGCAGCTGGAGCTGATCGAGGCGCACCCGCGCATCGGCGCGCCGCCTGAGACCGTGTCCGAGGCGTCGTACCGCGAGCAGGGCTACGGCGCCGAGTCGGCGGCGGACTCGGACACAGCCCGCGCCTACGAGGAGCTGGCCATGCTGAACGAGATCTACGAGCGGCGTTTCGGGTTCCGCTACGTGGTCTTCGTGGCGGGACGGCCCAAGCATGAGATCGTGCCGCTGCTGGAGCATGCGCTTCGCAACGAGCGCGAAGCTGAGCTGCGTCGCGCGGTCGACGACGCGGTCTACATCGCCGCCGATCGGCTGCGCAGGTTGCGTGGCCTCGGCACGGAGGTGTGAAGCCGGTGCAGTACGAGATCCACTACGGCAAGGCCGACGTCAAGGTCTACCGCACCTACGGCGCGCCGCTGGATGGCGTGACGCCCATCCCCGAGTCACCGTTCCGCGGCCGGCCGAACACGCTGATGGCGGCTGAGCTGGAGGTGGCCGTCCGGGGCGAGGCCTTCCTCGAGGCCTACACCCGCGGCGACAACCGGCGTGTGGTCGCCACCGACACGATGAAGAACTTCATCCACGCCGCCTCGCTCGACTGCCCGGCCGCCACCCTGGAGGGCTGGCTGCACCACGTGGGCGCCCGCTTCCTGGAGACCTATCCGCACATGGAGCGGCTCACCATGCTGGGCCGCGAGCTGCCGTTTCCGGCCGCGGTCGTTCCCGCCGGCGAGGGCGACGCGTTCACGCTGTCGGACCGGCTCTTCGCCCGCGACCGCAACGACGCCTCGACTGCCTCGCTCGACCTCGAGCGGGACGGCACCGCGGGGGTTCGCGTGACCGGGCATGCCTGCGGACGCGCCGGCCTCCAGCTCATCAAGATCACGGGGTCCGCCTTCGCCGATTTCGCGCGCGACGAGCACACGACCCTTCCCGAGCGTCGTGACCGTCCGCTGTACATCTGGACCGATATCGGCTGGCGCTACGCCGATGCCGCCGACGCGCTCGGCACCGATCCCGCGCGCTACGTCGCCGGCGAGCAGGTCGCCGACCTGGCGGCGGCCGTGTTCCACGAGTTCGTGTCGCTCTCCATCCAGCACCTGGTCCATGAGATCGGGCAGCGCATGCTGGACCGATGGCCGCAGCTCGCCGAAGTCAGCTTCGAAGCGCAGAACCGCCTGTGGGACACCGGAGCCGAGATTCCCTCCCAGCAACAGGTGAAGACCTACGCCGAGCCGCGCCCGCCGTTCGGCCGTATCGGGCTGGTGATGCGCCGCTGACGACCAGGCAGTCAGAGGAGGGCGGGGATGTCGATGGCCGGGCAGCGGTCCATGACGACCATGAGCCCGGCCTGGTGGGCCCGCTCCGCCGCCGCCTCGTCCCACACGCCAAGCTGAAGCCACACCGCCCTGGCGCCGATGTCAATCGCCTCGTCCACGTGTGCACCCGCCCGATGCGACGCCCGGAAGATGTCGACCACCTCGATCGGGCGGTCCGCCGGCCTCGCCGCCGAAGCGCTGGCGAGGTCCGGGAACGTCCGCTGCCCGTGGATGGTGGTGTCGCGTGGATAGATCGGGATCATCTCGAAGCCGTGCTGCATGAGGGTGCGTGACACGCCGTGGCTGGGACGCGACGGGTCGGGCGAACAACCGACCACGGCCCAGGCGCGGAAGCTCGTCAGGATCTCCCGGGCAACATCGGGATCCGACCAGCGATCCGTCATCGGTTGCGCGCCAGCTCCTGGAGGGCGGCCTTGATGCGGGCGTCGAGGCCGCCGTCGGTGCCGGCAACCGCGCCCGCCGCGCGTCGGGCCTCCGAGGCGGTGTAGCCGAGGGATTCAAGCGCTGCCACCACGTCGGAGTCGGAGGGGCCGCCGGGCGCGGCCGCGATGCCGGCCGCGTGGATCTTCTCCTTGAGCTCCAGCATGATCCGCTGCGCGGTCTTGCGGCCGACGCCGCTGACCGAGGTGAGCAGGTCGACGTCATCGGTCACGATGGCCAGCTGGAGCTTGGTGACCGGGTGTGCCGCGGTGATGGCCAGCGCCAGCCGCGGCCCCACGCCCGTCACGGTCATCAACAGCTCGAAGAACGCCAGCTCCTCGGCCGAGCCGAAGCCGAACAGCGCCTGCTGGTCGTCGCGGACCAGGTGGTGGACGAAGAAGTGCGCCTCCCGCTCGGGCCGCAGGCGCCCCATCTGCGCCGGGCTGACGTACACCCGATACCCCACGCCCGATAGTTCGACGACCACATAGTCGAGCCCGATGTGCGTGACCGGCCCTCGCAGCGAGCCGATCACCGGGCGGCGGCGAAGCGGGGTTCGGCGCGTGCGCGGTACGCCGAGCCGATGGCCACCGCCAGGGCATCGGTGGCGTCGTCCGGCACGCGCTCCAGGGAGATGGACAGCAGACGCGCCACCATGGCGGCCACCTGCTGCTTGTCCGCGGCCCCGTTGCCGCAGATCGCCTGCTTCACTTCATTGGGTGTCGGCTCGTCCACGGCCAGGCCCGCCTCCGCCGCCGCCAGGAGGGCCACTCCCCGTGCCTGCCCCACGACCATGGCCGTCTGCACGTTGCGCTGGAAGTACAGCCGCTCCACGCCGCCCCGCTGTGGCCGATGCTCGACCACCAGCGCCGCGAGCGCCCGGTGCAGGTCCCGCAGGCGCTCGGCGTCGCTGCGCCCGTGCGACGTGCGGACCACGCCGGCGTCGACCATGCGCAGGTGACCGCCCTCCAGCGCCACCACCCCGAAGCCGCAGGTCGCCGTGCCGGGATCGATGCCGAGCGCGATCACCCGCTGATGGTAGCCGCGTTGTCGCCGCGGCTCAGGCCACCGACGCTTCGAGCTGCTCCATCAGGGCATCGGGGATGTCGAAGTTGGCGTACACGTTCTGGACGTCGTCGAGGTCCTCGAGGCGCTCGACGAAGGTCAGCACCGCGCGCGCCGCGCGCTCGTCGCCGATCTCGACCCTGGTCGTGGGCTCGAGCGAGATGTCCGCCGAATCGGCTTCGTAGCCGGCCGCGGCCAACGACGAGCGAACCGACTCCAGCTCCCCCGGTGCGGTGGTGACGATGATGGCGCCGGCCTCCGGCGACGAGACGTCGGCCGCGCCAGCGTCGATGGCGGCCAGGGTCACCTCGTCGGGGTCGCGCCCGTTGAGCGGCACCGAGATGATGCCCCGCTGCTCGAACTGCCATGCCACCGGGGCGAGCGACCCTCCCGCCTTGGAGAAGATCGAGCGGATCTCCGATGCGGTCCGGTTCCGGTTGTCGGTCATGGCCGACACGATCACCGCCACGTTCGAAGGGCCGAATCCCTCGTACGTGATCTCCTCGTACTGCTCGGCATCGGCCCCACCGCCGGTCGCGCGCTCGATGGCGCGCTTGATGTTGTCGGCCGGCATCGAATTCGCCCGCGCCTTTTCCACCGCCATGCGCAGGCGGTAGTTGCCCTCCACGTCTCCCCCACCCTGCCGCGCAGCGGTGATGATCTCGCGCGTCAGCTTGGTGAAGAGCGCACCACGCTTGGCGTCATTGGCGCCCTTCTGTCGCTTGATCTGCGACCACTTGCTGTGGCCGGACATCGGTCCTCCTTGCCTATGCCGGACCGATGCGACCGATGGGCGCAGCCGGACGGCGTCCTGCAACCGCTGGAATCGGTCCCGATTCTACCAATCGACCGGTCGATCCAGCCTCGATTCATATGGGTGGTTCAGATCGCGCTTTTCCGGCCCTTGCTGCGACGGGCGATGCCCCCAGGCGAATCAAATGCCACAGGACTGCGCCCAAGGGCTCGATCTGAGTACCCCCCTTGGAATCGGCGATACGATGAATCGGTTGCCGAACGAGCACGAGCTGCGGGACAACCAAGGCGTGCTGCGCTATATCGCGCAGGGCGGCGATCCGGCCACGGTGACGGTGAAGCGACCGCCAGAGGACGTTGACCGCTGGCGGCTCGGTGCCGATCCCGCCGTGGTCGGCTGGCTGTGGGACGAGCTGAATGCCGTGCTCCCCGGCGACGGCCGCCGCCTCGTGGGCGCGACCGCGGCATTGGTGGAACCCGAATCCGGCCTACTCGTGGCCGTTGCGCTCGGGACGCAGTACGCCCTCCGCCTCTCCGGCCAGGCGCTCCCGGAGGCGGTGGCGAAGGGCTACGTATCGGTCCATCACTTCCGGACCGTGGGCCGGACGTTGAACCTGAGGGAATCCTTCGGAGAGGGCTGGGTCTTCGGCGCCATGGACGCGCGAGAGCCCGCCTGGCTGGCGTCCTCACTGAAGGGTATTGCCGGTTGACGCGCAGCGGTGTCATCCTGCCCGCGGAGATGGCGAGCGCACCGAGCAGCGTTCCCCCAGGCGTTCCGACGGATCCGGCGGCGCGCAGCTACGAGCGCTCGGCCGGCGTGGCGGCCATCGCCACCGGCATCGGCGGGCTGGTCTATTCGGTCGCCTTCCTCGGCGGCGTGGTCGCGGGCGCGGCACCCGAATTGGGCACTTTGGTGGCGTCGCTGGCACTCATGCTCGGTGGCCTGCTGAGCGTGGCCGTGCTCGTCACGATCTACCGCCGCCTGCTCGAATCGGCATCGGCCGTCGCGCTGCTTGGGCTGGTGCTGGTGGCTGTCGGCGCCATGGGCGCGGTCATCCACGGCGGCTATGACCTGGCAAACGCGGTGCAGCCGCCGCGGGCCAACCCGCTCGCGCAGGCCGAGCTGCCCAACCCGGTGGATCCGCGCGGCCTGCTCACCTTCGGTGTGACCGGGCTCGGCCTAATGGTGTTGATGCTGCAGGCGCGCGCCAGCGCGGTGCTGCCCTCCCCGCTGGCGACCCTCGGCGTCGTGGTGGGCGGGCTGTTGGTGCTGGTCTACATCGGCAGGCTCGTCATCCTGACACCGACCGACCCGCTGGTCGCCGTCCCGGCGGCCCTGACCGGGTTGGTCCTCAGTCCGGCGTTCTATGTGTGGCTCGGCCTCGAGCTCCGCCGCGGCCGGTAGCGCGCCTCATCTCATTTCCCACGGTATGCGGACCGGACGAACCTATAATCGGGCCACCTGAGAGCCTCACCCGCGCCGGCGGCGCCTGTCGTGCGGCGCTCGTTGCACCGCGCGACAGCGACCACGAAGGAGCACGAATGAAGCCCACCAGCCCGGACAGGATCAGGAACGTCGCGCTCATCGCCCACGGTGGCGCCGGCAAGACGACGCTCGCCGAGGCGATGCTGTTCGACGCCGGCGCCATTGGCCGCATGGGGAGCGTGGACGCCGGCACCTCCACCCTCGACTGGGATCCGGACGAGCAGAAGCGGCAGCAGACGATCAACCTGGCGATCGCAAGCCTGGAGCACGAGGGCGTCCGCATCACGCTGGTCGACACGCCCGGCTACGCCGACTACCAGGCCGATGTGGTCCAGGCGCTGGCCGCCGTGGACGCGGCAATCGTCGTCGTGGACGCCAGTGCCGGCGTCGAGGTGGGCACCGAGGAAGTGTGGCGCCTGGCCGACGAGCGGAAGCTGCCGCGATTCGTGTTCGTCAACAAGATGGACCGCGAGAACGCCAACTACGACACCACGCTCGACTCGCTCAAGGCCCGCTTCGGGCCCAAGATCGCGCCGGTGTACCTGCCGATCGGCTCGGCCGACACCTTCCGCGGCTACATCGACGTCATCGAGGAGCACGCCAACGTGTACGAGGGCGGCTCGCACACCGAGGTGCCGATCCCCGACGACATGCAGGGTGTCGAGCACACTCGCCGCGACGCCCTGGTCGAGGCGGCGGCCGAGGCCAGCGACGAGCTGATGATGAAGTACCTCGACGGCGAGGAGATCACCGACGCCGAGGTCGGGGACGCGATGCACAAGGGCACGCGCGAGGGCAGCGTCGTGCCGGTCTTCGTCGGCTCGGCGCTCAAGAACATCGGCGTCCGCGAGCTGCTGGACATGATCGTCAAGCACATCCCCTCCCCCGCCGAGGTCGGCGCCCGCCTGACCGCAGATGGCGCTGAGCTCAAGCCTGATCCTGCCGCGCCGTTCGTGGCGCAGGTCTTCAAGACGACCGCGGACCCCTTCGTCGGCCGCCTGACGTACTTTCGCGTGGTGGCCGGCACGCTCGGCTCCCAGGCGCACATCTACAACGTCAACCGTCGCGAGGACGAGCGCATCGGCAACCTGCTGGCCGTCCACGGCAAGGAGCAGTCGAACCTGCCGCAGGTCGGGCCCGGCGACATCGCGGCCGTGGCCAAGCTGACCAGCACCCAGAGCGGCGACACGCTCGTGGCCGACAAGGGGCACGCGGTCCAGCTACCGCCGCTCACCTACCCGGTCCCCAGCCTGCAGGTCGCCATCGAGCCGGAGAGCAAGGCCGACCTCGACAAGCTGGGCCAGGCGCTGACGCGGCTCCAGGAGGAGGAGCCATCGGTGCGGGTCCACCGTGAGGAGGGCACCGGTGAGACGATCCTGACCGCCATGGGCGACGCCCACGTGGACGTCATCGTCGAGCGCCTCAAGCGCAAGTTCGGCGCATCGGTCAAGGTCCGCACGCCCCAGGTCCCCTACCGGGAGACCATCCGCAAGCCGGCGCGCATCGACAACAAGTTCAAGCGCCAGACCGGTGGACACGGTCAGTACGGGCACGTGGTGATCGAGTTCGAGCCAAGCGAATCAGGCCGCGGGTTCGAGTTCGGCGACCGTATCGTCGGTGGCGTGGTGCCCAAGCAGTACATCCCCGCCGTGGAGAAGGGGCTGCGCGAGGCCATGGCCGAGGGCGTGCTGGCCGGGTTCCCGGTGGTGGACCTGCGCGCCACGCTGGTCGACGGCAGCTACCACACCGTGGACAGCTCGGAGATGGCGTTCAAAGTAGCGGCCTCCCAGGCGCTGAAGAAGGCATTCACCGATGCGAACCCCACGCTTCTGGAGCCGATCCTCGAGGTGGAGGTGGCGGTCCCCGACGAGTACATGGGCGACGTGATGGGCCAGATCACCGCCAAGCGCGGCCATGTGCTGGGAATGGACCAGTCCGACGGGTTGCAGCTACTCCGCGCACAGGTGCCGCAGGCGGAGATGTTCCACTACGCCACCGAGCTGCGCTCGATCACGCAGGGCCGCGGGCGTTTCAGCTGGAAGCTGGATCACTATGCCGAGGTGCCACACAACGTCGCCGACAAGGTGATCGCCGAGCACTCGAAGGTGGCGGCCGGCGAGAAGCACTAGCGTGACGTCGCCAGGTCCGCGGGCTCGACCTCACGAGCGCTGACCTTCGATGTCCCGCCATATCGCCGCCTCCAGCTGACCCGGGTCAACGCGAAGCGAGCGGATGATGGCCGCGCCGATGCCTCCCTCATCGTTCACCACGCCCAGGAGCAGGTGTTCGGATCCGACGGTCGAGTGACCGAGGCGCCTGGCTGCGGTCGCTGCGAACGAGATCGCCCGCCTGGCGCGACGCGACAAGCGTAACTCCACTTCGGCGACCGCATCTCCGCGGCCCACGACCTCCTCGATGGCCGAACGCACCTTGGCCAGCTCCAGCTTCGCGCCGTTGAGGACGCGTCCGGCACGGCCATCTCGGTCGGCGACGAGGCCGACAAGGAGGTGCTCCGTGCCGACATAGTTGTGCCCGAGGCGGCGTGCCTCGGCACTCGCCAGGCGTATCACCGACCGCGCGTCGGGTCCGAAGTTGTCGAGCCGCACGTGCTAGGTCGAGCGCACGACCACGGCGACGTGGCGCTTGCCGCGGCGTAGGAGGAGCCAGCGACCATGTAGGAAGTTGCCGTCGCCG
>DATADC010000069.1:0-8600 GCA_036258735.1 Candidatus Limnocylindria bacterium
CTCCTCGGCGCGGTCCTGCGCCCAGCAGAAGGCGTCGACCATGACGTCGCCCACCAGCCGGGCACGCTCCCCCAGGCCCTCATGCTCCAGGTTCTCCACGGCGGCCGGCGTCGGAGCCAGCAGGAGGTCGGCCAAGTGGTCAGCCACGACGCGGTTGCGCTCCTCGGGCATGACGCGGTTGAACGAGCGCAGGCCAGCCTCGACGTGGGTCAGCCACGGTCGGCGCCCGCCGCCGGAGACGACCTTGGCGGCCACCACCGCGGCGGCCAGGGTGGAGTTGGTGTCGCCGTAGACCAGCACGCCGTCGGGGTCGTGGGCCTGGAGCACGGGCTCCAGGCGGCGCATCATCTCGCCGGTCTGGGCGCCGTGCGGCCCGCTGCCCACGCTCAGGTTGACGTCCGGCTCCGGGATGTCCAGCTCGCGGAAGAAGGCCGCGCTCATGGCGTCGTCGTAATGCTGGCCGGTGTGCACCAGGACTTCGGCGTGCCGGGCACGCAGGACGCGGCTGACCGCACTGGCCTTCACGAACTGCGGCCGCGCGCCGACCACGCTGACCACCTTCACGGCGCGTCGTCCACCGGCGGGAAGGGCCGGCCACAGCGCGGGCAATCGCCGGCGAATCGGGCGCCGTCCGGATCGTCGCGCAGGGGCTGACCGCAGGCGCAGGCGCTCCCGATGCGTCGCGCCGGGTTGCCGACCACCAGCTCGTGGTCGCCCACGTCGCGGGTGACGACCGCGCCCGAGCCGACCACCGCCCAGCGGCCGATCGTCACCCCGGGTAGCACGGTGGCGTTGGCGCCGACCGCCGCTCCATGGCGCACCAGGATGGGGGTGACGTCCCAGTCGGCCGCGGTCTTGAGCGTGCCGTCGGCGTTGACGGCGCGCGGCACCTTGTCGTTGGTGAAGACGACGTGCGGACCGATGAAGACGCCGTCCTCCACGGTGACGCCGCGGTAGAGGCTGACGTTGTTCTGCACCTTGACACGGTCACCCACCACCACGCCGGCGTCCACGTACACGTTCTTGCCGATGACGCACCCGGACCCGCTCCGCGCGCCCTCTCGAACCTGGGCCTGGTTCCAGATGCTGGTGCCCGGACCGACGGCGGCGGACGGCGCCACCTCCGCGCTGGCATGGATGCGGGTTGGTCGGTCGTTCACGGGCGCTCCTTGAGGGCGCGCCATTCTAGGTCACGCCCGCCGGCGCCGCCCGGCTCACCGCCGGCGGCAGCGGGGCGGCCAGCAGATCGGCCATCCGGCGCGCGGGACCGCGCAGGAACGGCAGCAGGATTGCCCCGTAGGCCAACGCCACGCCGATGTGGATGACGCCCGACAGGCGCACGCCGGTCGTCTCGAGGTTCGCCAGCCGAGCCAGCAGGACGGCCACCACCCCGATGGCCGCCATCAGCGCCAGCCGTCCCAGGTCGAGGGACACCGGAAAGGCACGCGCGGCGTACCACCACGTCAGCGCCGTGAGGGCCGAGTAACCGATCAGCGTCGACCAGGCGGCCCCCATCAGTCCCAGGCTGGGGATGAGGATGACGTTAGCCCCCACATTGACCATGCCCGCGACGAGCGTCATCAGCGGCAGGATGCCGGTGCGATGCCGCAGGAAGATGGTGGAGACGAGCATGAAATACAGGCCGTAGACAAGCGAGGCGGCGGCCACGACCGGCACGACGTCGGCCGCCACCTGCGCGCTGCGGCCCCACTGCAGCGCGGCCACCAGGCGGGTGATCTCCGGGGCCACGACCGAGATGCCCACCGCCAGGAACGCCAGGCCGCCGATGGCCAGGGTCGTCATCTCGCGCAGCAGGGCCGGACCCTGCTCGGCCTCCCCGCGCGCGTACCAGACCGGTACCCAGGCCGCGTTGAAGGACATGGCCACCAGGGCGATGGACTGGCCGATGACGTAGCCGAAGGTGTAGACGCCAACGGCCGCCTGGGCGGCGACCGCGGGCAGGCCGATCAGCAGGCCGATGAGCCAGCGGTCGGAGAGGTTGAGCACCCAGGCGGCCAGCCCGTGGGGCACCAGCGGCAGGCCGAAGCGCAGCGCGCGGCGCGCGAGCTCCGGGTCCGGCGCCCCACGCCGCAGCCTGGCGAGGATGGCGGCCGTGGCCAACATCACACCGCCGCCGCCGACCAGCAGCGCCAGGAGGCCGCCCAGCGCACCGAGGCGCATGCCCAGCACGAACACCAGCGTGGCCGCGGCGGACAGCGCGAAGACGCCGACCGCGAAGGTGACGAGGCGCCCCGGCCGCTCGGTGGCGCGATACAGGGTCGACGGCACGTACTGGAAAGCCGTGGTTGCGGTGATGGCCAGCGCGAGCACGCCGTAGGGCAGGAACGGCACGCCGGGGAAGATGCGTTCGAAGGTCGGCCACAGCAGCAGGCCGGCCAGGGCGGACATGACCACCGAGGCCAGCAGCGTGACGAGCGTGGCGGTTCGATACAGCGCCGGACGCAACGCCGGCCGAACCTCAAAGTGAAAGCGCAGCAGCGCCCCGTCCAGGCCCAGCCGGTAGCCGATGGCCAACAGCCCGGTCAGCGACAGCATCAGGCTGAGCACGCCGAACTCGGCGGGCGTCATGGCCAGGGTGTAGACCGGCAGCAGCATGAACGCGCCGATCCGCGGCAGGAAGTTGCCGAGCGTATAGAGCAGTGAGCCGCGCAGCAGCGCGCGGAGGGTCACGGCCCGGCCGTGAGCAGCTCGCGGAGGCGCGGCAGGGCCGCCTGCACCGCCCGGCCGCGGTGCGAGATGCGGTCCTTCTCGGCGTCGGGCAGCTCTGCCGTGGTAAGCCCCGACGGCAGCTCGAAGATGGGGTCGTAGCCGAAGCCGCCGTGCCCGCGCTTCTCGGCGGCCACCGTGCCCTCCATCACCCCGCTGAACAGGTCGACCGCGGGGTCGTGGTCGCCGCGCGGCTCGGCCAGCGCCAGCCAGCACACCATCCTTGCGCGGCGGTCCTCCACGCCGCGCAGCCGCTCCAGGATGAGGCCGACCGGGTCACTGGCGTCCGGTCCGCCGAAGCGGCCGGTTCGGACGCCGGGACCCCACTCCAGCGCCGCCACCTCCAGCCCGGAGTCGTCGGCGAGGGTCGGCACGCCGCTGGCCCGGCAGAACGCGACCGCCTTCTCCGCGGCGTTCTCGGCGTAGGTGTGGTGAGGCTCGGCCACCTGTTGGTGGAGGCCGACGTCCTGCGGGAAGAGGAGGCGCCCGGGAATCCCGTCCAGCAGCCGGATGAACTCGCGCTGCTTGCCAGGGTTGGTGGTCGCCAGCAGGAGCCGGCTCACTCCGCGACTGGCGCCGCGATGGCGGCGCGCTGCAGCTCGAAGAGCTGCCGGATGCCGGCCGCAGCGAGGTCGATCATCTGGTTCATCTGCGCGCGGTCGAACGACCGATGTTCGGCGGTGCCCTGCACTTCCACGAAGCGCTCGTCGTCGGTCATGACCACGTTGAAGTCCACGTCGGCCGCCGAGTCCTCGGCGTAGTTGAGGTCGAGCAGCACGCTGCCGGACGCCATGCCCACGCTCACGGCGGCGACCTGCCCGGTCAGCAGCGCCCCCATCCCGTAGCGGTTCATGGCGCGCGCCAGGGCGACGTAGGCGCCGGTGATGCTGGCGGTCCGCGTGCCGCCGTCGGCCTGGATCACGTCGCAGTCGACGGTGATGGTGCGTTCCCCCAATCGCCGCAGGTCCACCACCCCACGCAGCGCGCGCCCGATGAGGCGTTGGATCTCATGCGTCCGCCCACCAACCCTTCCGGCGCTCGCTTCGCGCTGCGAGCGCTCCGTCCCGGCCCGCGGCAGCATGCTGTACTCGGCGGTGACCCAGCCGCCGCCCTTGCCGCGCAGCCAGCCCGGCACGCGGTCCTCGATGGTCACCGCGCAGATGACCCGCGTGTCGCCGACCCGGATCAGGACCGATCCCTCGGCGAACTTGAGGTAGTCCGGCACGATCTTGACCGGGCGCAGCTGGGCGGGCGCGCGGCCGTCGGGGCGACGCGCGGCGGCGACGGAGGACATCGCGGGCGATTCTACGCCGCGGGCCGCGCCGCGCGGCCGGGGCTGCCGGGCAGGGCGACCCTGCCCGGTGAGCTACTCGACCGGCGCGACTGCGTCGCCGTCGCGCAGCCAGTAGCCGTCCCACATGCCGTGGCTGATGAGATACCAGGCCCGGCCGTTGATGATGGCCCAGGCGGACGCCTTGGTGCGGTAGCCGCGGTCCAGCGTCGCCGCACGCTCGGCCGTGACCGCGCCGCGTCCGTTGAACTGCTTGGCGACATACGTGCCGGCCGCCACGCTCAGCTGACGCTCAGAAGCGAAGTTGCGCAGCTGCGTGACGCCACGCACGAAGGCGTTGTGCGACTCGCGGACCCAGTAGCCGGCCAGCGGTCCGCTGCTGACCTTGAGGTACGCCACGCCGTTGACCCGCGACCGGCCTGTGGCCTCGGGATGGGCGCGCCGATCGAGGTCGAGGCGCTTGGAACCGAGCACGGCGCCGGTGGAGCTGAGGCGGTATGCGGTGTGACGGCCAGCCGCGAGCACCATCGGGCGATCGGGCGAGTACTCCTTGGCGGGCCTGAGCAGCGCCAGGCGCGACAGCTCGCTGGAGCACAGGGTGGCGAAGATCATCACCGAGTAGTGGCCTCCGTCGCTGGCGGTCGCCCACGAGCCGCCGGCAGCGTTGAACGTGGGGCCCAGCATGATGTCGCGGTGCGGCTTGGAGTTCATCCACTGGGTGATCGTGCCGGCGTAGGAGTACTCGCCCGCGCTGCGCCAGGCGATGATCTCGCCGAAGCTGGCCCAGCAGGTGTCCGCCCGCTGGAACCGCTGCTTGATGTAGTCCATGTCGTGCTCCATCTTGTTGGCGTCGCGCATCTGGTCTGCGCGGGCTGCGGCGATGGAGTCGAGCAGGTCCGTGCCCTGGACCGGTGCCAGGTCGGCGGCGGCGCGGCGCTCGTTCGCCTCGGCTCGCAGGCCGTCGCCGCGGCTCGAGGCCTGGACGGGCGCTGCCGCGGCGGCGGACAGGGAGGCGGCCACGAACACGCCGGCCAGGGCGGAGGTCAGCAGGCGAGGCGGAATGCCAAGCGACACGGGCAGAGCGGTGGGCAGATGCATCGGGATGAGTCCCCTCGTGGGCGTCTGGGATGAAAGGCATCACCACCGTATGGGCGCCAGGTCGCGGCCACCATGGCCCGATCGGACTGGTACCCGCGTCAGACAGTGAGGCGAACGGCGGCGGTTTCGGGTACCCAGGTACCGGCCAGCGGGCCGTCGACGACCCGGAAGTGGGGCACGCCGTTGATGACCGCCCACGCGCCGGCGTGCGCCAGCGCAGTCCCGGCCAAGCTCGCGCGCTTGCGCGAGAGCACGTTGCCGTCGCTGTCGTAGCGGAAGCCGACGTGGGTGCCTTGGGTCAGGCGGATCGCCGTCAGAGCGGGGAACGCGATACGGTCGACCGCGCCGGGCCGATGCGCGACCGATGACTCGCGCAGGAGATAGCCGATCCACCGCCCGCTCGCGACCGCGAGGTACGGCACGCCGTTGACGATGACCCGCGCCCTGACGCGCGGGGTCGCCACGTCGGCCAGCGAGGACGTGTGCTGCGCGGTCACACGGCCGGCGGCGTCGAAGCGCACGCCGGTATGGGTCCCGGGCAGAACGCGGATGTGGACAGACGAGCCGAAGGCCAGTCGCTCCACCTCGCCGCGCAGGCGTGCCACCGCCGACTCGCGGATCCAGCGGCCGGCCAGGACGCCGTCCTCGACGTGCAGCCAGCGCCCCGGCAGGTTGGGCAGCTCGGACCGATGACCCACGAGGGCGCTCGTGGCGCCGTCCAGGCTGGCCTCCCGGGCGCCGCTTAGCCCGCCTTGGGCGCCCAGGCGGTAGGCCACGTGGCGACCGGCGGCCAGGCGCAGCGTGCGTGCGGGATCGTAGGCCGTGCCAGGCGCCGTCGCGAAGGTCCATCGGCGCGCGCCCAGCGGGTTCCCCGCCAGGTCGGCGACGGCCGTCGTGGCGCGGACCCAGATCTGGGTGGCGACTGGAAGCGGAGCGCTGGCGGTGATGGTCACGCCGGCGCGGCCAGGGTGGACGGCGTTCAGCGCCGAGAGAGTCACGTCACCGACCGCCAGGTGCATGCCGGCGGAGTCGAGCCCCTGCATCGGCTCCGAGAACTCGACCACCACCGGTTGCGTGGCGGCGACCAGGAGGCTGCCGGGCACGGGGGCCTGGCGCGTGATGGTCGGGCGGGTGACGTCGAGATTCATGCCGTATGCGGCGAGCAGGTCGGCACGGACGCGGCGCCCGGGCGCGTAGTGGCTGCCGTCGGCGTCCACCGCCACCACCCGCGGAAGGTATACCCCTTCGGGCGCCGCGCTGCCTGCGGCGAGCCGGCCGTCCCACGTGGCGGAATGCGCGCCGGCGGAGCGCGGCCCGAGCTCGATGCTGCGCACGACGCCGCCGGACGCGCCCAGGATGTCGAGGCGCACCGCTTCGGCTGCGCCGAGCAGGGTGAAGGACACGCGCGCCGTATCGGTCCTGCCATCCGCGTTCGGGCTGAACGCGGGCGTGGCCGCCAGCTCGCGGACGAACGGCGCCAGGCGCGTGATGGTGGGCGCGAGCGCCGGCGCCAGGTAGGCCTCCGACGCCGACCCCAGGGCCATCCAGCCGACAGAGGGGAAGTCCGCCGACGGCCACTCGCTGAACCGGTACTGCACGCGGAACCACTGGTAGCCCGATGCCGAGACCGGCCCCTCGAGGACGTACACGCGGTCGTCCTGCGGCCGGGTGGTGATCACCCCATAGCCGGTGCCGGGGCCCGACCGTACGTTGATGCTGGGGATCACGACTCGGGCGAAGGCGCCGGCACGGACGGTGGGGGGGCGATCTGGCACCGATACCCACGCTTGCGCGTTCCCCCTCCAGTCCACGGCCTGCACCCTGAACTCGTAGCGAGCGTCCAGCCTGCCGCTGAACCAGGTAGAGGTCGCGCGGGTCCGCGACAGCAGCGCCCGCCAGGAGCCGCCCTCCGGGCGGACCTGCACGTTGTAGTGGGCGACGCCCGAGGCCTCGTCCACCGCCCGCCAGGAAACCTTCACGCTCGTGCCGTCGGTCGACGGTGGCAGGACGCGGATGCCGCCCGCCGGCGGATCGGTGTCGTTCACGAACTTGTCCGCCAGCAGCCGCCACAGCTCGTCGCGGCCTCGGTCCATGAGCAGCGTCCACATGCCGGTGCCGGCCAGGCCGCGCGCGTTGACCAGGTCGTACTTGATGCCCAGCGAGCGCCGGTCGTCGTAGTAGCCCTGCACCCAGCTGCCCAGCGATCGATCCCAGTAGCGGTACCACGGCACCTTGCCGACGTCGTCCCAAAGCCTCCCGTATCGCGCCGCCTCGGCCAGGTGCCCGGTGTAGGTGTAGGCCTTCGACCCGTAGCCGCGGGTTGGCGCGTTGAGCGCCCGGGTCGTGGTGGGCCAGGTGCGGCCGTAGTACGGCACGCCCCAGATGAGCTTGGAGCCGGAGGTCTCGGCCAGGAAGTCGAGCATCGTGCCGTCAACGTCGATGGTGTACGGGCTGTTAATGGGCGCCACGCCGCCGGCTCGCGAAGACCCGGACCAGTGGTAGTCGTAGCCCATGACGAAGAGCGCGTCGGCGGCGCCGGCCGACGTGAGCCCCGCGACGTCGTAGCCGGTCGCCCAGGTGGCGGCACCGGCCATCACGCACACCGTCAGGTAGTCGCCGACGCCGGCCGCGACCAGCCGCGCCTTGAGCTGCTTCACGAAGCTCACGTACTCGTCGCGCAGCGAGACGGCCAGCGGCTCGAAGTCGAGGTTGACGCCGTCGGCGCCGCGCAGCGCGATGGCGTTGACGATCTGGTTGATGAGGCGCGACCGCGCCGACGAGCTGGTTAGCAGCGCCTCCTGGCGCGCCGCCGAGGCGCTGTCCCAGGCCATCATGGTGACCGTGATGACGACCTTGACGCCCTTGGCGTGGGCACGCTCCAGCACCTCGGTCATGCGCGAACTGGTCCAGCCGGCCCAGCCGCTGGACGGCTGCGAGGCGGTGCCCTTGACCAGGTATCCCTGCGCGTTGACGTTCACGCTGAAGTAGGCGACCGTCGACAGCAGCGAGTACTTCATCTCGTCCAGCGCGGCGTCGGTCAGCATCCAGTACGGAAGGAAGCCGAAGACCTCCTTGCGCAACCCGTTGGGCAGTCGCGCCGCGGCCGGGGCCGCCTGATCCAGGGCATCCGCGTCGGCCGCCACGCCGGCTGCGCTCGGCTTCGGAGCGCCGCGGCCGTCGAGCACCAGCGCCGGATAGGCGCCTGGCTCGAACTCGTACGATCGAGCGCCCTGGCGCGCGAGCATCTCGGCGTGGACCGATGGCTGCCGCAGCTCGGCCGGCAGCGGTGGCAGCCGCCGGCCGTTGGAGGTGACCGGCGCGGCGTCGGGATCGTGGGCCGGACCATTGGCCAAGGCGGGGCCCGGCGCCAGCCATTGGCCGAACGGCAGCAGGGCGAGCAGAAGCAGCGCGAGCAGTCGGCGTGTCATGGACGCCGAACCGTACCGATCGGCCCCGGACCGCACCATGGTACGGACGGGCCATG
>DATADC010000070.1:0-3802 GCA_036258735.1 Candidatus Limnocylindria bacterium
CAGGCACGTTCTTCTTCACGCTGGCCGGCAGCGCGTCGGTGGCGCTCAACGCGGCCGTCTCCCCCGTGCTTGGCGCCATGTCGGACCGTACCGGCGGCCGCAAGGGATACCTGCTGGCCTTCACCGTGGGCTGCATCCTGCCGACGGCGATCATCGGCTTCGTCGACATCGGCCTGGGCCTGCTCGCCTTCGCGCTGGCCAACTTCTCGTACCAGGCGGCGCTGATCTACTACGACGCCCTGCTGCCCGAGGTCGCCGAGCCGCAGGCACGCGGTCGCCTGTCGGGGGTCGGCGTGGCGCTGGGCTACGTGGGCAGCATCACCTCGGCGCTGCTGCTGGGCCTGACGACCGATGCCCGCGGCGACATCACGCCGGCCAGCTTCGTGCTGGTGGCGTCGCTGTTCGCTGTGTTCGCGATCCCGATCTTCGTCGTCGTCCGCGAGCGCCGGCCGGCCCGCGGCGGGTTCGACGTGGTCAGCGCCCTGCGGTCGTGGTCGCAGCTGGCGACGACGGTGCACCACGCCCGGGAGCGACCGGGGCTGCTGCGCTTCATCGTGGCCCGCTTCTTCTATACCGACCCGATCAACACCGCGATCGCGGTCATGAGCCTTTTCGCCATCAACGCGGTCGGCTTCACGGCCGGCGAGGCACGCATGGTGCTCATCGTGCTCATCGTGGTCGCCATCGTCGCCTCCTTCTTCTGGGGGGTCCTCTGCGACCGCATCGGCCCCAAGCGCACGCTGCTGCTGGTGCTGGGCTCGTGGACAGTCGGCCTGCTGCTCATCGGCCTCTGGCTCGAGCGGCTGCCGTTCATGATCGCCGGGGCGATCCTCGGCTCGGGCCTGGGAGGCGTGGCCGTGACCGACCGGCTGTACCTCCTCCGGCTGACGCGGCCGGACCAGGTCGGCGAGATGCTTGGGCTGTACGGCATGGCCGGCAAGCTTTCCGCGGTGGTTGGGCCGCTGCTCTTCGGCTGGATCGTGCTGCTCATGGACCCTGAGCGAAACGGCCCGATCGCCTACCAGGTGGCGATCCTATCGCTGCTGGTGCTGATGCTGATTGGCCTCTGGATCGTCCGCGGCGTGCCGGAGGGGTCACCGCCCGAGGCTGAACCGCTGGCGGCCGGAGCTCCGCTGGAGCCCGCCGTGGTGCCGCCCGGCGAGGTACCGCGATGACGTTGGTGGTCGCGCACCGTGGCGCATCGGGCCAGGCGCCGGAGAACACGATGGCCGCCTTCGAGCGGGCGGTGGAGGTCGGCGCCGACGCCATCGAGCTGGACGTGCACCTCTCTGCGGACGGCCAGCTGGCGGTCATCCACGACGAGACCGTGGAGCGGACCACCGACGGCACCGGCTCGGTGGCGAGCATGACCATGGACGAGCTGCGCCGGCTGGACGCCGGCTACCGCTGGACCGATGCCTCGGGTTCGACCCCTCACCGCGGCCGCGGGCTGCGCATCCCGACGCTGGACGAGGTGCTGACCTGGCTACCCTCGGGCGTGGGGCTGGTGGTGGAGATGAAGGCGCACCTCGCCGCTGATGCCGTGGTGGCGGCGCTGCGCCGATCGGTCGTTGCCCAGCAACGCCGCGCCAGCGTCATCAGCTTCGAAGAGCGCGCCATCGAGCGCGTTCACGAGCTGGACGCCGGGCTCGCCACCGGCTACCTGCTGGTTCCGACCCAGCCGCTCGAGCCGGCGCTGCGCTGGGCCGCCGAGCGGGGGCACGTTGGGGTCCATCCCTGGGAGGGCGACCTCGGGATGGACCCTGCCCCCGCGCTGGCGGTGGCGCGGGCGTACGGCCTGCTCGTCGGTTGCTACGTGGTCAACGACCCCGATCGGATGCGGCACCTGGCCCCCTACGGGCTGTGGGGTTTCGTGACCGACGTCCCCGACGTCGCGCGAGCCGCACTCGGACCGCGCGCGAGCTAAACGGCCGCGCCGGCCAGCTCGCCGAGCGCCGTGCGGGCCGCGTCCGGGTCGTCCACGGCGAAGGCGATGGTGATCTTGCCGCCCTGGCTGCCGGTGGCGATGAGGGCCTCGACGTTCACGCCCGCGTCGGCCAGGCGTCGCGCGGCATCGGCCAGCGCGCCCGGCTTGTCCTCCAGGCCCGCCGAAACGAGCGCGCTGGGGCGGTACGTGACGCCAATCTCGTCTAGGACGCTGCGCGCGGCCGCCTCGTCGTTGGTGATGATCGCCACGGCGCCGGAGTCGCGGGCCGCGGCGCCGGCGATGGCGGTGATGTTGATGCCCCTGCCCGCGATCGACTCGGCAAGCCCGGCCAGCATGCCGGGTCGATTCTCGAGCTCGATGATGAACGCGTCCACGAGCCACCTCCGATTCGGGGCCGGCCGTGCGCGACCCACCTTGCCGCGCGATTTGGCGGCCGGCCGCTAGGCCTTCCAGTCTACGCCCGCTGTCATCATGGCCCGATGCGCACCGACCCGATCGAGAAGCGGCTGGGCTTCGGGGTGGTCGCGCGTCGTCCCGGCGTGGACGACCAGCTGGCGCCGCTCGGCCAGGCGCTGGAGGAGCTCGGCTACGCCGAGCTGTGGGCCAACGACGGACGCGGCCGCTCTGGCCTGGCCACGCTGCGCGCGGCGGCCGGGACCTCCAGCGGGCTGGACCTCGGGTTGGGCGTCGCGCCACTCTCCGACAAGACGCCGGGGGACGTGGCGGCCGAGGTGTTGCGCCTGGGCCTTCCACCCGCCCGCCTGATCCTGGGACTCGGGACGGGTAGCGGATCGTCCCTCGTGGCCGTGCGCGATGGCGTGGCTGAGCTGCGGCGCCTGGTTCCCGACGCCCGCGTGGCGGTCGCGGCGCTCGGCCCGCGCATGTGCCGGCTGGGTGGCGAGGTGGCCGACGTGGTCCTGCTCAACTGGGCGTGGCCGGATCGCATCGTCTGGTCGCGTGACCGGATCGCCGAAGGCGCCGAGGCTGCCGGCCGTCCCCCGCCGCGGGTGGCCGGCTACGTGCGGGTGGCCATCGGGAACGATGCAGTGGCGCGCCTGGTCGGCGAGGCGGACCGCTACCGTGGGCGGCCGCGACCCTACGCGCGCCACTTCGACGAGCAGCAGGTCACCGGCGGCCACGTGCCCGGCGTGGCGGTCGTGGACCCGCGCGAGGTAAGCGTGGCGCTGGCGCCCTATCGCGACGCGCTGGACAGCTGCGTCGTGCGCGCCCTGCCAAGCGGGGAGTCGGCCACGGAGCTGATCGAGATCGCCCGTGCGGCGGCGGGCCGTTAGGCTGCCACGATGACGTACAGCATCGTGGCGCGCGACCCGGACACCGGCCGCTTCGGGATCGCGGTGCAGTCGCACTACCTCAGCGTGGGGCCGGTGGTGCCGTGGCTGGAAGCCGGCGTGGGCGGCGTCGCGACCCAGGCCCGCGTCAACGTCTCGTGGGGGCCGATGGGACTGGAGATGCTGCGCGCCGGTCGATCGGCGCAGGACGTGGTGGCCGCTCTGGTGGCGTCGGACCCCGACGCCGAGGTCCGCCAGGCGGGCGTCGTGGACGCCGAGGGCGGGGCCGCGGCCCACACCGGGAGCGAGACGATCCCCGCCGCCGGCCACCTGGTGCGCAACGGGTTCACCGTGCAGGGCAACCTCCTCGAGCGGGACAGCTGCTGGCCCGCCATGGCGGAGGCGTACGAGGCCGCGCTGGGCGAGGGCGTGCCGTTCGTCGAGCGCCTGCTGCGCGCCATGGAGGCGGCCGAGCGCGAGGGCGGCGACGTGCGCGGGCGCCAGTCGGCCGCGATCCAGGTGGTGGACTCCACCGTCCAGCCAGCGGCCTGGCGCGGTCGGATCA
>DATADC010000071.1:0-18402 GCA_036258735.1 Candidatus Limnocylindria bacterium
CGTCAGCTCGGCCAACAGCTGGCCCAGGCGGCCGCGGACCTCGGTCGCGAACTGCGGGGCCGCGAAGGCGAGCCTGTGCGCCTGGTCGGCGATCGCATCGGCCACGCGCCGATCGCCATGCCCGATGTTGACGCTCATCAGCTGCGAGTTGAAGTCGATGTAGCGCTTCCCGTCCGGGTCCCAGAAGTAGATGCCCTCACCGCGATCGATGACGATGGGGTTGACCTTGGCCTGCGCGCTCCAGCTGAAGAAGGTGTACTCGCGGTTCAGGCGGAGGATTTCGTCGGCGGTCAGCCGCTCGGCGGTGAGGGTCATGGTGGTACCTCGGCTCGGTCGTCGTCCGATCGTGTCGCCGAAGGATACGCCTACCTCTCGGCGTGGGCGCGAAGGATGGCCTGCACCGATGCATCCGCATCGGCCTCGGTGGTCGCCCAGTTCGAGACGCTGATCCTCATGGCCACCTTGCCGTGCCAGGTCGTGCCGCCCATCCAGGCCGTGCCATCAGCCTGGACGCGGGCGATAACCGCGCGCGTCAGATCGTCGTCGTCACCGAAGCGAACCAGGACCTGGTTAAGGACGACCTCGTTCAGCACCTCCACACCTTCCTCCGCTGAGAGGTGTGCCGCCATGCGTGCCGCCAGGTCGCAGCAGCGCTCGACCAGGGCCCGGACGCCGTCGCGACCGAGCGAGCGGATGGCCGCGTACAGCGCGAAGCCGCGCGCGCGCCGCGAGCTGTCGAGGACCCACTCCCAGTTCTCCCGCTGCGCGTCGCTGCGGACCAGGTACGCGCCGCTGCCCGCCATCGCCGCCCGGTGCGCTCCTGGTTCTCTGGTGGCCACGAAGCCGCAGTCGTAGCCGGCGTTGAGCCACTTGTGCGCGTCGGTGGACCATGACTGCGCACGTGCCACGCCCTCGACCATGTGGCGCAGCCGCGGCGACGTCGCGGCCCACAGCCCGAAGGCCCCGTCCACGTGGAGCCAGGCGTTGGGATGGGCCGCCACCGCATCGGCCAGCGCAGGGAAGGGGTCGAACGCGCCGGTGTTGACGTTGCCCGCCTGTGCCACCAGGATCACCGGCCCGCTCCAGCCGGAGATCGCCTCGGCGGCCGGCTCGGCCCGCATGCGACCCTGCTCGTCGGTCGGCACCGTCGTCACTCGCTCGCGGCCAAGGCCCAGGTACTGGAGCGCGGTCAAGACGGTGGCGTGCGCCTCCTCGCCGATCACCACGCGAACGTCAGGGGCGCCGTAGAGGCCACGCGCCTCCACGTCCCATCCCTCCCGTTGCAGCACGGCGTGGCGTGCCGCCGCGATCCCGATCGCGTTGCCCAGGCCCGCGCCTGTCGGCAGGCCGAAGCTGGCGTCGCCGGGGAGGCCGAGGAGATCGAGCATCCAGCGCCCGGCGACCGTCTCGGCCGCGGCGGCGGCCGGCGAGAGGGCGTGCAGGCCGGCGTTCTGTCCCCACGCCGCCGCCAGCACGTCGGTGGCCAGCGCCGCCGGCACCGTCCCGCCGACCACGAAGCCGAAGTAGCGCGGGCCGACCGACGCCACGATGCCCGGGTCTGCCACCTCGGCCAGCTCCTCGAGCACCGCGGTGGGCGACATGCCGGCGTCCGGCAACGGCCCGCCCAGGCGCTCGGCGATGGCCGACGCGTCCTGGAGCGCGCCAACGTGACGCTCGCCCACCGCGCGCAGGAACTCGGCGCCGATCTCCGCGGCGCGGCGGAGTGCGGCCTCGCGCTCGTCCACTCGGGTGCTCCCCGGCCTACTCGTGCTGAAGGCGCAGCGGCGCCAGCGTGCCGAGCGACTCGGCCACCACCACCGCGTCGTCGCCCGGCTGCATCCTGAAGTCGGTCGGCGGGTTGACCGAGGCGTGGCCTCGCCGGCTGACCGCCAGCAAGGTCGCGCGATGCTCGGCGCGCAGGCGCGCGGAGAAGTCGTCCACCGACAGCCCGCACATCGCCTCCGGGATGGCGATGCGGTACAGCTCCGAGCCCTCGCCGCCGGAGACCATATCGGTCACCAGCTCGGACAGGCCCGGGTAGAGGGCGGAGCGCGCCAGTAGCCGCGATGCCAGGCGGGAGGTGACCAGCACCTCATCGGCCCGGGCGCGGCGGAAGTGGTCGACGTGCGCGGGATTGTTGACCTCCACCACCGTGCGGACGCCCGCGGCGACCGACTCGATCGCCATCACGCACAGGATCGACTTCATGTCCGCGTCGTTCGAGCCATCGGCCGGGAAGACGATGGCCGAATGCGCCTCCGCCACCCCGGCGCGCCGCAGGTCAGCCTCGCTGGTGATGTCGCCGCGCACGAAGTAGGCGCCGTCGCCGGCGGGATTGCGCTCGGCCTCGTGCAGCACGACGACCCGATGCTTGTACTCGTCCGTGCGCAGCTCCTCGATCAGGTCGCGGGCGGTCGTGTTCCAGCCGCAGACGACGATGTGGTCGCGGAACCCGGCCGCACCCATACCCTGGCCCTCCTTGAGCAGAAAGTCGATCACGAAGCCCACCACCGCCCCGGTCATGGCGGCCACGATCGCCACGCCGAAGAACGCCAGCAGCCAGCTCACCACGAAGCCGCCAAAGGTGGTCACGTAGCTGGCGTCGCCGGACCCGATCACCGTGGTGACCGCCCAGTACAGGGTGCTGCCCACGCCGCCGATGGTGAACTTGCCTTCGAACAGTGCCACCAGCAGCGTGGCTACCACTACGAACGCCGCCACGGCCGAGAGCAGGGTGACGAAGAAGTGCCGGTCTACCTGCTGGCTGATGCGCCGGGCGTGGAAGGCCACGCGGCGCAGCAACGGGACGTTGAACAGGGCGGCCACTCGGGTCGGCATCGGCGCGTCGGAGTGTAGAGACTTCCAGATCGGGGCTGATGCGGCTAGCCTCCAAGCATGCGGAGAGGCCCATGTCCCAGCCCATCGAGCTGATCCTGGTGCGGCACCTGGCCAGCAGCCTTGCCATCCCGCTCTTCCTGGTCGATCCGGACGGCACCATGGTCTTCTACAACGAAGCGGCCGAGGGAGTGCTGGGTCGCCGCTATGACGAGGCCGGCGAGATGAGCTTCGACGAGTGGACCACGGCCTTCGCGGTGCGCGACGAGGCTGGCGAGCCGCTCGACATCGACCAGCTGCCGCTGGTGCGGGCGCTGCGCGCACGCCGTCCGGCCCACCACAAGTTCGACATCACCGGCCTGGACGGCAGGCCCCGCACCCTCGAAGTGAGCGCCTTTCCGCTGGAGGCCGAGGGGCGACGCATGCTCGGGGCGGTCGCCCTGTTCTGGGAGTCCGGCCCCGACGGAGGCTGACCGATGCGCGTGCGCCTGTGGGGGACCCGGGGCTCGCTGGCCACTCCCGGGCCCGATACCGTCCGCTATGGTGGCAACACGGCCTGCGTCGAGGTCAGCACCGATGACGCCCTGCTCGTCCTGGACGCGGGCACCGGCATCCGCCCGCTGGGTGTCTCGCTGCGGGGGTATCGGGGGCGGATCGACCTGCTGCTGACCCACCTGCACCTGGACCACCTGCAGGGGATCGGCTTCTTCGAGCCGGCCTTCGCGCCCGGCAACGAGGTCCACATCTGGGGCCCGCCCTCGACCACCCAGGACCTGCGCGAGCGGCTGTCGCGCTACCTGTCGCCGCCGCTCTTCCCGGTGCGGCTCCGCGACCTGCGGTCGAGCGTGGAGCTGCACGACGTTCCGCACCGGCCGTTTCGCATCGGGGACGTGACCGTCCGTGGCGAGGCGGTCATCCATCCCGGCCCCACGCTCGGCTACCGGATCACGAGCCCGTCCGGCAGCCTGGCGTACTTGCCCGACCACGAGCCAGCGCTCGGGGCGCCGCGCTTCCCGATCGCTCCAGAATGGACGTCCGGCCACGGGCTGGCGGCCGGGGTGGACGTGCTGGTCCACGACACGCAGTACACGGTGGACGAGTACGCCGTACGGGTCGGCTGGGGGCACAGCACCGTCGAGCACACGTGGGCCTTCGCCGTGCAGGCCAGCGTCGGCCGGCTGGTGACATTCCACCACGATCCCGGCCACTCGGACGAGCTGCTCGACGCGCTGGTCGACGACCTCGAGTCTCGGGACGGTCCCGAGGTGCTGGCGGGCACCGAGGGTCTCGAGCTGGACCTCTAGCCGGCCGCGTCAGCCACAGGGACCGGTGTCGACCGCTGCGGTCGACGAGGCAGCGCCGCCGATGCTGCGCGCGGCCGATGGCGCCGAGATGGCGTAACCAACGTCCGCGGCGGAACGGGACTCGCCGAAGACCACGCCACCCACCACCCCGGGCGCGACCAGCAGCGGGCCGCCGGAGCTCCCACGCTCGATCTCGGCGCGCATCTCGACCACCGAATGCTGGTGGCGCCCCTCGCCGTAAATGTTCGGCCCGGCCACCTGGTGGTTGGCGGTCACCGCCGCGGGGCTGACGCGCAGGCCGCCGCCTCCTGGATAGCCGAGCGCCACGCCCGTCGTGCCCCGCTCCGGCGCCTGTCCGCTCAGCCGCAGCTCAGGGGCGTTTGCACCGGGCGCGTAGAGCACGGCGATGTCGGCGTTGGGATCGAACAGCACCACGCTGGTCTCGTAGGTAGTGGATCCCAGCGTCACATTGGTGCTCTGGCTGCCGGCCACCACGTGCGCGTTGGTGACCACGTGCGTCGGCGAGATGAAGAACCCCGATCCAACCTGCTGCCATGCCCCGCAGCCGGTGCCGCTGACGCGAGCCGTGCTGTCGATGGCGCTCTGCGCCAGCGCGCGTGCCTGCGCGTCGTTCGGCAGGTCCACGGGGGCCGCGGGCGGCGGCTCGAGGCCTGCGAAGAGCAGGGGAAGGTCCGTGGCCGACAGCAGCGCCAGCATCTCGCCCGCGACGGTTGCCGGCGGCGGCAGCCGGTCGTAGACGGCGCGCAGGACGGCCGAGTCCCGCGCCACCGGCGACAGGGTGGGCGACATGCCCGCAGCCAGCAGCCCTCCAAGGAGCCAGACCAAAAGGACCACGTGGGCGACGCCGACCACCGCCCCGCCCAGCGCATCGAGCGGGCGGAACCAGGTGGTGTGCAGCCCGCGGCTGGCCGTGGCTCCCAGCGCGCCGCCGATCGCCTCGCCGGCCAGGACCAGGACGCCCAGCCCCATCAGCGTCACCAGCGCCCGCGTCGGCTGCTCGATGGCGGCCAGATCGGCGCGAAAGAAGGTGGCCAGCAGAAGGGCCAGTACGAACCCAACGATTCCGCCGCCGAGCGCCAGGACCGGCCCCAGGAACCCGGCCCGCCAGCCGGCGAAGGCGCCCAGCGCCAGCAGGAACAGGATCAACAGGTCGAAGGGGTTCATCGGCGCGCAGAGCGTAGGCGGAATGCGGCCCCGACGCAGCGTGAGGCCGGGGTGGGACGGTCCGGGAGCGGGTGTAGTATCGGTCCTCGACTGGTTCAGGCGTTCGGTTCAGACGTTGACGGAGGCAGACCTTTCATGCCGCGAGTGATTCGCGCCGCCCTGCTCCAGGCGGAGTGGACGGGCGACAAGGACTCGATGATCGAGAAGCACGAGAAGTACGCCCGCGAGGCCGCGGCCCAGGGCGCCAAGGTCATGTGCTTCCAGGAGCTCTTCTACGGCCCGTACTTCTGCCAGGTGCAGGACCCCCAGTACTTCAGCTACACCGAGCACATCCCCGAGGGCCCTACCACCAAGCGCATGCAGGACCTGGCCCGCGAGACCGGCATGGTGCTGGTGGTGCCGATGTACGAGGAGGACGAGAAGGCGCAGGGCATCTACTACAACACCGCGGCGGTCATCGACGCCGACGGCACCTACCTCGGCAAGTACCGCAAGACGCACATTCCGCAGGTCAAGGGCTTCTGGGAGAAGTTCTACTTCCGTCCCGGCAACCTGGGGTACCCGGTCTTCGATACCGCCGTCGGCAGGGTCGGCGTGTACATCTGCTACGACCGCCACTTCCCCGAGGGCGCGCGGGCGCTGGGCCTCAACGGCGCCGAGATCGTGTTCATCCCGTCGGCGACCTCGCGCGGACTGTCGCAGTACCTGTGGAAGCTGGAGCAGACCTCGCACGCCGTGGCGAACGGCTACTTCGTGGGCACCATCAACAGGGTCGGCAAGGAGCCGCTGGGCGAGAACGACTACTACGGCCAGTCCTACTTCGCCGATCCGCGCGGCCAGTTCGTGGGTGACCTCGGCGACGACCGCAAGGAGGAGCTGATCGTGCGTGACCTCGACATGGACAAGGTCACCGAGGTCCGCCAGCTGTGGCAGTTCTTCCGCGACCGCCGGCCCGACGCCTACCAGGACCTGGTCCGGCCGTAGCCGTTTGGCGAGCAATGGATTTCGGGTTCACGCTTAAGCCCGAGAACGACGTCCGACGGAC
Organism: Candidatus Limnocylindria bacterium; assembly: GCA_036258735.1. Taxonomy (GTDB): domain Bacteria; phylum Chloroflexota; class Limnocylindria; order QHBO01; family QHBO01; genus JAPSGM01. The sequence continues at coordinate 6,370 of DATADC010000071.1, forward strand.
GGTCGAGCTCACGAAGCGGGCCGAGGCGGCAGGATTCGACTACGGGTGGCTGTTCGACAGCCACGTCCTGTGGCGCGAGCCGTACGTCCTGCTGACTCTGATGGCGCAGGCCAGCGAGCGCATGCGGCTGGGAACGTGCGTCACTAACCCCGCCACGCGCGAGCCGAGCGTCACGGCGTCCGCACTGGCGGTGCTCAACGAGGTGAGCGGCGGGCGGATGGACCTCGGCATCGGGCGCGGAGACAGCGCCCGGCGCGTGCTCGGGAAGCCACCCACCACCATCAAGACCCTGGAGGAAGCGATCAACGTGATTCGCGCCCTGGTCGAGGGCCGGGCCGTGACCTACGAGGACACCGAGCTGCAGCTGCCGTGGGTCGAGGGGCGATGGACGCTGCCGGTGTGGGTCGCCGGCTACGGGCCGATGGCCATCGGCATGACCGCGCGCGTGGCCGACGGCCTCATCCTTCAGCTCGCGGATGTTGACCTCATTCGCTGGTTCATCGGCCAGCTGCGCGAGGCAGAGAGCACTGCCGGCCGGGACCCCGGAAGTGTCAAGGTGCAGGCGGCCGCGCCGGCGCACGTGGGGCCGCGCGAGCTGGGCCGCGAGCGGACCCGATGGTTCCCGGCGCTTGTCAGCAACCACGTCGTGGACCTGGTGAACCGCTACCCGCGCGAGCAGCTTCCGGAGGCGCTGACTGGCTACATCCGCGACCGCACCGGCTACGACTACCACCATCACGCCGAGGTCGGCTCGGACAACGCTGCCTTCGTGGGGGACGAGGTCACGGACCGCTTCTGCGTGCTGGGCGAACCCGAGGAGCACGTCGCCAAGCTGCGCGAGCTGGCCGACGCCGGGGTCGACCAGTTCAACGTCTACCTCATGAACGGCGACGAGGAGGAACAGCTGGACAGATACGGCCGCGAGGTGATCCCCGCCCTAGCCCGGCCTGCGGTATCCCGATGAAGATCAGCTTCGTGGCCGGATTCGGCCCAATCGTGCGCGACGTCGGCGACAGCCGGGGCTTCTGGGAGGGACGCCTGGGCATCGGCCTCGAGGAGGCAGCCCCCGACTACTGGACCAACGACGACCTCGAGGGCATCAAGGCGTTCGCGCTGTGGCCGCTCTCGCAGGCGGCAGAGTCGACATTCGGGAGCCATACGTGGCCCCCGGACGTCCCGGTGCCGCAGGCGTGGCTGGAGCTGGACGTCGAGTCGGCCGAGGCCGTCGAGGCGGCGGTCGAGGAGCTGGAGGACGGGGGCTACCGGCTCCTGAGGGGAGCGCACCTGGAGCCCTGGGGCCAGACCACCTCCCGCCTCCAGAGCCCGGAGGGCCTGCTGGTGGGCATCACGCACACGCCCTGGATGCACCGGGGAGGCGAAGCACAGGCGGAGGAGCCCGGCCCTATCACGGAGTCGTAATCCCTACTGCACCGGTCGAAGGCGAGGGTGCGGCTTGTTGGCGGCGCCGACCGCCTCAGGCCCGATTGCGGCCTCCATCTCCGACCCATCGGCGTTGAAGCCGGCGCGGTACCATCGCGCAGCCATGCGGACCCTCATCAAGAACGGCGTCATCGTCAACGCCGATACGACGACTCCGGCGGACGTGCTGGTGGACGGCGAGACGATCGCCATGATCGGCACCAACCTGCAGGTCTCGGCGGAGCGCACCCTGGACGCCACCGGCAAGTGGGTGATCCCCGGCGCCATCGACGTGCACACCCACATGGAGCTGCCCTTCGGTGGCACCTTCGCCAAGGACACGTTCGAGACCGGCAGCCGGGCAGCGGCCTTCGGCGGCACGACCACCATCATCGACTTCGCGGTGCAGCCGCGTGGGGGCTCGCTGCGCCAGGGCCTGGACGCCTGGCACGAGAAGGCCGACGGCAACGCCTGCATCGACTACGCCTTCCACATGATCGTGTCCGACGTGCGCGACGACGTCCTCTCCGAGATGGACACCCTGGTGGACGAGGGCGTCACAACGTTCAAGCTGTTCACCGCCTACCCCGGGGTGTTCTTCTCCGATGACGGCGCCATCTTCCGCGCCATGCAGCAGACGGCGAAGAACGGCGGGCTGATCCTGATGCACGCCGAGAACGGGCTGGCCATCGATGTCGTGGCGGGGCAGGAATTCGGCGCCGGGCACACCGATCCCTACTACCACGGCACGTCGCGCTCGCCGGTGATGGAGGGAGAGGCCACCAACCGCGTAATCCGCCTGGCGGAGGTCGCCGGCGTGCCGGTGTACATCGTGCACCTCTCCTCGCGGCACGCCCTCGAGGAGGTGCGGCGGGCGCGGGACGAAGGCCTGCCGGCCTTTGCCGAGACCTGCCCGCAGTACCTCTTCCTCTCCTTGGACGACCTGGGCAACGGGTTCGAGGGCGCCAAGTTCGTGTGCTCCCCGCCGCTGCGTCCCGCCGACCACCAGGACGACCTGTGGCAGGGCCTCGTCAAGGACGACCTTCAGGTCGTGTCCACCGACCACTGCCCGTTCGACTTTCACGGCCAGAAGGACCTGGGCCGCGGCGACTTCCGCAAGGTGCCCAACGGGCTGCCCGGCGTCGAGAACCGCGTCGACCTGCTTCACCATGGCGGCGTGGTGGGCGGGCGCCTGACGCCGAACCGATGGGTCGAGCTCATCTCCACCGCGCCGGCGCGGATGTTCGGCCTCACGCGCAAGGGCTCAGTTGCGGTCGGCATGGACGCCGACCTCGTGATCTACGACCCCGGTCGGACGCACACCATCAGCGCCAAGTCGCACCACATGGACGTCGACTACTCGTGCTACGAGGGCATGGAGGTCACCGGCAAGGCGGACGTGGTCCTATCGCGCGGTCGGATCGTCGTCGACGGCGACGAGTGGCTCGGCGAGAAGGGCGGCGGACGCTTCGTCAAGCGCGCGCGCAGCGGCGACTTCCTTCGCTGACGCCGCCCCTGGTGAGGCCATGAGCGGCGAGCGCCGCCCGGCCGCCATCCTGCTGAACCGTGGCGCGGCGACCGCGCGCAGCGCCCGGGTGCGCGAGGCGGTCGAGCTCACGCGGCGGGCGCTCGACGCGGACCTCCTGATCGCCGACACGCGCGACGCCGCCGAGCTGACCGGCTGGATGGCGGAACGGGTTGCCGGCTACCGCATGGTGGTAGTGGCGGGCGGTGACGGGTCGCTGTCGATCGCCTATAACGTGCTCGCCGACCGCTCGCCCGACGCGATCCTGGGCTACATCCCTGCCGGGTTCGGCAACGCGACTCGCCACCTGCTGCGCCTGCCGCGCGATCCGCGAGGGCTCGTGGCGCTGATCATCAACGGAGAGCCCAGGCCCGTGGACCTGGTCGAGGCGGATGGCCGGCTCGCCTTCTTCGCCGGAGCCGGGTGGGACGCGCTCGTGGCCGGGCGCTACGCGGAGACAGGGGCACGCCGGCTCATCGGCTGGGCGGCGGCCATCGCGCGCTCGGTACCCGACCTGGTCCGGCGCCAGCGAGTGACCGTGCAGGCTGACGGGGTGGTCGTGCACGAGGGGCCGATGGAGCTGCTGATCGTCAGCACCACGCCGTGGTACGGGCGCGGGTTGCTGGTCAACCCGGGTGCCCGACCCACGGCCGGCCGGATCACGCTGCGGGTGTACTCCGGTCCGTTCGGCCCATTCGTGCTGGACGCCCTGCGCTGGGCAGCGCGTCGCACGCCTTCGCCGCCGGCCATCCACGCCACCGAGGTGGTCGCGCGAGCGGACGATGCGCCGCTGCTTGTTCAGGCGGACGGTGACGTCATCGGCGAGCGGCCGGAGTGGCGCTTTCGCCTGCGGCCGGCGGCCGTTCGCATCATCGGGCGATGGTGATCGGGCGCACCAGCTAACGCGACGATCCGATGGCGGGCCCACGTCAGGCGGCGTAACATTTCGTGCCGCCGAACTCTCCGCGAGCATGCAGCCGCCTCACGGGTCGAGCCCGGCGTTCGAACACTCGCAGTCGGGGAGGACCTGCCGAGAGACCACGGACCAAGCTTTCCCGGATCCCGTCCACGATTTGGCACATCGCACCGGAGAAGGACTTTGCGAAAGCTCATTGCCATCCTCGCCATCCTCGGCCTGCTCACGTCGCTGACCGCCACCAGCGTCACGGCGCGCAGGCCCGGCGACAGGACTAACGAGCCGCGGCACCGTGACCACGATCTCTCCGCGCCGCAGATCGACAAGCAGAGGGCCATGACGGCCCGCGCCCAGGAGCTGGTGCTCAGCGGTGAGCGCCGGGCAAGGGGCGACAACAAGGTCGTTCGGATTGCCAAGGGCCAGTACGTCGAGCTGGCACGCGTCGGCGAAGACGCGATCCTCACCGTGCTGGGCGAGTTCGGCAGCGGAGACGCCACGCACCAGCACCAGCTCGACGACGACGACGAGCTCGAGACCGTTACGCACACCGGCCCCGATGGCCCGCTCCACAACCAGATCCCCGAGCCGGACCGCTCGGTCGACAACACGACGATCTGGACCGAGGACTTCAGCGAGGCCTACTTCGAGGACCTGCTGTTCAGCGAGGCGCCCGGCGACGTCTCGATGCGCAACTACTACCTGGAGCAGTCCTCCGGGCGCTACACCGTGCACGGCGACGTCTCGCCGTGGGTCCAGGTACCCAACAACGCCGCCAGCTACGGAAGCAACTACTGCGGCGACATCGTGTGCCAGGACACGTGGCGGTTCGTGAACGACTCGGCTGATGCATTCGCCGCGAACTTCGCCAACAAGGCCGCCCTGAACTCGTACCTGGCTCAGTACGACATCTGGGATCGCTACGACATCGACGGCGACGGCAACTTCGACGAGCCGGACGGCTACATCGATCACTACCAGTCCGTCCATGCCGGCGAGGGCGAGGAGACCGGTGGCGGCGCGCAGGGCGAGGACGCCATCTGGAGCCACCGCTGGTACGCCTACTTCGGCGCCAATGGTCCCGACGGCCCGGGCGTTGATGGCTGGGGCGGCGTCCGAATCGGCAACTCCGACTACTGGATCGGCGACTACACCATCGAGCCGGAGAACGGCGGCGTGGGCGTGTTCGCACACGAGTTCGCTCACGACTACAACATCCCCGACCTGTACGACACCAGCGGCAACGTTGGCGGCGCCGAGAACTCCACTGGATTCTGGACGCTGATGAGCTCCGGCACGTACGGCAGCTCCGGCCGGCCGGAGGACGGCATCGGCAGCAAGCCGGTGCACATGGGCAACTGGGAGAAGTTCCAGATGGGGTGGCTGAACTACGAGGTCGCCTTCGCGGGCGTGCCTTCAGGCCACCGCCTTGGCCCGGCCGAGTACAACACCAAGCAGGCGCAGGGGGTGTTCATCGTCCTGCCTGATAACGTCGTGCCGCTCGAGCTCGGACCGCCGTGCACCGGGTGCGGTGAGCGTTTCTTCTGGGGCAACATCGGGCACAACCTGAACACCTCGATGAGCCGCTCCATCTCGGGGGGCGGCGCGCTTACCGCCAAGGTTCGCTACGACATCGAGCTCGACTGGGACTACGCGTTCTTGGAGGCCTCGACCAATGGCGGCACGACCTGGCAGCCGGTGCTGACCAACCGGTCGCAGACCAACAGCGACGGGCAGAGTGGGTTCAACACCAGTCGCACCGGCATCACCGGTGACACCGACGGCCAGTGGGTCGACCTGACCGCCACCATCCCGGCCGGCGCCAACGCCGTGCGTTTCCGGTACCGGACCGACGGGGCCGTAGCAGAGCCCGGCTTCCAGGTTGACAACATCGCCATCGGTGGGACCGTCATCGGTACCGCTGAGGCCGGGGAAACCGGCTGGACCCTCAACGGCTTCGTCACCACGTCTGGCAGTGAGGAGCAGCACTTCTTCAACGCCTACGTGCTGGAGAACCGCCAGTACATCGGGTACGACCGCAGCCTCAAGACCGGCCCGTACAACTTCGGCTTCCTGAACACCAAGCCGAACTGGGTGGAGCACTTCGCCTACCAGGACGGCCTGCTGATCAATTACTGGAACACGGAGTGGACCGATAACAACGTCGGCGACCACCCGGGCGAGGGCCTGCTCCTGCCGGTCGACGCCCATCCGCAGTTCAGCCATTGGGATGACGGCACGCTGATGCGGCCGCGCATCCTGACGTTCGACTCGACCTTCGGCCTCGACCGCGTGCCGGCGCTCACGTTGCACAACAACGGGGTGGCGGCCACGATCCCGGCCAAGCCGGCGGTCCCGGTCTTCCGCGACAGCCGTGACTACTGGTTCAACTGCGACGAGCACGCCTGCACCGGCGAGCACGACGGCCGCTACCAGCCCGGCTGGTACAGCGTCGACGTGCCGAACACCGGCACCAAGGTCCGGGTCAAGAGCGTCAGCTCCACCGGATTCATGCAGGTCGACATCAACAAGTAGGGAGATGGTGGTGCCGCAGGTCGCGGCCCTGACCAGCATCGAGGCCCGCCGGTCCGTCCGGCGGGCCTCGGACGTGCATGCCTGGCGCGGCATGCTTTCCGTTCGGCATGCGCTGGCCGTCCTGTCGCTGGCAGTGCTGATGGCTGCGTGCCGGTTCATCGTCCCGGCCGATACGCAGCCGTCACTGCCGGACCCCGAGTCCTCCGTCCGGCCCAAGGTCTCGCCGACGCTGCTCGTGCCCCCACCGCGCGACTGACGCCGCTTGATCAGTCCGAGCGTAGACCTCGTCGCACGTGGTCGAGTGCTGCGAATGCCGCGCGGCGGACGCGCTGGGGCCCGCTGCCGTGGATCCGCAGCTCCTCCTGCGGCAGGGACGGCGTGCCGCTGACCGCAACGCGAACGTGGCTTCGCCCGTCGGCGTCCGGCGGCAGGAGCGAGAGCTGGATCACCGCGTCGGCCAAGGGCGGACCGGAGGCTCCGCCGGCGTCCAGGATTCCGCCCACGTAGGTGGCGGGGCCGCCGCCGGGCTCGGCTTGGGCGAGAATGGCCAGCAGCGCACCGCCGGTATCGGCCTCCCAGGAGGCGACGCTCGTCGCACCGGCTTGCCCCAGCGCCCGAAGCGCCACGGCGCCGAGGTCGTCGCCGTCCGCACCCCACACGTCACCGCCGAGGACCATCGCGGCGTCCCGGGCCGGCCCGTCAAGCGCCGAAGGATCGCCGCGAGTCGAGAAGCGAACGTGGACGCCGTCGTCTCGCGCGTAGATGCCGGCCTCGACGCCGGCCGGCGGCGACGAGAGCAGGTCGCCCAGCCTGTCAGCCACCAAAGACTCCCCGACGCCGAAGCTCTTCAGCGTTCGAACGTGGATGGGTCGCAGGGTGAACCGGCGGGTCAGGCGCGGGAGCACCTCGCCGGCCCACATGCGCCTCATCTCCGATGGGACGCCGGGCATGAGCGCCACCACCGCTCCGTCCGTGCGGTCGACCCACCAGCCCGGCGCCGAGCCGATCGGATTGGGCAGCGGCTCGGCGGAAGCCACCAGCGCCGCCTGGCGCAGGTTGCTGTCCGGCATGCGCCCGTAGGTCGCAAAGCGGTCGCGCAGCGCCGCCTCGAGATCGGGGTCCGGCAACAGTGGCTCGTCGAGGACGGCCGCCAGCGCATCCCGCGTCACGTCGTCGTGGGTGGGACCCAGGCCGCCCGTGGCGAGCACCAGGTCGCACGTGGCGCGTGCCTCCCGGAAGGCATCGCCGAGCGCGCCCGGATCGTCGGGAAGGTGGCGCGTCTGTCGCAGGTCGACGCCGGCTCGCGCCAGCTCGGCGCCCAGGAAGGCTGCGTTGCTGTCCATTGTCTCGCCCAGCAGCAGCTCCGAGCCGATGCTCAACAGCCATGCCCGCGGCGCGTGATCGGACATCCGCGCGAGTGTACGACCGGCGATGGCGGAGGCATCGGTCTAGCATTGACGGCCCCAAGGAGGAAGGCGTGACCGACCCTGCCCTGACCGTCAGCCCGGTCCTGAACGATGACCTGCGCCAGTGGCTGCTGGCCGAACTGCGCTACCCCGTGCTCGCCGTCATCAACGGCGCGGGGGCCCCCACCCAGTCGGTGATGTGGTTCGACCTGGACCCCGAACGGCCGGACACCATCCTCATGAACACCATGACGCGCCGGGCCAAGTACCGATGGCTGCGGCGTGACCCGCGCGCCAGCCTGTGCTTCGAGCAAGGCCTGTTCTGGGTGGCCTTCCAGGGCCCGATCGAGATGGATGCCGATCCGGAGCGCGCCCTGGCCGACATCAAGGCCCTGGCCCGCCGCTACGGCTCCGATCCGGAGCGCTTCAACGGGCAGGAGCGCGTGACGCTGCGCCTGCGGGTCGAGAAGGTCATCCGCCACGATTGACTGATCCGGCGCCGATCACGCTCGGCGCGCTGCGCAGGAGCGAGTACCACTAACCCGCCGACGGGCAATCACAGCAGCCGATACTGGCGGCGTGCGGACGCTGCTGACCATCCTGAGCCTGGTGGCGGTCCTCGGCTTCGCAGCTGCCCTGCGCTTCATCGACCTTGATGTGAATCCCGGCGGCCTGTTCCGCGATGAAGCAGGAGAGGCTCTCAGCGCGCAGCGCATCGTCGGCGACCCCGGATACCGGCCGGTCTTTCTCCCGCAAGGCGGCGGCCGCGAGGCGCTCTTCGCGTATGCGGTTGCCGTCGGCTTCGGCCTGTTCGGCGAGTCCGTCCTCGTCCTGCGCTCGGTCGCGGCCGCCATCGGCGTCGCCGGGGTCGCGGCCATCTGGCTCGCGGTGCGCCGCTTCGGGAATGCGGCCGCCTGGCTGGCTGCATCCTGGGCGGCGGGGTCGTTGTGGCTGATCTGCGTGAGCCGCAACGGCATGCTCAACTCCATCGTGCCTCTCTTCGCCGCGCTCGCCGTGGCCGCCGTGCTTCGTTGGCAGCAACGCTCCACCCCGACCAGCGCGATCCTGGCCGGCTCGGCACTCGCGGTCGCCACCCTCTACACCTACCAGCCGCTGAAGCTCCTGCCCCTCGTCATCCTCATCTGGCTCGCGTGGCTGTGGCGAGTCAATCGGCCGGTCGTCGATGCCCTCAGACCGACCTTCCTCGCAACGGGCATCAGCTTCCTCATCGTCGCGGCACCGATGCTCGTGTACGCGATCTCGGATCCCGGAAACTACTTCCAGCGCCCCGCCAGCGTCAGCGCGCTGGCCGATCCCTCCGCCAACCTCGTCAGCCACTGGCTCCGGACGCTCGGCATGTTTGCCATCGCCGGCGATCCCAATCCGCGGCACAACGTGGATGCCCTTCCGCTGCTTGGCCTGCCGCTGGCCGCCGTTGCGCTCGTCGGCATCGTCCGCCTGTGGCGACGGCGGGCGGATCCGGCACATGCGCTCGTGCTGTGGAGCCTGCCCATCTTCCTGCTTCCGCCAATGCTGGCCACCGAGGGGCCGCCACCCCACTTCCTGCGCGCTCTGGGGTTGGCCGTTCCCGTCAGCATCACGGTTGCCCTGGGCGCACTGGCGCTGTCGGACTGGGCCGCGGCACGGATGGGCCCGCCCGCCGCTCGAGGTGTGGTGGCCGCGGTGGCGGTAGGCCTTCTCGCCATCGGAGTCGCGAGCGGCCGCACGTACCTCTCACGCCCCGTGGTTGATCGGTACGATGCGTACAGCTACGACGTGGTGGCGATGGTCGAGCTCGCCGGGCCCCAGGACCTCCTTCTCCTCGACCCGCCCGATGCGCGTGTGGCCGACTTCCTGTCGTCCGGCCGGCTGCAGGTCGCGGCGCCCGGCATCCGCGTCACCTTGCCGTCCGACGGCAGGGTCCTGGCACTCACGATTCGCGACCTCTCCCGCAGCGTTGGAGCGGCGGGTGCGGAGCGCGCCGCCGCCGTGGCACGAAACCCTCTGGGAGAACCGACGGTCTGGGCGGTTGGTACGCTGCCGCCATGACGGACGTGAAGCTCGGGGCGTTGTGCTGGAACCAGTACACCGATTGGCAGGCGCTGCGTGAGGCGGGGACCAGGGCAGACCAGCTCGGTTACGACGACGTCTGGACCTGGGATCACCTGTACCCCATCGTCGGTTCTCATGAGGGGCCGATCCTGGAGGGCTGGCTTACGCTGGCGGCCTGGGCGGAGGCGACCGAGCGGGCTCGCATCGGCCTCATGGTCGGCGCCAACACGTTCCGCAACCCCGCCCTGGTGGCCAAGATGGCGACCACGCTGGACCACATCTCCGGCGGGCGGGCCATCCTTGGAATTGGTGGCGCGTGGTTCGAGACCGAGCACCGGGCCTATGGCCTGGAGTTCGGCGCCTCGCCCGGCGAGCGGCTGCGCTGGCTGGAGGAGGCGGTCGGCATCATGCGCGGAATGCTGCGTGGTGAGACGCCCTCGGGCCAGCGCTTCTACGCCACGCACGATGTCCGCAACGATCCACCGCCGGTGCAGGAGCGCATGCCGCTGCTGGTCGGTGGCGGCGGCGAGCGGAAGACGCTGCGGATCGTGGCGCGCTACGCGGATGCCTGCAACGTGGGCGGCGGCTTTGAGAACGTACGGCGCAAGGACGAGATCCTGCGCCGGCACTGCGAGGAGGTCGGCCGCGACGAGTCGGAGATCGAGCGCACGGTGGGCATGGGCGTGTGCGTCATCCGGGACGATCCGGCCGAGGCGCGCCGCGTCATGGAGCAGATCTTCGAGCATAACGGTCGCGCACGGCCGTGGCGCGACCAGTCCATGGTGGGCACGCCGGAGCAGGTCGCCGAAGGCATGCGGCCGTACCTGGGGATCGGGTTCCGGCACTTCATCGTGGGCTTCCCGGCGCCGTATGACGCCGAGAGCATGGAGCGCCTGGTGCGCGAGGTGAAGCCGATGCTGGAGGGCGGCTGAGGCCATTGCGCGTCGTGCTGCTGGCCGGCGGAACCGGAGGCGCCAAGCTGGCGCACGGGCTGGCCCAGGTCCTGGCACCCGGCGAGCTGAGCGTCCTCGTCAACGTCGCCGACGACACCGAGCGGCACGGCCTGCTGGTCTGTCCGGACCTCGACACGATCCTGTACACCCTCGCCGGGCTGGTCGATACCCGGCAGGGGTGGGGCGTCGCCGACGATACCTTCACGGCCCTGGCCATGCTCGAGCGGCTCGGCGAGGACGCGTGGTTTCGCATCGGGGACGCGGACCTCGCGGTGCACGTCCGCCGCAACCACCTCCTGCAACAGGGCCTCTCCCTGACCGATGCGACGGCGGACATGGCCGCCGCCCTGTCCGTTGGCGCCAGGATCCTGCCGGCGACCGATGACCCGGTGCGCACCAGGGTACGCACCGACGAGGGCGAGATCGACTTCCAGGAGTACTTCGTGCGGCGCGGGCAGGCGGACGAGGTGCGCGGCCTGCGCTTCGACGGCGTCAAAGCCGCGCGCCCGACCACGCGGTCGCTCGAGGCACTGGCCGGAGCGGACCTCGTGCTGATCGGTCCGTCCAATCCGCTGGTGAGCATCGGTCCCATCCTGGCGCTGCCGGGGATGCGTGAGACCGTGGCGGAGTCGGGGAGGCGGCGGATCGGGGTGAGCGGCATCGTGGCCGGGCGTGCGATCCGGGGGCCTGCCGACCGCATGCTCGGCTCACTGGGCCACGAGGCTTCAGCCCGGGGAGTGGCGAGGATGTACGCCGGGCTGTTGGACACCTTCGTCATCGACCAGGCGGACGCCGGACTGGCAACCGACATCCAGGGGCTCGGCATGCACGCGGCGATCCTGCCAACCGTCATGCGCACCGACGCGGACCGCGCGGAGCTGGCTCGGTCCATTCTCCACCTGGCCGAGGGCGCGGCCTGACGGCGTATGCTCGGGCGGTGAGGATCATCGTGCCGCATCGTGGCCTGGAGGCGGCCAAGACGCGCCTCGCCCCGGTGCTGGACGCCGGGGAGCGCGAGGCGCTGGCTCGGACGCTGCTGGCGCGCGTCGTGGGCGTTGCCCGCCAGGCCACTGACGACGTGGTGGTGATCACGCCGTCGGCCGCCCTGCGGCCCATCGCCGAGGATGCCGGCGCCCGCCTGGTGGTCCAGCGCGGGATGGGGCTCAACGCCGGGCTCGAGCAGGCGCGCGACGAGGCGATGGCAGACGGCGTCACGCTGCTCACCGTCCT
>DATADC010000072.1:0-3859 GCA_036258735.1 Candidatus Limnocylindria bacterium
TGCGGCACCGGCTCGGACACGATACGGCGCACCTGGGGATCGTCCAGGTCGTGGCCGCGCAGCCAGTAGTCCATGGCATAACTGGCGCGCCGACCTTCGCCGATGGCCTCGACCACGGTGGCGGCGCCGGTGCGCACGTCGCCTGACGCGAAGACCCTCGGCAGCCCGGTGCGGAAGATGTCGTCCTCGCTGACCAGCGTGCCGCGCCGGCTGACCTCCAGCTGGGCCCGGACATCGTCTGGCTCGGACTCGATCCAGGACAGGTCCGGGCCCTGCCCGATGGCACCGAACACGGTGTCGCATTCCACCACGAACTCGGTGCCCGGCATCGGCTCGGGCCGGCGGCGGCCCTTCTCGTCGGGCTCGCCCAGCTTCATGCGCTGGAACTCGACGCCGGTCACCTTGTTGTTCTTGTCGGTCACGATGCGCACCGGCGCGGCCTGGAAGATGACCCGCGCACCCTCCTCGATCGCCTCGTGCACCTCGTCCTGCCGGCATGTCCTTGAGGTCGCGGCGGTAGACCAGCGTCACCTCGGCAGCGCCCTGGCGCACGCTGGTGCGCGTGCAGTCGATGGACGTGAACCCGCCGCCGATGACCACCACGCGCGCACCGTGCAGCGCGGGGATGGGCAGTCCGCGGGTCGAGTTGTAGAGGTTCTCCAGGGCGTTGACCACGCCGTCGGCGTCCTCGCCCGGAATGCCCAGCTCGTTGGGCTTGTAGCAGCCGATGCCGACGTAGATCGCGTCGTAGCCGTCGTTGAGCAAGTCTGCCAAGTGGAAGTCACGACCGAGCCGCATGTTCGGCTTGAGCGTGGCGCCCAGCTCCCAGACGTGGTCGAGCTCGCGGTCCATCCACTTCTTGGGCAGCCGGTACTCCGGGATGCCGTAGGTCAGCATGCCGCCCTGCTCAGGCTCCGCCTCGTACACGTCGCAGTGGTGGCCGCGCAGCTGGAGGTAGTACGCCACCGAAAGGCCGGCCGGGCCCGCGCCGATGATGGCCACCCGGCGGCCGGTGGCGGGGTCTTTGGGCCACGGGATGGGCGCCGGGGCATCGACCTCGAGCACGCGGTCCGCGCAGTAGCGGTGCGAGTCGCGGATGGCGATGGCGGTGTCCACCTCCTCGCGGCGGCAGTGCGTCTCGCACGGCGCGGGGCAGACGCGGCCGAGGATGGCGGGGAAGGGGAGCGAGCGCTTCAGGATGCGCGTTGCCTCCTCCCAGTTGCCCAGCGTGTTCTGCTTGAGGTAGCCGGGGATGTCGACCCGGGTGGGGCACTTGAACTGGCAGGGCGGCAGGCAGTAGGCGTCGTGGTCGGAGAAGATCAGCTCTAGCACCATGCGGCGGTTCTCGATGAGCCGCTCGTTGTGGGTGGTGATGACCATTCCCTCTTCGATCTGCGTGCCGCAGGAGATGGGCGTGTCATCGTGGCCGTCCACCTCCACGACGCAGATGCGGCAAGCGCCGTACGGGGCCAGCTTCGGCTCGTAGCACAGCGTCGGGACATCGATGCCCAGCACCCGACAGGCCTGGAGGATCGTCTGGCCCTCCTCCGCCTCGACCTGCTGGCCGTTGATGGTGACCCCGATCTTGCGCGTGCCGGGCACCATCGGCCACACCGGCGCGTAATCCTCCGGTCGCAGCGCCGCGCGGCCGTCGCCGGTTCCGTTGCCGTTGCCGTGTCCGTCGGTGGCGAAGCTCATGGCTGCTGTGATGCTAGCGGGGTTCGTTGGAGGAGGCCGGTGCGGCGGGCTCCACGTCGGGCAGCGGCGTCACCAGCGGCGGGACCTCGGGCACGCGGCAGGCGCCGGCCAGGCACTCGCCACGCTCGGCGTGGGCGCGGTACTCGTCGGCGAAGCGGGCCAGGGTGGTCAACATCGGTCCCGGCGCGCGCGCCTCCAGGTTGCACAGCGCGGTGTCGGTGACCTTGCGTGATAGCTCGCGCAAAAGCGTGAAGTCGTTCGGACGCGGGGTCGCCGCCAGGACGCGGTCCAGCGCCTCCACCAGGCGACGAGTCCCGATCCGGCACGGCACCGCCTTGCCGCACGCCTCGCGCGCGGACCAGTCCAGGAAGAAGCGCGCGGTGTCGACCATGCAGGTCGCGGTGTCGGTGACCAGCATCTGGCCAAGGCCGATGCCCGCGCCAGCCTCGCGCAGCGGCTCGTAGTCGTACGGCGTGCTCAGCTCTGGCTCGGCCAATGCGCCGCCACCGGGGCCGCCCACGAAGACCGCCTTGACCGTTCCCGTGGCGCCGCCCGCCAGGCGGACGACCTCGCCCACCGGCATCCCCAGCGGTACCTCGACCACACCCGGCTCCACGACCCGGCCGTAGATGCTGACCAGCCGCGTGCCGGGGCTCGCCTCGGAGCCCACGCTCGCGAAGGCCTCCGCGGAGTGCGACAGGATCCAGGCCACGTGCGCCAGGGTTTCTCCGTTGTGGATGGTGGTCGGCGCGCCCCACAGGCCGCGCTGGGTTGGATACGGCGGTCGAATGACCGGCATGCCGCGGTCGCCGGCCAGCGCCGCCAGCAGTGCCGTCTCCTCGCCGGCCACCAGGGCGCCCGAGCCCTCCCACACCGAGACCTGGCAGCTGAAGTCGGTGCCCATCACCAGGTAGCCGGCGAAGCGGCTGCGCTCCGCGTCGGCGATCGCCGCCTTCAGGCGCGCTATCGCCACCTTCCAATCGCGCCGCACCGCGAGGATGGCCTCCGAGGCCCCGGTGGCGAAGGCCGCGATCAGCACGCCCTCCAGGACGAGGTGCGGGTTGCCCTCGACCAGCGCCCGGTCTCCGAGGGCCGTTGGATCCGCGCCCATCAGGTTGGCGATCACGATCCGCCGGTCAGCGCTTCCGGCGCGTGCGCCCCGCCATTTGTCGGCCGTGGGGTAGCCGCCGCCCCCGCGACCGCGGAGCCGCGCCTGGGAGATCTCTTCGACGACGCCCTCCGCGCCCAGATGGGCGACGGCGCGTTCCAGCCCGCTGTAGCCACCGTGGTCGCGGTAGGAGGCGGTGTTGTCGGGGTCGACGTGGCCGATGCCGGCCAGCAGCCGCTGCTCGCCCTCGGCCAGCAGCCGGATCTGGGGCGACAGGCCGTTGCCGGGATTGGCGGCCACTACGCCCGACTCGCGCTGGCCGCCGGCTGCCGCGCGACGGCGTGACCGTCCGCCCGGCGCCGCTCCCCGAGCAGGTGGCGCGCCTGCTCGGGCGTGACCGGACCGTAGATCAGCGTGTCGATGCGGATCGCCGGCGCGATGGCCCCCGCGGCCAAATCGGGCGAGGTCTCGAGCGTGAAGGCGCCATCGGGCGTGGACTCGCCGGGCGCCACGCCGAGCTCGTCGGCGAGCGCCGCCAGTACCGCCTCCCCGCCGGAAAAGCGGCACGCGGCGCAGGTGCAGGCGGTGACCAGGTGTCCCTCGGCGGGCAGCAGCCGAAAGCCGCCGAGCCCGGCCGCGCCAAAGACCTGCGCCCAGTGGATCGTCGTCCGGTCGCTGATGACCCGCAGCGCCCGCTCGGGAAGGTAGCCGTAGCGCTCCTGGACGGCGGTGAACATGGCCACCAGCGCCTCCGGCCGGGCGCCGAAGCCGTCGACCACCTCGCCAACCCAGCCCTCGTCGACCGGGTCGCCCCAGCGAGCCGGGTTGCGCATCGGCCGAGCAGGCAGGCCAGCCCGCCGGTACGCGTTCGGGTCTCGCCGCTCGTCGTAGATCTCCGGCATCCCATACCGGATGCGGTTGCCCTGTGAGTCGAAGCCGCTCATGTCGATGGCCTCCACCGGACACACCTGGGCGCACTGGAAGCAGACCTCGCACTTGTGCTCGCCGAACGGGTCGTAGATGAGGTCGAGCCGGCCGCGCCAGCGCTCCGGC
>DATADC010000073.1:0-83216 GCA_036258735.1 Candidatus Limnocylindria bacterium
GAGCAGGTACCAGTACAGCAGGCCGTAGACCTGGAGCTGGTTGACGAAGATGCCCTCCTCGGTGGCCATGCCGACCCGGTCGGCGTCCCCGTCGAACGCAATCCCGATGTCAGCGCCCCAGCGCGGGATCTCCTCCAGCCAGGCGTCGACGTTGGGGCGGATCGGCTCGGGGTTGACGCCGCCGAAGAACGGGTTGCGCTCGGTATGGAGCTCCCGGACCGTCATGCGGCCGTCGCCCAGCAGTCGGGCGAACCACCCGCTGCCCGATCCATAGAGCGGCTCCACCAGCAGGCGTTTGTCCGCCGCCCGGATGCGGTCCAGGTCCACGATGCGCTCCAGCTGCTCGCGGAAGCGCGGGAATGGGTCGAAGGTGTCGACCAGGCCGGCCGCCTCGGCGTCCGCGTAGTCGCGGCGCGGCGGTGGCTCGTCGGCCGGATGGGCATCCATGGTCGCCTCGATTGCGCCCAGCATCTTCGGGTCCGCCGCGCCACCGGAATCCGCCTTGACCTTGAAGCCGTTGTCGGTCCACGGGTTGTGGCTGGCGGTGATGACGATCCCTGCGCCGGCGCCCAGCTCCCGGGTGAAGAAGCTGCCGACCTGGGTGGGGACCGCCTCCGGCGGGAGGAAGGAGCGGATATCGTGCGCGGCCAGCACCTCCACGCAGGCCCGTGCGAAGTGTTCCGAGGCGAAGCGCCTGTCGTGGCAGACGACCACGCCGCGATCGGCGTTCCCGGTCTGCTGCAGGTACTCGGCCACACCGCGCGCGCAGCGACGCACGTTGTGGAAGGTGTAGTCCTCGGCGATGGCCGCGCGCCAGCCGTCGGTCCCGAACTTGATCTTCGTCACGCGACCCTATGGTAGCGGCCTACAGACGCCACTCCAGCGGCGCACGGGGATCGGGCTGGTACGAGCAGTAGGTGCCGGTGCGGATGGTCGCCTCGAAATGGCGCCCGAGCTCCGGGTTCTGCTGCGCAATGCGTGCGACGGATGAGCGTATGGCACGTGTCACGGAGATACGCGCACGCTCCGACGCTGAACCCACGGTGCGGTTTCGGCCACCAAGCCCAACCGCACTTGCCAGCTCCCCGACCAGCGCATCCATCTCGCCACGCGCACGTGCCGCGCGTTCAGTGTCGTTCCAGGCTTCTGCTTCGGCAGCCTCCTCTTCGAGCTCCCGCAGGCGAGCCCGGTACCCCTGCTTCGCGGTGTCGTCCAACGCCGGGCCGAGAGCGCCGAAGGGGTCTCCGCCGACATCGGCAGCCGCGACGGCGACCCCTCCGGCATCAGTGGAGCCCGTCCCCGCGAGGTCCAGGGCATGTATTTCGCGTCCGGGCGCAGCCAGGAGACGTGCCAGATGGTGCATGCCCTTGGCGTCCCGCATTCGCATGGTGGAGCCATCGAACGTCACCGTCCAGTACTCCCCCTCCCGCCGGAAGGCAGCCTTGGAGGCGTCGTCCGTGGTCCTCTCCGAGCCGTCACGGGAATCGGCCGGCCCGGCATCGTCATGGGTCCGGCGCAGGCGGTCTTCGAGAGCCGACATGCCAAGTTCGCGGGCAGTTTGCAGGGCGACCCGCTCGAGTGCCTCTGCCCGTCCCAGGTCGTCACGTGCACCGCGCTTTCGGAGCACGACCGCCAGGTCCGCCTGAGTGTGCGCGACCCAGGGCCTCGCGCCGAGCTTCTCGTTGACGACGATGCCCGATTCGAAGTGCCGCTCGGCATCGGAGTAACGGCCCAGCGTGGCGGCGAGCATCCCCAGGTAGCGATCGACCGCGCCCATGCTCCCTTCGGTGTGACCGATCGCGTGGGCCCCCTCGAACGGGAGGAGCTGGTCGTACAGGATGCCCGCTGCGGCGGCGTCGCCCAACGCCGCGCTCGCTTCGCTGGCGAGGGCCACGCCCATTAGCCACTCGCAATCTGGGTACAGGGCCTTGAAGTCGTCAGCGGCTAGCTCGTCGAAGGCGGCGCGAGCCTCCTCTGTCCGACCCGCCTCGGCCAACAGGCAGACGAGCGCAGCGCGATGTAGCGGGTACCACGGGAAGTCGTCGACCGAGGCCCGCACGCTGGACTCCTCCTCGAGTCCCCGGCCTTGCTCACGGCGAAGGAGGAACCGGTGCATCCGCGCTGCCGAGACGTCGTCCTGCACCGGCGTCGTCGGATGGCCTGGCTCCATCTCGTGTGCCATCAGCTCCTCGGCCAGGAGGTACTTGCCCTCCATCAATGCGAGGACGGTTCGATTAGCCCAGGTGAGCCAGAGATGCGAGGGCTGACGCAGCTCGCGCGCCAGCTTGAGCACCGTTTCCATGCGTGAGTGAGCTTCAGCCATGCGGCCGAGGTCCATCGCGACCAGGTCCAACATCAGGTGTGCATCGATCGTGCGCTCGGCGTCCCCGGTGGTCTCCGCCACGGCAAGCATCTCCTCCGCGACCGCGAGACGCTCGTGGGCGTTATCGGGCAGCCAGTTGGCCCAGAAGAAGCCGACCAGTGCATACCCGAGCGTCGCCGGGTCCTCTAGCTGGCGAGCCATGTCGACGGCCTGCTGGCTCAGCGCCCGCCGTTGCTCTTGGCGCTCCGGCTCGCTCCGCCACGCACAGGCGAGTCGGGTCAGCAGGCGCACGCGGAGCCGATCGTCCGTCGCGCCTAGCAGGAGGAGGGCGTCCTGGAGCAGCGGAATGAGGTGCTGATCGTTACCCACGCGCGCCCAGAAGAACCGACCTCCATAGCCGAGGGCGGCACGTGCCAACGTTTCGACGGCGCCGTGCCGCCGTGCAAGCTGTGCCGCTTCGAGATACGTCGCTCGCGATGCAGGTAGGTCCCCGGCCCGGGCTTGCGCCTCGCCGAGGCGGAGGAGCATCTCCATGCGCCGCTCGGAGTCGCTCGGCGCGTGGAAATCAAGCACCGCCAAGGCCATCTGGTAGAGCCGAGCGGCCTCTTCGTAGGCCAAGGACCCAAGGGCCACGTCGCCGGCCTGCCGCGCGTATTGAACTGCCAGCTCAGCAGTTGAATTGCGATCCTCGTCGACCTGCACGCCGCCACGGGCGGCTTCGACGTAGTGGTATGCGAGCTCTGCGTGATACGAAGGCTCCTCTCCGTATAGCGCGTGCAACGTATCGGCAATCCGTCGGTGGAGGCTCACACGACGGCCAGGAGTCAGCTCGTCATACAGCGTCTCGCGGATGAGGTCGTGAGTGAACCGGAAGCGGCCAAGCGTGCCGGGGACAGGCGCTACCAACCCAGCGCGGCTGGCGTCGCCGATGCGGTCGAGCACGTCCTCCGCCGCACTTGCCGTGACGCGGCGCAGCACCTCCGTGATGAACTCGGGGCCGAGGGCCGCGGCGTGCGTCAAGAGCTCCGCCGTCTCCGCCGGCAGATGGCGGACGCGGCGGATGATGACGTCGCGGATCCCCGGCGGAAGAGGCAGGTCCAGCGCCTGACCCGTAGCCACTTCCTCCAGCCTGCCCTCCGCCGCGAGTAACCGGACGGCCTCACTCAGGAACAGCGGGTTGCCACCGGTCTCCCGCACGACGGCGTTGACCAGGCTGGATCGCGGCGAGACGCCGGCCGTCGCCTCGATCAGCTGGCGCACCGGCGCCTCCCCGAGACCTCCGAGCCTGAGGGACAGCGCTCCCGGCAGGCGCGCGATCTCTCCGACCGCCGCGGCGAGTGACGGGTCCGCTGTCAGCTCCATATCGCGATACGTGCAAACCACCATGATCGGCGTATCCGCGAGCTGACCTGCCACGAAGCGCAGGTAGAGCACGGTTGGCATGTCGGCCGCGTGGAGGTCCTCGATGATGATCAGCATCGGGCCCGCCTTCGCGGCCCGGCGCAGGAACGTCGTGGCGGAATCGAACATCTGGAAGCGCGCTGACTCCGAGTCGACGGAGCCAGATGGCGAAGGGTCGCCGAACGTCTCGCGCAGCTCCACAACCATCTGAGCGATGTCCGCTGCCCCGGCGCCAAGTTGGTGGCGCAGGCTCGCGTCGTCGGTGGTGCGGATGATGGTGCGAAACACCTGCACCCAGGGCCAGTAGGCTGGTGCGCCGCCGCCCTCCCACGATTGGCCGCTGAGGACCCTCATTCCGTCAGCCCTGGCGCGAACTGCCAGCTGTTCGGCGAGACGGCTCTTTCCAATGCCGGGCTCGCCACCTACGAGGGCCACGCAGCCACGCGCCTTGACCGTATCGCCGAGCGCGCGCAGGAGGGCATTCAGCTCGGCATCACGGCCCACGAACGGCGTCCCACTTGCCGTCGCCACCTTGACCCGTTCAGTCATGTCCGTGATTCCGTCCCGTGCCTGCTTCAGGGATGCGGATTGGCTGCGCTTCCGCGATCCCAAGACTGCCGAGGATAACGCCAGCACGTTGACGCGGGAATTGGTGAACAACCGTTCCGTATCGATGGCGGCGGGTGTGCGGCCCGAAGTAACGGTCGAACGCTCGGTTCTCACGCCTTCTGGTCAAGAGCGCGCCGATCCCGGAGCGCGCAGCACACACCAGGAGGTCAGTCGTGAGCCAGTTGCAGAAGCCCTTCACCAACGCCCCGTCCGTCGCGCGGCTGCGCCCGGATCGGTTCATCATCGCCGGGCTGGTCGTGGCCGCCATCGCGTTCGCGTTCGTCGCGGGCACGTTCGTCGGGGGCGGCCTTCAGTCGTCGAGCGTCGTCGCGGCGCCGCGCGCCATCACGCGCGACGTGACCGATGGTTGGATGGCCCGCTACCTGCCCTCGGCCCAGCGCCCGCGCGACGTGACCGATGGATGGATGGCCCGCTACCTGCCCTCGGCCCAGCGCCCGGACGTGACCGATGGCTGGATGGCCCGCTACCTCCCCTCGGCACAGGGTAACTGACCGCAGCAGCCCAGGCGACCACCGAACGCCGGCCCGCAAGGCCGGCGTTCCGGCATGCCCGCGACTATTCGCCTATGGACCGTCGCCCATGCGCAGGTCGGCCAGCTCAGCGATCCGCATCAGCTCCGCGTCGAGCGCAGTGAGAATCGGCTTGATGCGGTCACGCCGACCGACCCGGAACATCGGCCCTTCATAGACGCGAAGGCGCGAAAAGGGCAGGGGCACCACCTGGCGGTCCCATCGGCGCTTCAGGCGCATCGACGGCCGTGCGGCCACCGCCCAGGGCAGCACCGGCAGGCCGGACTCGCGCGCGACGATCAGGACGCCCGGCTTGGCGACGCGGGGTGGCCCGGTGGGCCCGTCACAGCTGGCGACCAGGCTCTTCCCGGTCCGTCCCACGGCGGCCATAGCACGCGACACGCTGGTCGCCTCGGCGCGCTGCCCGGGTTCGGGCGGCGTCACAGCTCCCCAACCCAACCCGTGGAGCATCGCGTTCATGACGATCCCGCGGAAGCGCCGCGTGCTGAACGAGACGTGGACGTGGCCTGGACGCAACCGGTATGCCGCTGCCGCGGCAACCAGGTTTGCCTCGTGCCAGATGGCAAACACGACCTGCTCCTGGCTGACCGGCGGGCCCGATACGCTGGCGGTGCGGGCAACCAGCCTGATGTAGACCGCCAGCCCTCGGCCCAACAGCCGCGCCAGCCAGCCGAACCGCACGTGCTCTTCGCGTGCGAGAACCGACGCGGGACCGATGGGCTGCGGCTCCATCGGTCCTTCTAAAGGTAGGACTCGCCGGCCTTCTCGGCGATCTCGTCGAGGACGGGCTTGATCTCCTCGGCGCGGTCGCGGGCGCAGACGAGGAGCGCATCCGGCGTGTCCACGATGATGACGCCCTCGAGCCCCACCGTCACGATCAGCCGCTCACCGCCGTGCACCAGCACGTCGCGCGATCCGCGGTCGAGGTGGCGGCCGGAGGCGACCAGTGCATTCCCGCTCTCGGTCGAGAGTGCCTCCAGCAGGGCCGACCAGGAGCCGATGTCGCTCCACCCCGCGTCCAACGGCACCACCGCCACGCGACCCTCGGCGGCCGCTCGCTCGGCGATGCCCGCGTCGATCTGGATGGCGGGGATCGGCTCCAGGATGTCACGCACGTCGCTCATCCAGCCCGGCGTCCGGTTGAGCGCCCCGATGCGGTCCAGCGCATTCGCCAGCTCGGCCTGGAAGCGTTCCATCGCCTGGCGGAAGGCGTAGACGCGCCACACGAAGATGCCCGCGTTCCACAGGTAGCCGCCCTCGTCCATGAACTGCTGCGCGCGCTCGGCATCGGGCTTCTCGACGAAGCGAGTCACCAGGGCACTCGGAGACGAGGGGTGAAACCGCTCCCCGACCTTGATGTAGCCGTATCCGGTGGCGGCATGCTTGGGCGGCACGCCGAGGGTCACGATATATCCCCGCTCGGCGACGCGGACGGCCTCGCGCATCGCCTCGGTGAAGGCGGCCTCGTCGCTCAGGAAGTGGTCGGCTGGGAGGACGAGCGCCACCTCGTCCGACTCGCGGCGTGCAAGCGTGGTGGCCAGGCCGGCCGCGACGCCGGTGGATCGGGCCAGCGGCTCGCCCAGCACGTTGTCGGCGGGCAGCTGCGGGAGCTGCTCCTGGGTGGCGCGCACGTGTGCCTGCGAGGTGATGACGTAGATGTCGTGCGGCTTGAGAAGGCCGCCGAGCCGCGCCACCGTCTGCTGCAGCAGGCTCGTGTCCCCTGTCAGCGCCAGCAGCTGCTTCGGCGTCTTGCGACGGGACAGCGGCCACAAACGCGTCCCGACTCCCCCTGCCATGACGACGGCGAACATCGCGCGAGACCGTACCATCCCCCGGCTGGTGGCGGAGGCGGGCGAACGGCGCTACCCGGGCTTCACCGCGGGCTCATCGGCCGACCTCCTTCTCCTCGCCGCGCAGGTCGCGGGCGGCAGCAACCTCCGCCTCCGGGGCACCGCAGCGCACGAGCAGGTCGACAGCGATCCCCGCCAGCCGGCGCGCGGTCGTCACGTCGCCCAGATCCAGGGCGGCGCGACCCATGCCCAGCGCAGCCAGCCCCTCCTCGCGCTCGGCGCCGATGTCCCGCGCCTCGCTGATGGCCTCGGCGTAGTAGCGACGGGCGCTGGCGGGGTCCCCGGCCGCGGCCCGGACGTCGCCGATCAACCGCGCGGCACGCGTTGCCGCCAGCTCCATGCCGGCGCGCTCGAAGTGCCACAGCGCGCGGTGGCCCCACACGTCGGCGGCCCACCACTCGGCGGAGGCAGTCGCGCTCTCCATCGCGGCCGACGCTGCGGCGCCGGCGCGGCGGTGGTCGTCATCGGCCTCCGCGGCAAGGTACGGCGACGCGAGCTCGCCTTGGCGCAGCCGCAGCGGCAACGGCCGGAGTCCGCGCGGCGCCGGCACATCGTTCCTGCCCAGCAGCGAGCGGACGCGCTCCGCGAGGCGGCGCAGGGGTCCGGGTGGCGGCTCTCCCCACCGCGTCGGCGGTGGCATCGGTCCAGCCGTCAGGCGGGGAGGCTGGTGGGCTCGCCGCGGAGGCCCGCGGATTCGCGCAGGACGCCGGCCCGGTCCGTTCGCTCCCACGGCAGGTCGAGATCGCTGCGGCCAAAGTGCCCATAGGCGGCGGTGCGCGCGTAGATGGGCCGACGCAGGCCGAGCATCTCGATGATGGCACCCGGGCGCAGGTCGAAGTGCTCCGCGATGACCGCGGTGATCCGATCCTCCGGCACGGCCGCCGTCCCGAAGGTCTCGACGTTGACCGCCAGCGGATGCGCGACGCCGATGGCGTACGCCAGCTGCAGCTCGCAGCGGCGCGCCAGGCCGGCGGCAACCACGTTCTTGGCAACGTAGCGAGCCATGTAGGCACCGGATCGGTCCACCTTGGTGGGATCCTTGCCCGAGAAGCTGCCGCCGCCGTGGCGCGCCATGCCGCCGTACGTGTCCACGATGATCTTCCGGCCTGATAGTCCGGAGTCGCCCATCGGCCCCCCGATAACGAAGCGCCCGGTTGGATTCACGAGGAAGCGCGTCCCGGGGTCGAGCAGATGGGCCGGCACCGGGGGGCGGATGACGAGCTCGCGGACCGCCTCCTCCAGGTCCGGGTAGGCCACCTCGGGGTCGTGCTGCGTGCTGACCACGACCGTCGCCACGCGCAGGGGCCGGCCGGACGCGTCGTACTCCACGGTAACCTGGCTCTTGCCATCCGGGCGCAGGAACGGCAGCTGGCCGCTCTTGCGCGCGTCCGCCAGCCGTCGGGCGACCTGGTGGGCGAGCTGGATGGGCATCGGCATCAGCTCGGGCGTCTCGTCGACGGCGTAGCCGAACATCATCCCCTGGTCGCCGGCCCCCAGTTCGTCGGGGTCCTCGCCCCGCCTCGACTCGAGCGCACGGTCCACGCCGAGCGCGATGTCCGGCGACTGCTCCTTGATGGCGGTGATGGTCCCGCACGTCTCCCAGTCGAAGCCGAGGCGGCTGTCGTTGTAGCCGATGTCCCGCACGGTGTTGCGCACCACCGCCTGCACGTCGCAGTACGTCTCGGTCGTCATCTCGCCGAGGACCAGGACCAGGCCGGTGGTGACCGCCACCTCGATCGCAACCCGGGCGTTTGTGTCGCGGGCCAGGACGTCGTCCAGGACGGCATCGGCCACCGCGTCGCACAGCTTGTCGGGGTGCCCCTCGGTGACCGATTCGGAGGTGAACGGCACGCGGCGCTCGGGGTCTGACATGGGCGCGAGTGTAGCGCGGGCCCCATGCGACCAGCTCACGCCGATTCATGCCGTCGGGTGAATCAGGAGGGACTCAAGTCCGGTTCGCTCCTCGCGGCCTGAGTCGCCGGCGCGACCAGCAGCGCGGCGACAACCGTGGTCAGCGGCACTGCGGCGACGATCCCGATGCTGCCCGCCAGGGCCCTCACCACCTCCACCGCCAGCAGTTCGCCATTGATGGCCACGAGCGGCGAGGACTCGCCGACCGCGAAGAGGAGCAGCAGCGGCAGCGAGGCGCCGACGTAGGCGAGCACCAGTGTGTTGACCGTGGCGCCGATGTGCGACCGCCCGATGGCCATGGCGCGCGCGAACACCGCCGAGCGCGGCATGTGAGGCGTGCCGGCCCTTAGCTCGGCCACGGCGGCGGCCTGCGTGACGGTCACGTCGTCGAGCACCCCGAGCGCGCCGAGGATGGTGCCAGCCAGCAGCATCCCGCCGAGGTCAACCTGCTCGCCCAGCAGCACGACCAGGAACGCCACTTCCTCGCTGCCCTGGAGCGACGAGAAGCGGGCGGCCTCCGTGGCCAGGTGCGCCAGAACCGCGGTCACGGCAAGCGCTGCGGCCGTGCCCAGGATCGCGGCAAGCGTAGTCCGCCGCGCGCCCTCGGTCAGCAGCAGCGTCACGACGGTCACGCCCGCGGCGGTGCCGATCGCCAGCGGCAGCGGCTGCCAGCCAGCCAGCAGCAGTGGGATGAGCAGCTTTCCGATGACCAGCAGCGTGAAGGCGAGCGCGACCAGCGAGCGTGCGCCTCGTAGCCCGCCGACCAGCAGCACCGCCACCACGAAGCCGGCCGCCAGCCACGTGAGCAGCGGTACGCGCCACGGTTCGTCGACCGTCACGAACCCGCCCGCCGGGCCGGTGAAGGCCGATACGACGACCTCCTCGCCCACCTCGTAGCGTTGCCGCTCGGCTCCCGGCAGGGCCACGCCCGGCTGCTGAACGACGGCGTCCACCTCGTGGCCCGCCCGCTCGCCCTCCGCAAGGCGGACTCGGACGAGCGGCTGGCCGGCCGGGTCGGTGCGTTCGCCAGCCTCGGTGACCGTTGCCCGCCACCGTTCCTGGCCAGGGTCCGCGACGGTGGGCGATCTCGCCACGTCGGGCATCAACCACAAGGCGGCCAGCAGCAGCAGCCCGGCCGCCAGCGGCAAGACGTTCCGCACCACCACGGCCGGTATGCTGCCCGATCGTGCGCCTCCCAACATCGCCCCTGTGGAGCAACGGCGCCTTCGTCCGCCTGTGGAGCGGCCGCACGATTTCCATCTTCGGCTCGCTCATCACGCGCATGGCGCTGCCCTTCGTCGCCATCCTGGTGCTCGACGCCGGCGCCGTGGAGGTCGCCTTCTTGCGGTCGGTCGACCTGGCAGCCGCGCTGCTGTTCGGCCTCCTGGCCGGCGCTTGGGTGGACCGATTGCGCCGCCGCCCGGTCCTCGTCTGGTCCGACCTCGCGCGCGCCGTCCTCCTGGCGTCGATCCCCGTCGCCTACCTGCTTGGGGCCCTCACGCTCATTCAGGTCTTCGTGGTCGCGGGCCTGGCCGCAGTCCTGACGACCTTCGCCGATGCCGCCGACAATGCCTACCTTCCCACCATCGTCCAGCGCGACCAGCTGGTGCCCGCCAACGGGGCGCTGGTGGCCAGCGGCTCGGCGGCAGAGTTCACGGCCTTCGGCATCAGCGGCTTCCTGGTGCAGCTGCTGACGGCGCCGATCGCGATCGTCATCGACGCGTGCACGTTCCTCGTATCGGCCGTCCTGATCGGCTCCATCCGTCGACCAGAGCCACCTCCACCGCCGGTCGAGGACCGCGAACCGGTGCTCCACGAGATCGCCGCCGGGCTGCGCATCACCTTCCGGGACCCGGTGCTGCGCGCCTTCGCCATCGGGCAGATGGCGCAGTCGGCCATGTGGGGCGTATTCGGCGCGGTGTGGATCCTGTTCGCCACGCGCGACCTGGGGCTGGGACCGGCGGCAATCGGCCTCATCGCCGGCGTGGGCGGCGCGGCCTCCTTCGGCGGCGCGGTGCTTGCGGACCGCTCGACACGCCGCTGGGGCGTCGGCCCGGTGGCGATCTTCGCCATGCTGCTCGCCGCCTTCGGCAACCTGCTCATCCCGCTGGCGCCCGCCGGCGCTCCGTTACTGGCGGTGCTGTTCCTGTGCGGGCAGCAGCTGATCGGCGATAGCGGCGTCACGGTCTACGACGTGACCGAGACGTCCGTCCGCCAGGCGTCCGTCCATGACCGAGCGCTCGGGCGAGTCGCGTCGTCCTTCACCGTGGCCGCCGGCCTGGTGCAGCTGCTCGCGACCATCGGCGCGGGATTCGCCGCCGAGGCCATTGGCCTGCGCAACGCCGCCTTCCTGGCGCCGCTGGGCGCGCTGGTGGCGGCCGGCGCGCTGTGGTTCTCGCCGGTCCGCGGCCTTCGGACCTTGCCCGCCGAGCCGGCGCATGGCCTGCCGCCCCTGGCCGCGGCGGCCGAAGCGGTAGTGGTGACGAGCAGGGACGAGCCGATCGGTGGGTAGCTAGGTGCCGGACTCCCAGGATTCGGCGTAAGCGCGCTGCTCCGGCGTCAGCTTACCGACATCGATGCCCATGCTGCTCAGCTTGAGCCGCGCCACCTCGCGGTCGATCTCGTCTGGGATGCCGTAGACCTGCCGGTCCAGCTCCGCGGCGCGTGCTCGGAGCCACTCCAGCCCGAGCGCCTGGTTGGCGAAGCTCATGTCCATCACCATGGCCGGGTGGCCCTCGGCGGCGCCCAGGTTGACCAGGCGCCCATCGGCGAGGACGTAGATGCGGCGCCCATCGGCCATCAGGTACTCGCGCGTGAAGGGCCGGACCTCGCGGGATGAGGTGGCCTGCTCCTCCAGCGCGCCAAGCTCGAACTCGTCGTTGAAGTGCCCGGCGTTGGCCAGGATGGCCCCGTCGCGCATGGCCGGGAAGTGGTCGCCGCCCCAGACGTTGAGGTTGCCGGTGGCGCTGATGAAGACGTCTCCCACGCCCGCGGCCTCGGCGGCCGACATGACCCGGAACCCATCCATGGCCGCCTCCAGCGCCCGGATCGGGTCCACCTCGACCACCACCACGTTGGCCCCCATGCCATGGGCACGGGTGGCGATCCCCCGACCGACCCAGCCGTAGCCGCCAACGACCACGCTCTTGCCCGCGAACAGGATGTTCGTGGCGCGCAGGATGCCGTCGATGGCGCTCTGCCCGGTGCCGTAGCGGTTGTCGAACAGGTGCTTGGTGAGCGCCTCGTTGACGGCCACGATGGGGTAGGCCAGCTTCTCGGCCTTGGCCATGGCCCGCAGACGGATGACGCCGGTGGTCGTCTCCTCGGTGCCGCCGATGACCTCGCCGAGCAGCTCGGTGCGGCGGGTGTGCAGCTCGTTCACCAGGTCCGCGCCGTCGTCCATGGTGACCTGCGGCTGGTGGTCCAGCGCCGCGGCGATGTGCGAGTAGTACGAATCGCGATCCTCGCCCTTGATGGCGTAGGTCGGGATGCCGTGGTGCGCCACCAGCGAGGCGGCCACGTCGTCCTGAGTGGAGAGCGGGTTCGAGGAGCACAGGACCGCATCGGCCCCGCCCGCGGCGAGGGTGCGCATGAGGTTGGCCGTCTCGGCGGTCACGTGCAGGCAGGCGCTGATGCGCCAGCCCTGAAGCGGCCGCTCACGTTCGAAGCGCTCCCGGATGCCAGCCAGGACCGGCATCTGGCGATCGGCCCATTCGATCCTCAGCGCGCCGGCATCGGCCAGGCCGATGTCCGCGATGTCGCCCCTTACCTCTGGTCGCGTTGCCACGGCAGTCGAATCGCCTCTCGTATCGGTCTCATCAGGCCCCATCCGCCGCTGCGGCGGTGCCCCAGGCGCTCGGTGAGCAGGTGCTGGTCACGGTAGCCGAGCCGCCGGTAGGCCGCCACCGCCGGCTCGTTCTCGGCGTGGACGTTGAGCACCACGTCGCCGACCCGCTGCAGCAGGTCCGCGGTCACCGCGCTGGTGACCATCTTGGCGAAGTCATGGCCGCGGTAGTCGACGTGCGTCATGACGTTGCCGACCACCGCGATCCCCTCGCGCTGGCTGATGACGTGCGTGCCGGCCGCGCTCACCAGGCGGCCTCCCACCCGGACGCCGTAGTACACGCCGTCCTCCACGACCGATGCCGGAAAGCCGCCCCGGAACCCGAGCTGGTAGAGGTGGTTCAGGTCCTCGACGTCGCCGGCGAGCAGCCGCTCGGCCGGCCCGGCGAACGACACGAACGTCGCCGCGTTCACCGCCATGCGCAGCAGGTACTGCTTCGTCTCCAGCTCGTAAAGGTCGCTGACGGCGGCGTCGATGGCATCGGTGCCCATGAAGTAGGCGTCCCGCGGCCGGATCACGGTGTCCAGGATCTCGCGGCACCCGACCGGGTCGCCCATCAAGAACAGAGGCTGGGGGACCAGGCCCTCCTGGTGCATGATCAGCGCAACCGGCCGGCCCAGGTCGTCGTAGGCCATCCCCCACGTGCACCGATGCCGGTTCGGGCCGTCCAGGTCGCCGAAGATGTAGGCGGCGTAGATGCGATCCGTGCGCAGGTAGGCGACGATCTCGTCGCGGTCCGCGACGGCCCGGGCGTAGAGATCGGCCTTCGGCAGGACGGCCATTGGCGATCGGCCTCGTCCTTCAGTAACTCAGCAGGGTGTGGATCTGGAACTCGGACAGCTTGTCGCGCCCGTTGAGCGCGCTGAGCTCGACCATGAAGGACAGGCCCGCGATCTCGCCGCCCAGCTGCCGCACCAGCTCGATGGTGCCCAGGACGGTCCCGCCGGTCGCCAGCAGGTCGTCGACCAGCAGCACCCTTTGGCCGGGCTGGATTGCGTCGCGGTGGATCTCCAGGGTGGCCGTGCCGTACTCGAGGTCGTACTCGACCTCGATCGTTTCGGCGGGCAGCTTCCCAAGCTTGCGCACCGGGACGAAACCGGCGTTCAGCCGGTAGGCGAGGGGTGCCGCGAAGATGAACCCGCGCGACTCCATGCCCACCACCACGTCCACCCTCTGGTCCTTGACCGCGTCCGCCATCTGGTCGATGACCGCGGCGAAGGCCTCCGCGTCCTTGAGCAGGGTGGTGATGTCGTAGAAGAGGATCCCCGGCTTCGGGAAGTCGGGAACCTCGCGGATCTTGGCGCGCAGGTCGTCGACTGACGTGACGGTCACCGGGCACTCCCAGGTCGTGTTTCGAGGGGAAGGTCAGAGTCTATCCCGATGCCGGCGCGGGCGGCAATGGAAGCCGAGACCCGTACCGCCGCTCATGCTGCCAACGAGCATTTGGCAACCAATGGTGGCCGGGGGAGACGCTGGACCCTGCTTGCGTCGCTGATTGCAACGCGGCGCGCACGAAGCCCCCGCTCCGGTGGCGTATGCGTCGCTGGGTGCAACGCGGCGCGCGCGAAGTCCCGCTCGCGCGTGCATTGTGTCGCCGGGCGCAACGCGCCGCGGGAACGGGTGCTCTTACGCGCGCGCCAGGCGACGCAGGACCGTGTGGAGCACGCCGCCGTTGCGGTAGTACGTCACGTCGATGTCCCCGTCCAGGCGCGCCACGGCCCGGAACCGCGTCTCACGACCATCGTCACCACGCGCCACCACCGCCACTTCCTGGCGCGGCCGAAGGTCGGCAAGTCCCTCGATGGTGAAGGTTTCTCGCCCGGTAAGACGCAGGCCGGCAGCCGACTCCCCGGGACGGTACTGCAACGGCAGGATGCCCATCCCCACCAGGTTGGACCGATGAATCCGCTCGTACGACTCGGCGATCACCGCGCGCACGCCCTGGAGGTGGGGGCCCTTGGCCGCCCAGTCGCGCGAGGAACCGGACCCGTATTCGCGTCCGGCGAGCACTACCAGCGGCGTTCCCTCGGTGGCGTAGCGCTCGGCCGCCTCGAAGATCGTCATCCGTTCGCCCGACGGCAGGTGCTCGGTGACGTTGCCCTCGGCATCGGGTGTGAGGAGGTTGCGCAGGCGGATGTTGGCGAACGTTCCACGCACCATGACCTCGTGGTGGCCGCGGCGCGCCCCGTAGGAGTTGAAGTCGCGCGGCTCCACGCCGCGCGCGATCAACCACTGCCCCGCCGGCGACGTGCGCGGGATGGAGCCGGCCGGCGAGATGTGGTCGGTGGTCACGCTGTCGCCGAGCATGGCCAGCACGCGCGCACCCACGATGTCCGCAACCGGCGCCGGCTCGGCCGAGACGCCCTCGAAGAAGGGCGGCCGCGCCACGTAGGTCGATGACGCGTCCCACGCGTACCGGTCCCCGGCCGGCACCGGCAGCGTGGTCCAGCGCTCGTCGCCGTCGAAGACCGAGGCGTAGTTCCGGGTGAACACTTCGGACCGGACCTGCTCGGCCACGACCGATGCCACCTCCTCGGCCGAAGGCCAGAGCTCGGCGAGGAAGACGGGGTTGCCGCCGCTGTCGGTCCCCAGCGGCTCGGTGGTCACGTCCAGGTCGATGCGGCCGGCCAGGCCGAAGGCGACCACCAGCGGCGGAGAGGCCAGGTAGCTGGCGCGGGCCAGCGGGTGGATGCGGCCCTCGAAGTTGCGATTGCCCGACAGCACCGCGACGCCGACCAGGTCGTTGGCCTCGATCGCCTCGGCGATCGGCTCCTCGAGGGGGCCGGAGTTGCCGATGCAGGTCGTGCAGCCGTAGCCGACCAGGTTGAAGCCGAGCTGCTCCAGCGGCTCCATCAACCCTGCGCCCGCCAGGTAGTCGGTCACCACGCGGGAACCGGGGGCCAGTGAGGTCTTGACCCAGCGTGGCGTGCGCATGCCGCGCGCCACCGCGTTCCGAGCGAGGAGGCCCGCAGCGACCATGACGCTCGCGTTGCTGGTATTGGTGCACGACGTGATGGCGGCGATCAGCACCGAGCCGGTGCGCAGCTTGACCGCCTCGCCTTCGAACTCGACCGCGACTGCGCGGTAGTGCGTGTCGCCGTGGTTGACGTGCATCGGAACCGGCTCAGCAGGCTGGCCGGGCGCCGGCCCAGCGTCGCCATCGGATCGTTGCGTGTACGACGGCGCATCGGATGCCGGGAAGGATTCCGCCGACGCCTCCTCTACCACGCCCTCGGCACGGACCGCGCGGGGCGCGGCGTGCTCGTGGGTCGAACCGTCGGAATGGGTGTGCAAACCCTCGGCGAAGTTGCCGCGGAAGTTCTCTCGCAGCACCGTGAGCGGGACCCGATCCTGCGGTCGCTTGGGTCCGGCGACCGAGGGCTCCACGCTCCCCAGGTCCAGGCTGAGGGACTCGTTGAAGGCAGGCTCCGGGGTTTCATCGGTCCGGAATAGGCCCTGCTCCTTGGCGTAGGCCTCCACTCGCGCCACCGTTTCGTGGGGACGGCCGGTCATGCGCAGGTAGCGCAGCGTCTCGTCGTCGATCGGAAAGAGCGTGGCGGTGGCGCCGAACTCCGGCGACATGTTGCTGATGGTGGCGCGGTCCGCCAGGCCGAGGCGCGACAGGCCTGGTCCGTGGAACTCGACAAACTTGCCGACCACCCCGTGGGCGCGGAGCATCTCGGTGACGGTCAGCACCAGGTCCGTGGCCGTGGCGCCGGAAGGCAGCTCTCCGTCGAGGCGGAAGCCCACCACCACCGGCAGCGGCTGGTACAGCGGCTGCCCCAGCAGCGCCGCCTCGGCCTCGATGCCACCCACGCCCCAGCCCACTACGCCGAGCCCGTTGATCATGGTCGTGTGCGAGTCCGTCCCGACCAGCGTGTCGGGGAAGGCGACGCCGTCTCGCTCGGTGACCACGTCGGCGAGGTACTCCAGGTTGACCTGGTGCACGATCCCCGTCCCCGGCGGCACCACTCGGAAGCGGTCGAAGGCCTGCTGCGCCCAGCGCAGCAGCGCGTAGCGCTCGCCATTGCGCTCGTATTCGCGCTCGACGTTGATCAGGAAGGCCGCATCGGTCCCGAACTGGTCGACCTGCACGCTGTGGTCGATGACGAGGTCGGCGGGGACCAGCGGGTTGATGCGTGAGGGGTCGCCGCCCATCTCGGCCACCGCGTCACGCATGGCCGCCAGGTCCACCACGCACGGCACGCCGGTGAAGTCCTGGAGGATGACCCGCGCCGGCATGAACGGGAGCTCGTACTCCCCGGGAGCCGATGGATCCCAAGTGGCCAGCGCCCGCACGTCGTCGGCGCTGACCAGGCCACCGCTGATGTCCGCGTGGCGGAGCATGTTCTCGAGCAGCACCTTGACCGTGTACGGCAGCCTGGCGACGTCGCCCGCTCCGGCAGCGTCGAGCCTGTAGTACGGGTAGGACCGATCCTGGACGCGCAGCGTCGCGCGCGCGGTGGAAGGATCGATGGAGGGTGGTGGGCTGCTGGTCACGGGATCGCGCCTCCTTCGTCAGCCCGCGCTCGTGGCGCGGGGTCGGTCGAGTCGGCGCCGGACGGGTGCGCCCGTCCCGGGTCGAGGATTCGCCAGGAGTATACGCCGGTCCGGATTCCGGTGGCTCCACACGGCACCGGCGATAGGTCGCGAAGCCCGCCAGAGCGCCGTGCCGGGCGGTTCTGCGAGCTGTATCGAACGCGCTTGGGCGCAAGCCACGTCGGGCCGACGCGCCAGTGCGGGCGGCCGGTGGCCGAGAGGCTCGCTGAGTGAGCACAACGGAGAAGCAGCCGTCGAAATCGGCCTTTCCGTCGCCTCGGTGCTCGGCTGGCGAGCGCCAGTGACAGCGGGAGGCGGAATCCTGTCCGTTACGCTCGCCCAGCGAGCGCGGCACCAGGCGCGGCGCGCGCCAGGGCATGCAACGCCCGCAGCGCAACGTCCACCGCGTCGCGACCTGGCGCCACGGGGATGCGCACCTGGTTCGAGCCGAACGACGGCCGGAAGCCTGCCACGGCGAGGGCCACGGACACCCCGGCGCGGTCGTAGCGCGGCCAGCGCAGCACCACCCGCCCGCCCTCGGCGCGCACGTCCGGCACGCCGGCGGCCTCGGCCGCCATGCGAACCGCCACGGCGCGGAACAACCCCTCGACCTGCTCGGGAATCGGTCCGAAGCGGTCCCGCAGCTCCGCGCGCAGCGCCTCGGCATCGGCCTCGGAGCGCACATGGGCGAACTTGCGGTAGACCTCGAGCTTGGCGCCGGAGTGGGCGACGTAGGCATCGGGGAGGTAGGCCGAGCCCGGCAGGTCCAGGCGCACCGGCCCTGGCTGGACCGCGACGGCGCGCCCGCGCATGGCGTCCACCGCATCGGCCAGCATGCGTGTGTAGAGCTCGAAGCCCACCGCCTCCATGTGGCCGTGCTGCTCGGCGCCCAGGATGTTGCCCGCCCCGCGGATCTCCAGGTCGGAGAGCGCGATCTGGTAGCCGGCGCCGAGGTCGGAGGCGCTGAAGATGGCGTGCAGTCGCTTGCGGGCCACCGGCGACAGCGGCTGGCCGCGCCGGTGCAGGAGGTAGGCGTGGGCGCGACGGTCGGATCGGCCCACCCGCCCGCGTAGCTGGTAGAGCTGGGCCAGGCCGAAGGTGTCGGCGCGGACGATGATGATGGTGTTCGCGTTCGGGATGTCCAGGCCCGATTCGATGATGGTCGTGCAGACGAGCACGTCGAAGCGGCCTGCGTCGAAGTCGAGCATGACGCGCTCCAGCGTTCCCTCCGCCATCTGGCCATGCCCGATGGCGACGCGCGCGCGGGGCACCAGCCGTCGCACGCGCTCGGCAGCGGCCTCGATGGTGTCGATCCGGTTGTGGACGTAGAAGGCCTGCCCGCCACGATCCAGCTCGCGGTTTATGGCGTCGCGCACCAGTCCGTCGTCGTCCTCGGCGATGCGCGTCTGGATGGGCAGGCGGGCCTCCGGTGGCGTCTCGATAACTGACAGGTCGCGGATGCCGACCAGGGAGAGATGAAGCGTGCGCGGGATGGGCGTGGCCGACAGCGTGAGCACGTCCACCTCGCGCCGCAGCGACTTGATGCGCTCCTTGTGGGCGACGCCGAAGCGCTGCTCCTCGTCCACGACCAGCAGCCCCAGGTCGGCGAAGGCCACGTCCTTGGACAGGATCCGATGCGTCCCGACCAGCACGTCCACGCTGCCATCCGCCACGCCGTCGAGGATCTCGGCCTGCCGGCGCTTCGGAACGAAGCGGCTCAGCATCTCCACGCGGACCGGGAACGGAGCGAGGCGACGCTCGAAGGTGGCGAGATGCTGCTGGGCCAGCACGGTGGTCGGGACCAGCACGGCGACCTGCTTACCGTCCTGCACCGCCTTGAAGGCTGCGCGCAGGGCGACCTCGGTCTTGCCGTAGCCGACGTCGCCGCACACCAGGCGGTCCATCGGCCGCCGGCGCAGCATGTCGGCCTTGACCTCCTCGATCGTCCGCGCCTGGTCCGGCGTCTCGGTGTACGGGAACGCCTCCTCGAGCTCCCGCTGCCAGACGGTGTCGGCGCTGAAGGCGAAGCCGGGAGCGGTCTCGCGCGCCGCATAGATCTCGATCAGCTCGTTGGCCAGGTCCCGAACCGCCCGACGGACACGAGCCTTGGTGCGCTCCCACTCGGTGCCGCCCAGGCGGGACAGCGCCGGACCCGCTCCGCCGGAGTAGCGCGTGATGCGCCCGATCTGGTCGGTGGGCAGAAAGATCTTGTCGTCGCCGGCGAAGTCGAGCTGGAGGTACTCCTTGGTGGCACCGCCGTATTCGCGCTGTGTCATGCCCACGTAGCGCGCGATGCCGTGGTCGACGTGCACGACCAGGTCGCCGGGCTCCAGTTTGCCGATGAGGTCGCGCGTGACGACCCGCTTGGCCGCGGTCAGCCGGCGCACACGAGTGGCCCCGAACAGCTCCCGGTCGGTCAGCAGCAGCAGGCTGGTCGGCTGGTGGGCGAAACCGCCCGACAGTGACCCGGACACCAGGCCGATGCCGCCCGGCGGCGGCACGCCGCGGAGCTCTGCCGACGGCGGCGACGGCAGGCCAGCCTCCTCCAGAAGCTCCCCGACGCGGCTGGCCTGGTCGGTGCTGATCACCAGGCGGTTGCCTGCTGCCGCCAGCTGGCCAAGCCACCCTCCCAGGCGATCAGCTCGCCCGGGCAGCGCGGGCGCCGGCGCGTACCCGAGGTCGGATCCGTGCTGTTCGTCCAGCACCTCGGCTGCGCGCGCGGCGAGCGACTGCATCACCGCGCCGGCGTCGTACGGGAGCGGCCAGCCCTCGGGAAGCTCGCCTTCGTCGGCCAGGGCCGCCAGGCGCTGCCCGGCTCGTACGTCGAGGTCGTCCGCGATCGCCTGCAGCTCGTCCGGGTCGGCGAGGACGAGGTGAGCGTCGGTGGGCAGGTGCTCGATCGCGGCACCTGCGGTCAGGAAGGCCGCCCAGGTCTCGGCGGCCTCCCCCAGGTCGCCCTGCTCCAGGCGCGCTAGGTCCGAGCGCAGCATGTCCGTGTCGTCGCCGCCGACGCGTTGCGCCAGAGCCTGCGCGAGCGTCGACCAGCCCTCCTCGGGCAGAAACTCGCTGGCCGGCAGGAACGTCGCGCTTTCCAGCCGCCGCCGGCTGCCCTGGGTCATGGGGTCGAAGGTGCGGATCGACTCCACCTCGTCGCCGAACATCTCGACGCGGACCGGGTCAGTCGCGCCCGGCGGCCAAACGTCCACGATGCCGCCGCGAGAGGCGTACTCGCCGACACCGCTGACCTCCATGACCGTGTCGTAGCCGCCGGACACCAGCCCGGTGAGCAGGGCACGCTGCGCCAGCCGCTCGCCGACCGCCGCGCTGATCGTTCCGGCGACCAGCTGAGCCGCAGAGAGCGTCCGCTGGACCAGGGCCAGGAGCGGTGCCACGAGCACGAGCTCTCGCGGCGCACCGGCCAGCAGCGACAGCACCTCCAGCCGCTCTGCGGACTCGTCGTGCTCGGGCAGGGCTCGCTCCAGGGGCAAAGCCGCCCGCTCGGGAAGGACCCGGACGGCGCCATGCGGCAGCCAGGCCGACAGGTCGTCGGCGATGCGGTGCGCCTCCTCGTCGTTGCGGACCACGACCGCAAGCGGAAGCTTCGCCGGCACCGTGGCTCGACGGGCGGCGAGGTGACCTGCCCGCGCCGCCGCGGGGACACGCAGCCGTCCAGGCGCGGGCAGCACCGAGGCCAGCGTCTCCGCCAGCACGGAGACGCGGCGATCCGCGCCGCCGCGCTGCACCGGCGTCGGCCGGCGGCGGGTGGCGGTCACCCGGGCGCCGCCGCCAGGTCGAGGCCGTTGAAGGCGTTCATGGCCGCGTCGACGCCATCGCGCAGCCACCGCTCTGCCGCGTCCGCCGCGGCCGCGATCGCCGCGCTCGCCAGCTCCTGCTCGTCGGACCGGAACGTCGAGAGCACGTGGTCCACGGTCGCGCGCGACGTGCCGGGCCGCCCGATCCCCACCCGTAGCCGCGCGAACTCCGTGCCACCCAACGCGTCGATGATGCTGCGCAGACCGTTGTGGCCGCCCGCCGAACCGTCGCGCCGCAGGCGGAGGCGTCCGAGCGGGAGATCCACGTCGTCGGCGACGACCAGCACGTCGCCAGCGACATCCACGTCGGTCTGGCGGATGGCGGCGCGCAGCGCGCCGCCGGAGAGGTTCATGTAGCGCATCGGCTTCACCAGCAGCACGCGCTCCGAGCCAGCCTCGTTCCCAAGGTCCAAGCCAACCTCCAGCTGCGCCGCGCCGTCTCGGACGCGCCCCTGCCCGGTGAGGCCCCATCGGTCGGCCAGCAGGTCGACCACCCGGAATCCAACGTTGTGCCGCGTGAGCCGGTAGCGCTCGCCCGGGTTGCCGAGGCCGCAGATGACCTTCACCGGCCGATGGTAGCCTGCCCCATGGCCCACGCCCCGAGCCCGGACGTCGCCATCATCGGAGGCGGCATCATCGGGTGTTCGGCGGCCGCCATGCTGGCCGAGCGCGGGGCGCGCGTGGTCCTGTTCGAGGGCTCGGCCATCGGTGCCGGCGCATCGGGGCGCAACCTCGGCGTTCTCCAGCACCCGTTTGACCCGGTGCTCGGCACGCTCTTTCATGACAGCCTGGACCGATACCGCCGGCTGGCGGCCGAGGCCGACTCCGGCTTCCAGCTCGCCGATCGCCCCGCCGGCCTCTTACTGCTGAACCCCGACGCGGACGCCTCGCGCGCACAGGTGCGACGCCTGGCCGAGGCAGTCCCCGAGCTTGCGCCTTCGTTCATGGACCCCGACGCGGTGGCAGCCGCCGAGCCGGCGTTGACCCCGGGCTTCGCTGCTTGCCGCCTGGAGACCGGCTACCCGGTGCCGCCCGGCTCGGCGACGGCTGGGTGGGCCCGGCTGGCGGAACGGCTCGGTGCGCAGGTACGGGTGGGCACCAGCGCCGAGCCGTCGTGGGCGGACGGGCAGCGCGTCGTGGGCGTGCGGCAGTCCGATGGTGAAGTGGTCGCCGCCGGTACCGTCCTCGTGGCGGCCGGTCCGTCGGCGCCGCCCCTGGCCGATCCGGGCGGGACGTGGCAGCCGATAACGCGTACGTGGGGCGTCACCGTCCAGGTTCGGCTCGGCGACCTTGCTCCCCGCCATGTCGTGGAACAGGACGAGGTGGACGCGGTGAACCGTCCGGCGCGAGCAGCCGAGCGCGCGGCGGCCACGAGCGAGGCGGAGCCCGAGACCCTGTTCTCGATCGCCAGCGCCAGCGGCGTCTCCACGCTCGGCTCGACGTTCCTCCCCGCCGAGCCCGATCCCGACCGGGTGGCTGAGCTGCTCGTCCGTCGCAGCGCGACCTACCTTCCCGCGCTGGCAACCGCGCCGATCGTCGAGGTGCGCCTCTGCGCGAGGCCGCAATCGGTGGACGGCCGCCCGTTCGTCGGCCGCGTGCCGTGGGCCGAGGGGCTGTACGTGTGCGCCGGCCACGGGCCGTGGGGCATCTCGACAGGACCGGCGTCGGCCGCCCTGATCGTCGACGCGCTCCTCACCGGAA
The DNA here is from genome assembly GCA_036258735.1 of Candidatus Limnocylindria bacterium. Classification (GTDB taxonomy): domain Bacteria; phylum Chloroflexota; class Limnocylindria; order QHBO01; family QHBO01; genus JAPSGM01. Next base: position 22,542 of record DATADC010000073.1, read on the forward strand.
CGGAGGCCCGCATCCCGCTGCCCCTCAGGGCTGACCGCGCACCAGGCTGAACGGCCCACGTTCGCAGCGCTGCTGTTGGCGTGGGTGGTTGCGCCGTCCGAGCCCGGCGCCAGCGAGGCGAGCTGACCCGGCGCCCCGTCTAGGCGCCCGTCGAGACCGCGTGGCCCGCTCGGTCGAAGAGTGAGCCGGGCTTCCAGGGCACGTCGCGGTGCCTGCGGTGCAGCGCCGCGAGCACATGCCGCTCGACGCCGCGCATCGCCGCCTCCTCGTCCAGCTCGGCGTGGTCGTGGCCGAGCAGGTGCAGGCAGCCGTGGATGGTGAGCAGGACCAGCTCCTCGGGGACGCTCCAGTTTCCCTCTGACGCCTGGCGCACCGCCTGGTCGACGTCGAGCACCACGTCCCCCAGGAGGAGCGGGCCCGGTGGCGTGATGCCGTCGTCATCGGCGAGGTGCGAGTGGCGGCCGTTCACCGTCCACTCGTGCAGCGGAAAGGCGAGCACGTCGGTTGGGCCGCGCTCGCCCATGTGATCGAAGTTGAGCCGGGTCATCTCGCGGTCGCTGCACAGCGTGACCTCGACCTCGACCTCCCCGTCGTCCAGCGCCGCGCGCGCGGTCTCGGCGACGGCCGACTCCAGCAGCGAATGCAGCTGTGCCACCAGCATTGGCTCGATGGCCGCCTGCAGCTGCTCGCGCCCGATGTGGTCGTGGAACGTGACGCTGCACTCCATGGCGCGGCCATCGTAGGTGAGGGCCGTGCACGGCTCAAGATCGCGTGAAGAATGCTGGATTAGGCGCCGTCGCGCCGCTGCTGTTCACGCTGCTGCTCGAGAGGAACCACGTTGTCGGGGTACTTGATGCGGCTGTGGTACATCCCCAGCAGCTGCTGGACGAAGGCTTCCTTGATCTGGGCGATGTTCTTCAGCGTCAGGTCGGCGTCGTCCAGCTGCCCGTCGTCCAGGCGCGCGTCGACGATGCGGTCGACCATGGCCCTGATGCTGCGCTCGTCCTTGTCGTCGAGCGAGCGGACGGAAGCCTCCACGCCGTCGGCCAGCATCAGGATGGCCGCTTCCCGGCTCTGCGGCTTGGGGCCCGGGTAGCGGAAGCCGTCCCGGTTGACAACCTCGGCGTTGCCGCCGACCTCGCGCAGGGCCTTGCCGTAGAAGTAGCTCATCACGCTCGTGCCGTGGTGCTGGGGGATGAAGCCGATGATTTGCACCGGCAGCCCGTGCTCGTAGCCGAGGTCGATGCCATCGCGGATGTGGCTGGCGATGATGCGAGCGCTGACCTCGGCGGTCAGGTCGTCGTGGATGTTGCGCGCACCGGCCTGGTTCTCGATGAAGGCCAGCGGGTTCTTCATCTTGCCGATGTCGTGGTAGTAGGCCGCCACGCGCGCCAGCAACGGGTCGGCGCCGATGGTCTCCGCCGCACGCTCGGCGAGGTTCCCGACCATCACGCTGTGGTGGTAGGTGCCCGGCGTTTCGAGCAGGAGCCGGCGCAGCAGCCGTGACGACGGGTTCGCCAGCTCGAGCAGCTGGAACACGGTCATGATCCCGAACAGGTTGCCGATGACGGCGAATGACCCGACGGCCAGTACCACAGACAGCCCCGCGTTCACTGATCCGGCGGCCGCCCCCTGGAGCATGGCGGCCACGTCGCGCTGCTCGAGCAGGCCAAACGCGAGCACGACGGCCACGTTGGTGGCTGCCAGCACGAACCCGGTCCGCACGAACGCGTTCAGACGCTCGGCGCCCACGATCGAGGTCAGGGCCGCGATGCCGCCGGCGAGGGTGTACACGGCCGGCGTCACGGTGTCCTGGTTCATGACGCCCGCCAGGACGGCGAGTGTGACCGCCATGGCGGCCCCCGCGGCGCCATCCAGCAGGATGGCCGTCAGCAGCACCGTCGCGGCGCTGGGGACGACGTAGGCCCACAGCGTCCGGTCGGCAGAGATCCGCATGGCGACCGCCGTGACGAGCAGTGACAGCATGAATAGCAGCAACGAGCGGTTGCGGAACCAGATGTTGGGCTCGAAGCGCCACAGGAACCCGATGAGCAGGGCGGACACGAGCACCGCGACCAGGGCGTTGCCGGTGAGGGTCGAAGTCTCCAGCCGCGCGCCGGTCAGCCCCAGCTGCTGGAGCTCCTCGACGTCCAGCTCGGTGATCGGCACGCCGGCCTCGACGACGTTCTGGTTCGGGCGGATCTGGACGACCACCTGCCCGACCCGGTCACGCGCCTCATCCCGCGCAGCCTCGGTCTCCTCCGCGGAGAACTGCTCGTTGGGAACCAGCAGCTGTGCCGCGATGTCGGCCGCCAGCTGGCGCTGCTCCGGCGCCAGCTCGTGCGTGACGTTCTCGCGCAGCTCCTCGCGAGCCTGCTCCAGCGCGTCCTCGCGCACGGCGCCGGAGAGCGCGTCCTCCAGGACGACGCGGCCACCCTCGGCGACCTGCTGCCAGGTGGTGAGCGGCATGGTCCGCAGCGTCGCTCGGTTGGCCTCGCTCAAGATCGCCACGCGGGCGAGCGCCGCCGGTACCTCATCGGCCGGGATCGCGCCCTCGTCACGCTGGCGCAGCACGTCGGTGATGATCGCCACGGTGGCGTCGTAGTCGCGCAGCTGCTCCTCGCGGATGTCGGCGCGCGGCGCGATGTCGACGTACACCGGCGGCACGTCGTCCGCCGCAGCCTCCCTGGCCTTCTCCGTCTCGGACGGCGAGACGAACGTCACGCTCCGAGGCGCGCGGATGTCCGCCGGTGGAACGTCGCCCACCTGGAGGTCGACCTGGCCCGCCGCGAAGCTGACCGAGGCAATGGCCCACAGCGCCAGGGCCAGCAGGCCGCCCACGCCCAGCGCGCGCACCCACGGGCCGCGGCCGCGTCCCAGCTCCGTCTCGGCCAGCGTGCGCGGGATGAACACCTCAGCCGCTCCCCAGCCGACGCCGGACCAGCTCGGAGACGATTCGCCCGTCCGCCCGGCCCCTGGTGCGTGGCATGAGCGCGCCCATGACCCTGCCCATGTCCGCCGGCCCGCTCGCGCCGGTCTCGGCCACGGCCTGGTCGACCATGGCCGTCAGCTCGTCCTCGGGGAGCTGTGCCGGCAGGAACTCGGACAGGATGGCCGCCTCGGCCTCCTCGTCGACCGCCCGCTCCTCGCGGCCGCCGGCCCGGAACTGCTCGACCGACTCGCGGCGCTGCTTCAGTTGACGACCCAGCACCTCGACCACTTCCTGATCACTCAGCGGCCGACCCAGCTCGATCTCCCGGTTGTGGGCAGCCGCCATGGCCATCCGTAGGGTCGAGGTGCGCCGCTCGTCGCGCGCGCGCATGGCGTCGCGCATGGCGGACTCGATCCGCGTCTGGAGGGTCATCGGTTCAGGGACGGTGCGGGCGTCATGGGTCTTGGTCTGGACGGATCGACCGGGCCCGCGGTTTGCGGAGTGAGCGTCTGGCGGCCTACGCGCGGGTAGCCTTTCGCTTCTTGGCTTCCTTGCGCTTGCGCTTCACGCTGGGCTTCTCGTAGTGCTCGCGGCGCCGCGCCTCAGCCAGGATTCCCGACTGCTGGATCTTCTTGTTGAAGCGGCGCAGCGCGCTCTCGAACGTCTCGTTCTCGCCCACGCGGACCTCTGCCAAACGTCTCGCCTCCTCTCTGCTTCGTCATGGCGCCATGAGCGCATGCGCAGGCGGAAGCCTGTCGCACGCCTGCCCGGCGCACAAGCCCGCGGAGTCTAGCAGCGGGGGTGGAGGGGGTCAACGCGACCCATCACCCCGGTGGCCACGTCAGGCTGCGGCCGCCGAGCAGATGGAAGTGGAGGTGGAACACGCTCTGCCCCGCCTCGGGCCCAACATTGGTGACGATCCGATATCCGCGTAGGCCCTCCTGCTCGGCGACACGACGCAGCGCCGAGAAGAGGGCGGCCAACAGGTCGCCATCGTCGTCGCCGAGCTCGGCTGCGGAGGCCACGTGCCGCTTGGGCACGGCCAGGACATGCGTCGGCGCGCGCGGGTTGATGTCGCGGAAGACGAGGACTCGTTCGTCCATGAGCACCGTCTCGGACGGCACCTCGCCGTCCACGATCCGGCAGAAGAGGCAGTTCGGATCGCGCTCGTCCATGGCCGCAGCCTAGGCGAAGTCGCCCGTGCGCGACAAGACGACCGCGGCGGCGGCCACGGCAACCGTCTCTGACCGCAGGATGCGGCTCCCGAGCGACGCGGTGACCGTGCCGGCGCTCACCGCAACGTGCACTTCATCCTCGGAGAAACCACCCTCGGGGCCGATGATGACGCCCGGCGGCGACGGGATTTCGGACAGCCGCGGCGCGCTGGCGCGCTCCAGCAGCAGGACCGAACCGCTGCCGATCGCGTCCGCGAGGCGGACCGGCTCGTGGACTGGCGGGACCATTCCCCGTTCGGACTGCTCCGCAGCCTCGCGGGCCAGGCCGCGCAGCCGCTCGAGGCGCCGCGGCGACAGGTCCCGGACCACGCACCGCTCGCTGACGAACAGCCGGAACTCGGCAACGCCAACCTCGGTCGCGTGGCGCACCACAGGCTCCAGGTGATCGCCACGCAGCAGCGCCTGCCAGACGGTGAGCCGGTGACCAGGCTCGCCGCCCGCCGGGCCGCGCTCCTCGACCACGCATTCGTCGCCCTCGAGCCGGCACATGGCGGCCTGGCCGCGACCGTCCAGCAGCACGAACCGGTCGCCCGACCGCATGCGCAGGACGCGCAGCACCTGGTGCCCGATCTCATCGGGCAGCGCAAACCGAGGGCCGGCCATCTCATCGGGCCGCACGAAGAAGCGGTGCAGCGTCACGTTCGGACCAGCTTCAACGCGGTCCACTCGCCGTCGTCGAGGCGCTGGTCGAGGCGAAAGCCGGCTTGGCGCATCGCGGCCAGCACCTCGTCACCACGGCCAGCGATGGCGCCGCCTGCCACCAGCGTGCCGCCCGCGGCCGCGTGGGCGGCGAGCCGCGGCGCGAGCTGCACCAGCACGCTCGCCACGAGGTTCGCCAGGACCAGCCCGTAGGGCTCAGCGGCCCGCTCGGGCAGGGAGCCATGCGTCGCGTGCACCCGATCGGCCAGCCCGTTGGCGACGGCGTTGGCGCGCGTCACCTCGACGGCGACCGGATCGGTGTCCAGGCATTCGACGCGCTCAGCACCCAGCCGGGCCGCGGCCAGGGCGAGAATGCCGGAGCCGGAGCCGACATCCAGGACGTGCGGGGGCATCGGGCCAAGGCCCTGGAGGAGGGCCAGGCAGGCGCGGGTGGTCGGGTGCAGGCCGGTTCCGAACGCCATCCCGGGATCGAGGCGCACCGCGACCTCGTCGTGGCCGATGGGCTCGTCGAGCCATGTCGGCACGATCACGACCCGCCCGATCCGCTGAGCGACGTAGCCATCCTTCCAGCGCGCGAGCCAGTCGGTGTCGTCCACGCTCCGCACGCGCAGGTCGCCGACGGGGCGCAGCCCGAACGCCTGCACGTGCCACAGCGCGCGCTCCGTGGCTTCCACCGCGCGAGGGGCATCGGCGTCGTCGGGGATGTGCGCGGTCACCTCGTACGGCGCGGTCGCATCCTCGCGGACGGAGAGCTCGTCACCGGGATCAGGGACCAGCCGCGTTGGCCGCACCGCGGTGCCGGATGCCACCCGCCCGAGGATCTCGCTCACGGCCTCCACCGCCTCGGCGTCTGCTTCGACGGTCAGCTCCAGCCAGCGCACGGCGAGCCCACGCCGCGCCTAGGCGAAGATGTCGCGCAGCCGGTCGAACAGTCCGTCCCCGCGCTTGGGCAGCTCCGCCGGCCCGCTGACCGCGTCGAGCTGCTTGAGCAGGTCGCGCTCCTTTTTCGACAGCCTGGCGGGGACCACCAGGGTGGCGATGACGTGGAGGTCACCGCGACCACTGCCCCGCAGGCGTGGCACGCCCTCGCCGCGCAGCTTGAACTCGGCGCCCGATTGCGTGCCGGGCGGGATCTCCAGGTCCTGCTGGCCGTCGACGGTTGGGACCGTCACGCGAGCGCCCAGTGCGGCCTGAGCGAAGGTCATTGGCAGCTCGTAGTACAGCTCGGTCCCGCGACGAACCAGCTCCGCGTGCTCCTTGACCGTGACCGACACATACAGGTCGCCGGGCGGCCCGCCCCGCGGCCCCGCCTCGCCCTGGCCCTCGATCGCGATGCGCTGCCCGCTGTCGATCCCCGGCGGGATCGTGACCTCCAGGCGTCGCTCCTGGCGAACGCGGCCCTCGCCGTTGCAGTTGCTACAGGCAGTGGCGATGATGCGGCCCTCGCCGTTGCAGCGCGGGCAGGCGGTGATGTTCACCATCTGACCCAGGATCGTCTGGCTCACGCGGCGACGCTCGCCGGTGCCATTGCATTCCGGGCACGTCTGCGGCTCGCTGCCCGGTTCGCCGCCGCTGCCGCCGCAGAGCTCGCAGGCCACGAGCGTCGGGAAGCGGATCTCACGCGTGACGCCGGTGATCGCCTCCTCGAACTCGATGGTCATTTCGTAGCGCAGGTCGGCCCCTGCCACGACCCGCCGCCGCTGGCGCGTTCCAGCCGGTGACCCGCCGAAGAAGGCGTCGAAGATGTCGCCGAACGGTCCAAAGCCGCCCCCGAAGCCCTCGAAGCCGCCTCCGGTGCTGGCGCCGTCGACGCCGGCATGGCCGAACATGTCGTACGCGGTCCGCCGCTGCCGGTCGCCGAGCACCCGATACGCCTCGTTCAGCTCCTTGAAGCGCTCTTCGGCGCCGTGGCTGGTGTCCACGTCGGGGTGATGGCGCTGGGCGGCCCGGCGGAAGGCGCGCTTGATCTCCTCGTCGGAGGCATCGCGCGGGACGCCGAGCACCTCGTAGTAGTCGCGCTTGATCGCCATCGCGGCGGGATTATACAAATTGGCACTCTCCGATTGAGAGTGCCAGGCTGCCCCTCGGCTCAGGAGGCGGGACCGTCTGGGGCCGTGGACTCGCCCTGCCGCGGAAGCGCCTCGGCGAGACGCCCCATGACCAGGCCGGCCATTCGTTGCGACCGGTATCCCCACCAGTACAGCACCAGGAAGCTGGCGATGAACACGACGACTCCCAAGCCCGCGGCGGGCGCCATGGCTGTCTGGAGGGCGATCGTCGCCACGGCGGCCAGGACGGCGGCGAGCATGGCATTCACGAAGGCGATGGTGCCGGGGGTCGTGATCAGCCCGTGGAGGAGGCCGCCGCCCGTCTCGACCACGGCGCCGTAGGTTCGCAGCATCCCGCTGCGGTCCTCGGTCACGCCGGTAACAAAATGGCGCTCCAGGTCAGGCGCCAGCTCGAGATAGGCCCGGCGCAATCGGTTCATGCCCGCCACCCAGACGAGGTCCTCGTTGTTGACCTCCAGCAGCCGGGCGTAGGTAGCCAGGCCCACCACCAGCAGTACGGGAAGCAGCAGCAGGGCGAACACCACGAAGCCTTCACCGAAGGAGGTCGCCTGCGCGACCAGCGCCAGCGCCACGATGGCGCCGGACAACAGCGTCAGGAACATCCCCGCCCGCGCGAAGGACTCGTTCCACGACAGCGAGCGCGTCGCCAGCAGGCTCCAGTGCTCGGTCGCCAGCAGCTGCGCACGCAGGGCCCGATCCGCGGCCGCGGATCCAGCCGCGGGAGCAGACGCGGTCGCGGCCGGCATCTCCGGCATGCGCTCGGTGACCATGCTGGCCCGATTGTAGGGGCGGTCGGCTAGCATCCGGCCGCCATGAACGAGCCGCTCCGGATCACCGCGGACCACGCCCGACGCTACCTGGTGACGCGCCACGGTCTGGCGCCGCCTCGCAGCCTCCCGGCGGAGCCGGAATCGGTCCTGCGGGTGGTCGATCGGCTTGGGAGCCTCCAGTTCGACCCGCTGGAGGTGCCGGGTGCGCGCAATCACGACCTGGTGCTTCATGCGCGGGTCGCAGGCTACCGACGCGAATGGCTGGACGCCTGGCTGTATGGCGCCGACCGCCGCCTGATCGAGGTCTACAACAAGAGCCTCAACATCCTGCCCATTGGCGAGCTGCCGCACTACCGCCTGGCGTGGGAGCGCGCGCAGAGTTACTACAGCGATCGGATCCTGCGCGAGCAGGCGGCCGTGGTCGACGCCATCCTCGGGCGCATCCGTGCGGAGGGACCGCTCTCCACCGCCGCCTTCCGCGACCACGACCAGGCCATCGACTGGTGGTGGGCGCCAACGCGGGCTGCACGGGCAGTGATGGAGGCGCTGTTCGTGACCGGCCGCCTGGGCATCGCGCGACGCGATGGCAACCGCCGCTACTACGACCTGATGGAGCGGCTCGTCCCCGCCAAGCTCCTGGACCGGCGCGAGCCGGAGGAGGACGCCATGCGCCACCGGCTGTGGAGCCGGTATCGCGCCATCGGCCTCATGGCCTCGCCCGGCCCAGCCGACGTCGTGTACGGCACGGGGCCGGCGACCGACCGCCGCCGACGCACGGCCGAGCTGGTCGAGGCCGGCGCGCTCCTACCTGTCGAGGTCGAGGGGCTCAAGGGGACGCGCTACGCGCCCGCCGACGAGCGTCACATGCTCCAAGACGCCGAGAGCGAAGTGCTCGATCCGGCCGTGACGTTTCTGGCGCCGCTGGACCCGTTCGTCTGGGACCGCGGCCTGCTGCGCGACCTGTTCGGCTTCGACTACGTGTGGGAGGTCTACGTCCCGGCGGCGAAGCGACGCTGGGGCTACTACGTGCTGCCGATCCTGTTCGGTGAGCGCCTGGTGGGACGCATCGAGCCACGCCTGGAGCGAGCAAGCGGCACGCTTCGAATACTCGGGATCTGGTTCGAGGACGGCTTCAGACCGATGGAGGAGCCGCACTTCGTCCCCGCCCTGTCCGCGGCGCTGCGCGACTACACCTCGTTCGTGGGAGCGAGATCCGTCACCTGGCCGCGCACTCGCATCGGGCGGGCCGTCGCCGGAGCGCTGAGCGCGGTCGAGACGTGACCGCGCCGCAAGCTCGTCGAGGTCCTCGCCACTCAGTTATCGGCGTAGCCCTGCTCCCAGGTCCGGTCAGGATCGTGGTTGCGAAGGTCGATGCCGTGGTCGACCGCCGCCTTGAGCGCCATGAGCACCGAGACCCAGCCGGCGTGCGTCTCGGCCCAATCCTCGGGGGGCACGCCTTCGTCGGTGAGCGTGAGATCGGTGCCGCCGCTGCCGTCATCGGCCAGCTCAAAGGTGGCGATGCTTCTGGCGAAGTACTCGACCGTGAAGAGGGCCGGCGCCTCGCTGGCGAGCACGCGCGTTCGCGCCTCCATGGCCCCCGGCCAGCGCCAATAAATCCACCCGTCGCGCTCGTCGGCGGACTCGGCCCAGAAGCGGGCGCGGCCTTCGTCGGTGCTGAGCATCCCGTGCACGGCCGCTGGCGACGAGGCGAGGTGCAGCCTCCAGCGAATGGGTGGCTGCTCGCGGCCGCCACTCATTCGGAGAACTCGACCACGATCGGCGCATGGTCCGACGGGATGCCCGGATAGGTCGACGGCTTGCGTGCGTCACGGTCCCGCTCCGCCGCCACCGCCCGCGCGGCCAGCTTGGGCGAGACGTACACGTGGTCGATGCGCATCCCGAAGTTCTTGTGGAAGTGGCCCGCGCGGTAGTCCCACCAGGTGAAGTACCCTGGCTCGGGATGGAAGTGACGGACCACGTCCACCATCCCCCACTCCCGCAGCTTGGCGACCGCTTCTCGCTCGCGCGGCGAGACGTGCGTGGCGCCGTGCGCCGCGGCCGGATCCCACACGTCGATGTCCTCGGGAGCCACGTTGAAGTCGCCGCAGATCGCAAGCTCGGTCTCGGGATCGGTGTCGTCCAGCCAGCTGGCCAGCCGCGCCAGCCACTCGAGCTTCTGGAGATAGAAGTCGGAATCGACCATCCTGCCGTTCGGCACGTAGATGGTCGCCACCCGCATCGGTCCACAGCTGGCCGCCAGGAATCGCCCGCCGTCATCGGTCCAGCCGTCCGCAGTCGGGATGCCGGTGACGATCTCCTCGAGACCGATGCGCGACGCGATGGCCACGCCGTTCCACCGGCCCGGCCCATGGTGCACGAGCTCGTAGCCGAGCGCCCGGAAGTCCATCATCGGCGCCTGGTCGTCGGAGACCTTCGTCTCCTGCATGCACAGCACGTCCGGCTGCTTCGCCTCGGTCCAGGCCAGCACGCGATCCAGGCGGGCCTTCAGCGAGTTGACGTTCCAGGTCGCCAGGCGCATGAGCTTCGAGTCTAGACCGATGCACCCGGCCCATATACTCGGTGCCAGCCGGCTCCCGATGCCGGCAATGGAGGAGGTGAGGAGATGATCAGCGGGTTCCGCGACTTCGTCATGCGCGGCAACGTCGTCGACCTGGCCGTGGCCTTCGTCCTGGGGGCCGCCTTCGCCAGCGTGGTTACCGCGTTCGTGACCGGCATCCTGACGCCGCTGCTCGGCCTGGTGGGCGTTCCCGACTTCTCGCAGCTGCGCACCGAGCTTCCGTCGGGCGCCGTGATCGAGTGGGGCCTGTTCCTGAACGCCCTGATCGCGTTCGTGCTCATCGCGGCGGCGATCTACTTCTTCGTGGTGGTACCGATGAACCGGCTGCGCCCGCCACCGCCCACGCCAGCCATGAAGAACTGCCCGGAGTGCACGTCCTCGATCCCGGAATCCGCCCGCCGCTGCCCGCAGTGCACGGCGCAACTCGCCAGCACCACCGCGTCCTAAGCCCGTTCGATATGCCGGCGGCGCGGGACTGAGCCGCTGGCACAGCGCTGGCAGGCCGTTGCGCTAGCCAGCCAAGGCGCGGTGCCGCCGGCCCAATTTCGGGTCGGGGATCAGACCTCCTTGTACTCGCCCTCGATCGTCTCCTCTTCCCCGGCGCCCTCGCCCTCCGGCGTCCCGGCATCCGCGGCACCGGCCTCGCCGGTGCCATCGGTCCCGTTGCCGGATCCGGGCTGGCCTGCGCCGGCCGCCTCGTAGGCGCGGCTGCCGATCCGCTGCATCGCCTCGGCGAGCTGCTGTTTGGTGGAGTCGATCGCGCCCGCATCGGTCCCGTTGAGGGCTTCTCGCACGGCGTCGATGCGCGCCTGGAGCTCCGTCTTCTCCTCGTCCGAGAGCTTCTCGTCGAGGTCCTTCAGCAGGCGTTCGGCCTGGAAGACGTAGGCATCGGCCTCGTTGCGGGACTCGACCTCGGCGCGCCGCTGACGGTCCTCCTCCGCGTGCTCGGCGGCCTCGCGGACCATGCGGTCCACGTCCTCCTTGGCGAGCATGGAGCTGGCGGTGATGGTCACCTTCTGCTCCTTGTTCGTCGCCTTGTCCTTGGCGGTCACGTTGAGGATGCCGTTGGCGTCGATATCGAAGGTGACCTCGATCTGCGGGACGCCACGCGGCGCGGGCGGGATGCCGTCCAGCCGGAAGGTGGCCAGCTTCTTGTTGTCGGCGGCCATCTCGCGCTCGCCCTGCAGCACCACGATGTCCACGCTCGGCTGGTTGTCGCTGGCGGTCGAGAAGATCTGGGTGTGCGAGGTCGGGATGGTCGTGTTGCGGTTGATCATCTTGGTCGCCACGCCGCCCAGGGTCTCGATGCCCAGCGACAGCGGCGTCACGTCCAGCAGCAGCACGTCCTTGACCTCGCCGCCCAGCACGCCGGCCTGGATCGCGGCGCCGACCGCGACCACCTCGTCGGGGTTGACGCCCTTGTGCGGCTCCTTGCCGTTGAACATGCGCTTGACGGCCTCGACCACGGCCGGCATGCGCGTCATGCCACCGACGAGGATCACCTCGTTGATGTCGCCCGGCTTGAGGTTCGCGTCGGCCAGCGCCTGCCGAACCGGCTCCTCGGTACGGCGAATGAGGTCGGCGACCAGGTCCTCCAGCTTGGCGCGCGAGAGCGTGATGACCAGATGCTTGGGGCCCGATGCATCGGCGCTGATGAAGGGCAGGTTGATCTCGGTCTGCGTCGTGGACGACAGCTCGATCTTGGCCTTCTCGGCGGCCTCCTTGAGGCGTTGGAGCGCGATGCGGTCCTTGGACAGGTCGATGCCCTGGTCCTTGCGGAACTCGTCGATCAGCCAGTCGATGATGCGCTGGTCGAAGTCATCGCCGCCCAGGTGCGTGTCACCGTTGGTGGAGCGCACCTCGAAGACGCCCTCGGATAGCTCGAGGATGGAGATGTCGAACGTTCCGCCGCCCAGGTCGTAGACGGCGATCTTCTCGTCCTTCTGCTTGTCCAGGCCGTAGGCCAGGGCCGATGCGGTCGGCTCGTTGACGATCCGCTTGACGTCCAGCCCGGCGATGCGGCCGGCGTCCTTGGTGGCCTGGCGCTGGGTGTCGTCGAAGTAGGCCGGGACGGTGATGACAGCATCGGTCACCTTCTCGCCCAGGTAGTTCTCGGCGTCGCCCTTCAGCTTCTGGAGGATCATGGCGCTGATCTCCGGCGGGCTGAAGGTCTTGCCATTGGCCAGCGTCACGATGATCCCGTCGGACTTGGGGTCCTTCTCGACCTTGTACGGGACCAGGTCCTTGCTGCGCTGGACCTCGGGATCGTCCCAGCGACGGCCCATGAAGCGCTTGATGCTGAAGATGGTGTTCTCCGAGTTGGTGATGGCCTGGCGCTTGGCGACCTGGCCCACCAGTCGCTCGCCCGACTTGGCGAAGGCAACGACCGACGGCGTGATGCGGCCGCCCTCCGCATTGGTGATGACCTGTGGCTCGCCGCCCTCCATGACGGCCACGACCGAGTTGGTCGTGCCCAGGTCGATGCCGATGATCTTGCCCATGGATCAGTGCTCCTTCGGATTGCTCGCGGCTGTGCTCGCGGGGTTGCTTGCAGGGTTATTGGCGACTCGGACGAGCGCTGGGCGCAGGATCCGATCGTGCAGCCGGTAGCCGCGCTGCAGCTCGCCGATGACGTGGTTGTCGGGATGGTCGGCTGTCTCCTCGTGGACGACCGCCTCGTGCAGGTTCGGATCGAAGGGCTGGCCGACCGCGTCGATGGGCGTTACGCCCTCCGATTCGAGGACGGCCCGCAGCTTGCGCTCGACGAGACGCACCCCGTCGACCCAGCCCTCGTGAACGTCCTGCGGCACGTTCTCCAGGGCACGATCGAAGTCGTCCACGACGGCCAGCAGCTTGCCGATCAGCGTGGCGTTGGCGAAGCGCGCAACCACTTCCCGCTCCTCGTCGGTCCGACGCCGGTAGTTGGCGAAGTCCGCCGCCGAGCGCTGCCAGGCGCGCAGATGCTCCTCGTCGCTGGCGCGTGCGCGCTCCAGCTCGCCGTTGAGCTCCTCGAGCTTCGCCAGCAGCTCTGCGCGGGACGGCCCCTTGCCGCGTTCCTCGCGGCGCGGCTGGTCGGGCGCCTCGCGCGCGTCTCCGTTGGTGGGTCGATCAGTCATGGTGTTCATGGTGGCTGGTGATGAGCTCGTTCATCAGTGACGACAGGTAGCCGACGGTGCGGATGGCCCGCGGGTACGGCATGCGGGTCGGCCCCAGGACGCCCAGCATGCCGAGTGCCTGATCGGGCTGGCCGTATGGAGCGAACACGAGGCTGACGTCGTGCATGGCGTCGATGCTGTTCTCGTGCCCGATGATGACGTGCACGCCCCGCCGCCGCGCCAGCAGCGGGATCAGCTGCTCGAAGAAATCCGAGCGCTGGAGGACCTCCAGCACGCCCCGCAGCTTGAAACCCTGCGCGAACTCGGGTTGCTCCAGCACGTTGGTGATGCCGTCGGTGATGATCTCCTCAACCACGGCGGCGTCCGCCTCCTCCAGCAGGCTCGCCACCGTCTCGCCCACGGCACTCTCGAGCGAGCCCGGCTTCGCCGTCCGGCGCCGCACGGCGGGAGCGGCCTGGCCGGATAGCCGGGCATTGAAGTCCGCGGCCACGGCGTCCAGCTCGGCCTGCCCGATGGGCGTATCGCCGCTGACCCGGTCCACCGCCGACCGGTCCAGGCGGCGCTGAACGACGTTGCCATCGGCCAGCACAAGGACGCAGAGCCGGGCACCGTCGGCCAGCTGCACCAGCTGGACGTGGCCGAAGCGCGCCCTGCGCGACCGCGCCGGGGTGACGACCGAGGCCGATCGGGTGCTGCCCGCCAGGATGCTGGCCGCCAGGCGCAGCCACTCGTTGCTGGTCAGCTGCACCTGGCTGAACTGGTGCCGGATCATGAGCTGGTCAGTTGGGTCCAGCTGCGCCTCGCGCATCAGCGACTCGACGTAGACGCGGTATCCGAGGTCCGACGGCACGCGTCCCGCGCTGGTGTGCGGCTGGCTCAGCAGCCCGACCGCCTCGAGATCGGCCATGGCACTTCGGATGGTCGCCGAGCTGACCCCGAGCCGGTGGCGCTGAAGCAAGCTCTTGGAGCCCACCGGCACGGCGGTGAGGACGTAGTCCTCGACAACCGCGCGCAGGACCGACTGCTGGCGCTCGGTGAGGTCGACCCTGGAGCGCGATCGCGAGCCGTGAGAGAGGTTCTGTTCGTTGATCATCGCGGATTCTGGCATCGTTAGCACTCAACGCTCGAGAGTGCCAACGGGCCGCTCGGCATCGTACCAACCGGCGCGGCCCGGTGTCAACGAAGGCGCCCCGCCGTAGCATGAGCGCCATGCGGGCACTGGGCACGCTCGTCAACGCGCTGCTGCGCGCGTCCATCGTCGGCGTGCTGGTCGAGGCCCTGGCTCGCCCGGACGACCACCGGTTCGCCGGCAAAGCGATCGGGCAGCGGGGGCTCGTCATGATCCCGCTCAGCGCGTTCGTCCCGGCGCTGCACGCCGGACGCCGCCTTCGAGGTGAGGACGCCGCGTACCCCGTCTGGACCGACAACCTGTGGCTGTCGATCTTCGCCCTGGACCTGGCGGGCAACCACTTCGACTGGTACGACCGTCATCGCCACTTCGACCTGATTCCGCACGCCCACGGCACTGGTGCGGGCGGCGTGGCGGTTGCCGAGGTGCTGCGACTGCCTGCGCTGAGCGGGCTCGGCCTGGCGCAGATCGGCCACGTCCTGCTCGAGGCGCAGGAGTACTACTCGGACGTCTGGTTCGGGCTGCGCAACGTGCGCGGCACGTGGGACACCGTCAGCGACCTGTTGGCCGGCGTGGCCGGCTCGGTTGCCTACGCCGCGGCGCTGGGGCTAGTGCGACGTCGGCGAGGCGCGCGAGGACGGCCTGGCCGCGCGGCGACAACCGGTACCCGACCTCCAAACTTTCGGTCAGCCCCAGCTCCTTGAGCTTGCGGACGTCGCGCTTGAAGGACAGCCGCTCGCGTCCGAACGACGAGGCCAGGTCGGCCGCCCTCGTTCCCGGGTGCTGCGCGATTGCCTCCAGCACCGCCAGCGTCCATGGGCCGTGGGGGCTGGCGCGGTCCAGCCGCTCCAGGTGCCGCGCTATGGCAGGCAGCTCGTCCGCATCCGGCGTTCGCTGACGCAGGCTGACGCGCGGATCCGGGCCGACCAGGCGCAGGCTGATGCGGTAGATCCGGCCCTGCTGCCGCCGGTCCAGGAATGAGAGCAGCTGGTCGCGCTTCTCGAAGCCGGCGCGGCGCGCATCCGCGTCGCTGATGGCGGCGCGGTCGAGGACCGTCACCTCGTCGAAGCCGATGACGCCCAACGAGGTCCGCTGGCGTCCACCAGGCCGCACGCGAGGACGCTCCCAGCGGCGAAAGGCGAGATCCACCCTGCCGTCGGCGATCGCGCGTAGGACGTCAGGCCTGAGCAGCACCGTCCATGAACGCGAGGAGCGCCTGGCTGGCCAGCAGCCGCCCGGCCGCGCTGAGGCGGATGCGCCGCGGATCCAGCTCGACGAGACCGTAGGCCACCGTCTCCTCCACCGCTCCTGCAAAGTAGGCTGCCGGGTCGCTACCGAACTCGGCCGCGAACGCCTGTCGCTCGAGGCCGTCGACGCGGCGCAGGCCCAGCGCCACGGCCTCGAACGCGCGAGTGGATGGGTCCAGCCGCTCATGGCCGGCCCTCGGCAGGCGGCCTGCCTCGACGGACGCCAGGTAGGTGTCGAGGTCGCGCACGTTCCAGGAGCGGTAGTCGCCGCCGTCGTACGAGTGCGCGCCTGCTCCGATGCCGGTGTAGGGCCGCCGCGCCCAGTAGGCGGCGTTGTGCCGCGACTCACGTCCGGGCTGCGACCATGACGACAGCTCGTAGTGGCGGTAGCCGGCGCCGGCCAGCATATCCTCGGCCACACGGTACTGGTCGGC
The DNA here is from genome assembly GCA_036258735.1 of Candidatus Limnocylindria bacterium. Taxonomy (GTDB): domain Bacteria; phylum Chloroflexota; class Limnocylindria; order QHBO01; family QHBO01; genus JAPSGM01. Next base: position 38,712 of record DATADC010000073.1, read on the forward strand.
AGCCACATCGTCGTCCTGGAGCGCGGCCGCACGAGCCCTCCAGCGCAGTGCGCCGGCCCGCGGAGGCGCCGCCCATTCGTCGGGGGCCAGCGCCAGCTGAAGCGCATAGAGCGACAGATGCTCCGGTTGCAGGGCCACCGCCTCGGCCACGACCCCCCGCCAGGCTTCAAGATCCTGGCCGGGGATCGCGTAGATCAGGTCCAGGCTGACGTTCTCGAAGCCGGCGGCGCGGGCTGCGGCGTACGCCGCGCGGGGCTCGCCGGCGGTGTGGCCGCGAGCCAGGGCTCGCAGGTCGCCGTCGCGCAGCGACTGCACGCCCAGCGAGATGCGGTTGACGCCAGCCTGGCGTAGCGCCCCCCAGTCCGGCGCCTCGCGCAGCGAGGGGTTTGCCTCCAGCGTGATCTCGTCGGGTGTCGCGCCCCATCGCCCCTCGGCCGCTTCAATCACGCGCGCCACGGCGGCGGGCGGCAGCAGTGACGGTGTGCCGCCGCCGAAGTAGATCGTCGCGAGCCGCCCAGGCGCGGGCCGCTGGCCAAGTTCGGCCAGCAGCGCGTCGACGTAGCGCGGAATATCAGCCCCGCGTCCGCCAACGGTCACGAAATCGCAGTAGGCGCACACCAGCCGGCAGAACGGCACGTGGACGTACAGGTGGTGGCTACGACTGTTGGCCTGCGCGCCGGTGGATGGGACCTCGGTGCTCACCGGGGGAGCCTAACGGACACGGGAACGGTCGATTACTGTTTGCCATGCTCGCTGGGTGAGCATGCAGGCGGCATCTGGGTCGCTGGGCGCAACAGTCCACGCACGAACGCCCTGTCCTGCGGCATCTGGGTCGCTGGGCACAACAGTCCACGCACGAACGCCCTGTCGTGCCCGATCTGCGTCGCTGGGCGCGATGCGGGGGCGCGGGCGTCAAGGCGCCAGTGGCATGACGCCATCCGCGCCCCTAGATCGGACGGGTGCGCAGGCGTCCTCCCGCGAAGGCGAAGAGCGCCGCCATGACCGCAAAGTGGCCGACGATGGCGGGCACCACCGAGCCCGCCGCCACAGTCGCCTGCCCCGCCGCGTAACCGAGCAGGACCGAGGCGATCAGGAAGAACCACTGCCGCTCACGCCACAGGCGGCGCTGCGCCAGGCCGTAGAGCAGGGCCTGGATCACGATGGCGGTCCCGACCCCGCCGGGCAGGTCCGCGAAGATCAGCATGCCCAGCACGATGGACCGGAACTGGAGCTCGTCGGCCACCGCGCTGGCGGCGGTGCCGATCAGGCGCGAGGGCAGCAACGCCGTAGGCAGCGGCGTGATGGCGCCGTACCAGCGGAACGCGAAGGCCAAGCCGGTGAGCACGCCGACCGCGCTGAACAGCAGCATGATCTGCAACGAGAGCTCGGGATCACCGGGCGTCAGGAACAGGCGGCCCCGACCGTTGGGCAATATGACGGCGATGCCGATGGCGAAGGCGATCACCAGGCCGTAGTACGACAGCGGCCCGATCCACGGGTATCGGTAGCGGAAGTAGTCCGAGCGCAGGATGCGGTCGGAGTCGAAACGGAGCAACACCAGGAAGATGGTCAGACCCAGCGCGATGGAGAGGCGCAGCGATTCCTCGAACGGCATCTACGACGCCTCGTTCATGCGGAGCACCGCCAGGAAGGCCTCCTGCGGGATCTCGACCGAGCCGATGCGCTTCATCCGCTGCTTGCCCTCCCGCTGCTTCTCGAGGAGCTTGCGCTTGCGCGTGACATCTCCCCCGTAGCACTTGGCGAGCACGTTCTTGCGCATGGCCCGGATCGTCTCGCGGCTGATGATATGCGAGCCGATGGCGGCCTGGACCGGGACCTCGAACATCTGGCGCGGGATCAGCTCGGTCAGCTTCTCGACCAGCGCCTTGCCCTGCCGGTAGGCGTTTGACCGATGAACGATCAACGACAGCGCATCCACCGGCTCCCCGTTGACGAGGACCTCCAGCTTCACCAGGTCACCGGGGCGGTAGCCGATGTAGTGGTAGTCCAGGCTGGCGTACCCGGACGAGCGGCTCTTGAGCTGGTCGTAGAAGTCGATGATCAGCTCGCCCAGCGGCATCTCGAGGTGCAGGTTCACGCGCCTGGGGTCGAGGTACTCCATCGTCTTGAACTCGGCGCGCCGTCCGGTGGCGAGCTCCATGATGGGCCCGATGTAGTCGGTGGGCGTGATGACCTGCACCGAGACCCACGGCTCGCTGATCTGCTCGATCTCGCCGGACTCCGGCATCTGGGCCGGGTTGTCCACCGCCACCTCGTCCGCCCGGTGGTGGGTTTTCACCCGGTACTCCACGCTGGGGGCCGACGCGATGAGGCCCAGGTCGAACTCGCGCTCCAGGCGCTCCTGGACGATCTCCATGTGCAGCATCCCAAGAAAGCCGCAACGAAAACCGAACCCAAGCGCCACGCTCGACTCGGGCTCGTACACGAAGCTGGCGTCGTTGAGGTGGAGCTTGTCGAGCGCGTCGCGCAGCAGCGGGTACTCGTCGCCGCGCATGGGGTAGATGCCGGCGAAGACCAGCGGCAGTGCCTGCTTGTAGCCGGGGAGCGGGTCGGGCGCGGGGCGGTCGCCATCAGTCAGGGTGTCGCCCACGCGCGCGTCGGCGATGCTCTTCAGGCCGGATGCGACGTAGCCAACCTCGCCGGCGGTGAGGCTTCGGGTGGGAACTGGCTGAGGCCGAAAATAGCCGAGCTCCAGGATCTCGCTTCGCGCGTCGGTGGCCATGAAGCGAACGCGCTCGTGGTCGTGGAGCGTCCCGTTCGCCACTCGGACGTAGGCCACCACGCCCTTGTACGGGTCGTAGTGACTGTCGAAGACGAGCGCCTGGAGCGGCGCTCGGGAGTCGCCACGCGGCGACGGGACGCGCGTCACGATAGCCTCCAGGATCTCGGACACGCCCACGCCGTCCTTTGCGGAGGCCAGGATGACCTCCTCGCGCGGGATGGCGAGGGTGTCCTCCAGCTCGGCGACGACCAGCTCCGGATCGGCGCTGGGCAGGTCGATCTTGTTGACCACCGGGATGATGACCAGGTCCTGCTGCATGGCCAGGTGGACGTTGGCCAGCGTCTGCGCCTCGATCCCCTGGCTTGCGTCCACCACCAGGATCGCGCCCTCGCAGGCCTGCAGCGACCGGCTCACCTCGTAGCTGAAGTCGACGTGGCCCGGCGTGTCGATCAGGTTGAGCGCGTAGGTGTGCCCGTCCGGCGCCTCGTAGTGCAGCCGCACCGCTCGGGCCTTGATGGTGATGCCCTTCTCGCGCTCGAGCTCCATGGAGTCGAGCACCTGGGAGGTCATCAGTCGCCGCTCGATGGTGTGCGTGGCCTCCAGCAGGCGGTCGGCCAGCGTGGACTTGCCGTGGTCGATGTGCGCGACGATGCTGAAGTTGCGGATTCGCTCCAGCGGGATCACGTGCCCGAGTCTACGGGGCGCGCCTGGCGCTCAGCCGCGGGGCCCCACCTCGGTGATGCCGTTTACCGTGCGGTAGGTGCTGTGCCACACGTCCTGGTGGAGCAGGTTCCCGTCCGCGTCGCGCACCCAGCGGGTCACGACGGCGTTGAAGCCGTCGTGCGGGTACTCGACGATCCGGCTGGTTCCCGGCGCCAGGCTGGGATTGACCACCGTCGTCCAGACCGCCGTGCCGTGGTTTGAGGTGACCGGGTCCGACAGCTCCACCGTGCGGCCGTCCGGCACGCCCCAGATGTCGAACCGCACCCAGCCGTTGCCGGTGTAGGAGCGGATGACGACCGGATTGGCAGTGTCGTTGCGGAAGGTCATGTCGGTCACCCACGTGTCGGTCTTGAACACCGTGGCGTCCAGGCCCACCGGGTAGCGCTCGATGTAGTAGCTGTGGTTGATCCGTTCACCGATCTCGAGCCCCGAGCGCATGGCGGCGTTGAAGAGGGTCGTGGAGGTCGAGCAGATACCACCCGCCAGCGCGCCGTTTGGCACGCTGCGGCCGCCGATGATGGCGCCGCCGTAACCGTACCCCCGCTCCACCGTGACCGGGCCGATATCGTTCCAGAAGCTGAACCACTCGCCCGGGGCGACCACGTGGCCATCCAGGTCCCAGGCCGGGATGTGGATATTCGCGTTCCAGAAGTTGCCCTCGCCCGGGTCGTAGTCCGTCCTCCAGGTGCCGAGGACCCTCATCCTCGGCGCGGCGGCCTGTGCGGCCTGGGTCGTCAGCGCCGGCGCACTGGTCGTCACAGCCAGCGGCACCGCCCGCCGAGCCGCTCCTGCCCCGCGCTCGCGCAGCACGTCGGCCACGGCGCGGACGCTGGCGCGCACGTCGAGCTCTTGGCCGTTCACCGCGGGCACCACGCCCGTGATGCCACCGGAGCCCCACTCGTACGCCGCGTCCTGCGGCGCCCGGGCGACCGCCGGAGCCAGGGGCCGGACCATGCGGCCGATGGCTTGCTCGTTGAGGCGCACGCTGACCGAGCCGCTCGCTTCCTCGAAGCTGATCAGGTCCGCCAGCCGAGCTGTCCCGATGCGGTATGCCTCGTCGCCGGCTCGAAGGGTCAGTGGGGCGCCGGCGATGGCGTTGGCCTCGTCGGCGGCGTCTGCCGCCTCATCGGTCGTGATCTCGGGACGGATGGTCTGGGTCGGAACCGAGATCGTGACCTGGCTCGCCGTCGTGGCGGTGGAGCTCAGAAGCTGCGAGCGGAGGGATTCGACGTCGAGTTGCGACCCGGTCACCGCCTCTTCGACCGCGAAGCCCTCGCCCGCTTCGTAGCTGATCGCCGCGTCCGAGGCCTCCGCCTCGAAGCGGTCCACGATCTGGGCAACCACGGTTTCGACGCCGGAGCCGCCCTCGGTGCTGACGACCACCGGCACGCTGGCAGGCACGGCGAGCACCCGCAGGCGCGCCACGGCGTCGGAGACGAGGTCGCCGCTGCGCGCCACCCCGTAGGCGGACGAGATCATGGCGTCCACGTCGTACGAGCGGCCAAGCTCCGCGAACCGCACCTCAACGCTGGCACCACCAACCTCCACCACCACGCTGCCCTCGGCCAGCGACGGGAGCGCAGCCAGTAGCCGCTGGCCCGCTGCGCCGCGATCCAGGCCGCCAATCTCGACGCCGGCGACGCGGACGCCGGGCATGACCCTGCCGGTGTTCATCACGCTCACCGCGATGGAGGCCGTGGCCACGATCATGATGCCGGCCGCCAGCGTGGCCAGGAAGCCCAGCAGGAAACCACGGCGCGGCGAGCCAGGCGCCAACAGGGTCGCGGGGCGGGCGAGGGCGGTGAGGGTGGTCATGTTCCTCCCAGAGACGCCAATTTCGGGCGTCGCGTTCCAACGGCCGAGGGCAAAGCGGCCGCGCCGGGCGCATTGTCCCCGCTCGGCGGGCGCTTGTCGAGTCGGAGCGCTGACCCGGCCGGTGCTATACTCCCGGCTCCGATGCGCCGCACGCCGGCGTTCGTTTCGTTTCCACCCCTGTCATCCACTCTCGAGGGTCGTCCGTGGCAAGAAAGGCTCGCACCTGGAAGGGGGCTCGGACCCCGCAGGCGCTCAAGCGCGTCCGCCAGGAGGAGCGCCGTCGCACCGTCAACCGCCGCACCCGCAGCGAGACCAAGACGCTGGTCCAGCGCGCGACCGGCATCGCGCTGGGCCGCAGCGAGGGCGACGGGCCGGCGGCGGTGACTGCCGCCATCGCGGCGCTCGACAAGGCCGCCGAGAAGGGCATCATCCACCCGAACAACGCCGCTCGCCGCAAGAGCCGGCTGATGGCCAAGGCCAACGCCGCGCACCTGCTGGACGGGGCACAGGCGGAGGCGGCAGCGCCGAGGAAGAAGACCGCGGCCACGAAGACGGCGCAGCGCAAGAAGGTCCAGGCCGCCAAGGCGTCCAAGGCCGCCGCAGCGCGAGCCGGCGACCGCCCGCGCACCGCAGCCGGCAAGGCGAAGGTGGCCGTGACGCGCGCCACGCGAGAGTCGGCAGCCGCTCGCCGCCGGGCCAAGACCTCCGAGGAGGAGAGCTCAGCCGAGTCCTGAACCGGCGAAGGCCCGGCCGCCGGGATACTCCGCCGCGTCCGCCAGCTCCTCCTCGATGCGCAGCAGGCGGTTGTATTTGGCGATCCGCTCGGAACGACTGACCGAGCCGGTCTTGATCTGACCCGCGTTGAGCGCCACGGCCAGGTCGGCGATTGTGGTGTCCTCGGTTTCGCCGGAGCGGTGGCTGATGATCGCCGTCCAGCCGGCGCGATGCGCCATCTCCACCGCTTCTACCGCCTCGGTTAGCGTGCCGATCTGGTTGACCTTGACGAGGATGCTGTTCGCCGTCCGTGCCTCGATGGCGCGCGCCAGGCGCCGGGTATTGGTGACCAGCAGGTCGTCGCCCACCAGCTGCAGCCGATGGCCAAGCCGGCGCGTCAGCTCAGCCCAGCCCTCCCAGTCGTCCTCGGCCAGGCCGTCCTCCAGGCTGACGATCGGGTAGCGCTCGGCCCAGCCCTCCCACAGGCCGATGAGCTCCTCGGACGAGAGGCCACGCCCCTCGCGGGCCAGCGTGTAGGTGGCATCCCCGTACAGCTCGCTCGTCGCCGGATCCAGGGCGACCGCCACCTGGTCGCCGGGCGCGTAGCCGGCGCGCTCGATGGCCTCGATCACCAGCGCGATGGCTTGCTCGTTCGAGTCCAGGCTGGGCGCATATCCGCCCTCGTCACCGACGGTCGTGGGCAACCGACGCTCGTGGAGGAGGGCGCCGAGGGCGTGGAACGTCTCGGACGCCCAGCGCAGCGCCTCGCGGAACGACGGGGCGCCGACCGGCGCGATCATGAACTCCTGGAAGTCCGTGCTGTCTACGGCGTGCTTGCCACCGTTGAGGATGTTGACGAGCGGCACGGGCAGCGTCCGGGCGCCGGTGCCGCCCAGGTAGCGGTACAGCGGCAGGCCCAGTGCATCGGCGGCTGCGTGCGCGGCGGCCAGCGATACGCCGAGCAGTGCGTTGGCGCCCAGCCGGGCCTTGTTCGGCGTGCCATCCAGCGCCACCAGCAGGCGGTCCAGCGTGACCTGGTCGACGGCGTCGCTTCCGACCACCTCGCCGCGAATCGCCTCGTTCACGTGCCGAACGGCGGTGAGCACGCCCTTGCCGCCGTAACGCTCGCGGTCGCCGTCGCGCAGCTCCACCGCCTCGTGAGCGCCGGTCGAGGCTCCCGACGGCACGATGGCACTCCCCACCGCGCCACCGTCCAGGAAGACCTCCACCTCGACGGTGGGGTTGCCGCGCGAGTCGAGCACCTCGCGGGCGATCACGTCCTCGATGATGGTCGTCATGCGGGCACCGGATCGTCCGCGTCGAGGAGCGCGGCGACGCCGGGTAGCGTCTTGCCCTCGACGAACTCGAGCGAGGCGCCGCCGCCGGTGCTGACGTGGCTCATCGTGTCCATCAGGCCCAGCTGCTCGACCGCCGCCACCGAGTCGCCGCCGCCGACCACCGTGACCACTCCCTGGGCCGTGCGGCCCGCGACGTAGCGAGCGATGGCGTTCGTGCCCTCCGCGAACGGCGCGATCTCGAAGACGCCCATCGGCCCGTTCCAAAAGATGGTCTTCGCCTTCTCCAGGTGCGCGGTGTAGGCCGCGACAGTGTCGGGACCGACGTCCACGATGCTCCAGTCCTTGGGCACCTCGCCCACCGGGACGACCTGGCGCTGGGATCGCGGATGCACCTGGGCGGCGATCAACGCATCGGTCGGGAGCATGAAGCGCACCCGCTTGCGCCGGGCCTCCTGCATGATGCGGGCGGCGTTGTCGAGCTGCTCAGGCTCGACCAGGCTCTTGCCCAGGGCGAACCCCTTGGCGGCGAGGAACGTGTTGGCCATGCCGCCGCCCACCAGGATCGCCTGGCACCGCGACAGCAACGACTCGAGGACCTCGAGCTTGCCGGATACCTTGGCGCCGCCGATGACGGTATGGAACGGCTTGGCGGGCTTCTCCATCAGCCGGGACAAGGCCGAGACCTCCCGTTCCATGAGCAGGCCGGCCACCGCGGGCAGGTGGCGCGCGATGCCCTCGGTGGAGGCGTGAGCCCGGTGCGCCGAGCCGAAGGCGTCGTTGACGTAGACGTCGGCCATGTCGGCCAGCGCCTTGGCGAAGCCGGCGTCGTTCGCCTCCTCCTCTCCGTGGAAGCGGAGGTTCTCCAGCAGCAGCAGGTCGCCGGGGCGCAGCTTGTCGACGGCGGTCACCACACCCGGTCCCAGCGCGTCGCCGGTCATGCGCACCGGCCGTCCCAGCAGCTGGCCGAGGCGATCGGCCACCGGCTTGAGGCGCAGGGCATCGTTGACCTTGCCCTTTGGTCGACCCAGGTGGCTGGCCAGAACCACGGCCGCGCCGTGCTCGAGCAGGTACACCAGGGTGGGCAGGCTGGCCCGGATGCGCGTGTCGTCGGTGATCTTGCCGTCGTCCAGCGGCACGTTGAGGTCCGCGCGCAGGAACACGCGCTTGCCGCGGACGTCGATGTCGCGAACGGTCTTCTTGTTCACTACAGGCGATCGGCCAGATACTTGGCCAGGTCGGCGACCCTGCAGCTGTAGCCCCACTCGTTGTCGTACCAGGCGATCACCTTGAGCAGGTTCTGGCCGGTCACCATGGTCGAGGCGGCGTCCACGATGCTGGACCGCTCGTCGCCCTTGAAGTCCATGCTGACTAGCTGCTCCTCGGTGTAGCACAGCAGCCCCTGCATCGGTCCATCCGCCGCCTCGCGCAGCGCCTGGTTGGCGGACTCGGCGGTCACCGCCCGCGACGTGACCGCCACGAAGTCGATCACGCTCACCGTGGCGGTGGGCACGCGCAGGCTGAAGCCGTCGAACTTGCCCTTCAGCTGGGGGATGACCAGGGACAGCGCCTTGGCCGCGCCGGTGGTGGTCGGGATGATGTTCTGCCCGGCGCTTCGTGCGCGGCGCAGGTCCTTGTGGAAGACGTCGAGCACGTTCTGGTCGTTGGTGTAGCTGTGCACGGTCGTCATCAGCCCATGCTCGATGCCGAACGTGTCGAAGATGACCTTGGCTGGGAGGGCCAGCCCGTTGGTGGTGCACGAGGCATTGCTGACGATGTGGTGCCGCTCGGGGTCGTAGACGGCCTCGTTGACACCCAGCACCAGCGTGACGTCCTCGTTCTTAGCCGGCGCGCTGATGATGACCTTGCGTGCGCCGGCCTCCCGATGCGCCGCGGCCTTGGTCGCGTCGGTGAAGATGCCGGTGGACTCGACGACGATGTCCACCCCCAGGTCGCCCCACGGAAGCGCGGTGGGATCCTTTTCGGAGAAGGCGCGGATGCGGTGGCCGTCCACGGTCACGCTGTCCTCGTCCGATGAGACGTCACCGGCGTATCGGCCGTAGGTCGAGTCGTAGCGCAGCAGGTGCGCGCTGGTGGCGACCGGCTGCAGGTCATTGATGGCCACGACCTCCAGCTCACCGCCGTGGCGCTCGAGGATGGCCTTCAGGGTCTGGCGGCCGATGCGGCCGAATCCGTTGATGCCGATGCGAGTCACACGGGGCTCCTCATGTCTGGTTCGGAAGGTGCGAGCCGGCCTCGCCCGTAGGCTGGATCGGCGAGGCGCCGGTTGACGATGGGCAGCGACCCGAGGAGCGACACGTCGTCGCCGTGCTCGGCCCGCTCGACCCGCACGCGACGTGCCGGGATCGCGAAGGCGCGGCGCCCGATCTCCTCGCGCACGACCTCCATCAGCTCCGGCCGGTGCACGGCAATGGCGCCGCCCATGACGAGGACCTCGGGGTTGAAGACGTTGACCAGTCCGGCGCACATGGCTCCCACAGCGGTCCAGGCACGGGCCAGGATGGCGGAACAGGCCTCGTCGCCCTCGTCCGCTGCGCGCGCCACCAGCGCGGCGTCCACCACGTCGGCGGCGGCTGCCCCGGACGGCGCTTCGGCGGCCGCCCGCTCGGCGAGCTCGGCCAGGACGGGTGCATCGCCACTCGCCAGCGCGGCCCTGCCCTGGCGTCCGATGGCGGTGCCCGAGCCGATGGCTTCGGCGTGGCCCGGCGACCCGTCCCCACAGGCCGGCCCGTCCAGCTCGACGGTCAGGTGGCCGACCTCACCGGCGGTGCCGTCGATACCGATCAGCGGCCGACCGTCCACCACGATGCCGCCGCCGATGCCGGTCGAGACGGTGACGTAGATGGCGGTTGCGGTTCCGCGCGCCGCGCCGTGGCGCCACTCGGCCATGACGGCCACGTTCGTGTCGCGCTCCAGGAAGGTCGGCAGCCGCAGCGCCTGCTCGACCGCGGTGGCTAGCGGCACGTCTCGCCAGCCGGCGAGGTTCGGTGGTGCGATCACCACGCCGCGCCACGGGTCGAGCGGGCCCGGGGAGGAGATGCCGACGCCCACCGGGTCGGGAAGGCGCAGGTCGCGCGCATCCGACAGGGCGTCCGCCGCCAGGCGGCGGATCCGTTCCACCACCGCATCCACGCCGTCCTCGTCGCGCGTATCAACCGCGCGCCGGCAGACGACGTCGAGGGCGGGGCTCACGTAGGCGCTGCGGATCCGGGTGCCGCCGAGGTCGATCGCCAGGATCGGCTGGTCGGCTGCATCATCCACGAGGCCCCATTCTACCGCCGCTCCCCGACGGCCCCGGTCACCACCGACCGCCCGGGGCGGCCAAGTGCGACCGCGGCCGGGCGGCCGGCAGGAGTGGTTATCTGTGGAGACTGGCGGCCGGCGCGCGCATCGGCGCGGGCCGCACGGGAGCACCGCCGGCGGTCAGCCCCCGATCTTGAACATCTTGGTGCCGCACACCGGGCAGGTGCCCTGGGTGGCCGGCTTGCCGTTCTTCATGGTGATCTTCTGCTCGTTGGACATGTCGCGCTTCGCCTTGCACTTGACGCAGTAGGCATTGGTCGCCATCGGTAGGTAGCCTCCTTCTCCGACCGGCTCAGCCGGTATGCGGTTACCGTCCCCGCTCCTGGTCCGTCGTCCAGAGCAGGTGGATGCCGGAAAGCCCGGCATCGATGCAGCGCGCCTCCGCGGCCTCCTTCGCCGCGCCCTCGAGGAAGGTTCCCTCGGTTCGTTGTGCGTACGCCGCACAGATGGTCCCGGCGCGGAGCCCCGCGAGGCTCGCCAGCACGAAGAGTGCCGACGATTCCATCTCGAGGTTCGCGACGCGCTGGCGCCGCAGTTCCTCCGCGAGCTGAGGATAGCGAACCGGGAGCGTGCGCATCGCCCTTCCCTGCGGAGCGTAAAAGCCGCTGGCCGTGGCCGTCAGCCCCAGGTGATGGGCATATCCCAGCTGGAGGCACGCCTGCTCCAGGGCCGACACCACGTCCCGATGCGCGATCGCCGGGTACCCAGGATGGACGTAGAAATCGGTCGTGTTCTCCAGCCGCACCGCGCCGATGGAGATGACCAGGTCGCCCAGAGCGATCTCGGGCTGCAGCGCCCCACTGGACCCGACGCGGATGAAGGTCGGACGATCGGTGATCTCCATCACCTCGGCCAGCACGATCTCCACGTTGTCGGTGCCCATCCCTGTGGACATGGCCGAGATCTGCATGCCCCGATAGGTGCCCGTGGCGGTCGTGATCTCGCGGTTGCTGCGCCGCAGATCCACAGCGTCCCAGCGGTCCGCCACCTTGGCCACCCGACCCGGGTCCCCGACCAGCAGGATGTGCTCGGCCAGCTCCCCACGCTCGAGCGCGATGTGGTACTGGCGCGCCCCGGCCAGCGGCCGGTCGGCCGCGGACAGGTCGGCCAACGTTGCGGTGCACCTCCAGGGAGCGTGGACCCGTCAGGTCGGCGGGAGTATACGCCGCACCTCCGAGCGTGAGGCCGTGCTCCGCGGCTCGGGCTGATCGACCGACAACGGGACCAGGCGTGCCACGCTGGCCTCCAGCGGCGAAAGCGCTCTGGGCCCCGGAGCCACGCTCCGCGGGATGCCGGGAAGCGGCGGCTCGTCCGTCGAGTCCTCTCGCTCGTCGCCAACCTGGTCCGCAGCCGGCTGCCGACGCTCGAGCAGTGCACGCAGACGATCGAGCAATCCCGGGCGGGCCGCCGCGATCGCGCCAAGCGACGCCAGCGCCGCGGCGACCAGCGCGAGAACGATCGGAGCCACGCCATGCGCCGGCTCATCCCGCGACGAGCCCACGCTGGCCCGGCCAGGCGACGGGGTGCGTTCGGCGTCCTGCGTGGCGGCCACCAGGCGCGCCCGGAGCTGCGGGGAGCGCAGCTGAGGCCGCTCGCCGGAGCCAGCGGCTCCCGGTGCGGGAACGCCGCCCGCCGCAGGGCCGCCAGCCGGGTCACCGCCGTCGCCGCTCGTGTCGCGGCTGGCGCCGGAGCCCGCCGGAATGGTGCCCGGCGGCGAGACGATCCGCAGGTCGTTCGCGACGCGGGGCCAGAGCCGATACCCGCGCAGCGGCTGCTGTCCCGACGTTTCCTGGCCGAGGACGCCGGTGATCTCCAACCAGGATCCGAGCAGGATTGCGTCGGTCGCGATGGCCGAGTTCGGCGACACGAAGACGCGCAGCGGTCCGGACCCGTCGTCGACATCGAAGTACACGTTCTGCGCCGAGGTGCGTCGGGGAGCGGTCGTGACCGTGCCGCGCACCGTGACCAGCAACGCCTCGTGCGCCTCGCCGAGCGATCCGGTGGAGTGCCGCGCCGGCTCGGGCAGAGGTCGGCTGCCACGCACGGCCGGCGGCTCGGACAGCCGAATGGTCTCCATGCCGGATTTGGTGGAGCGGACGCCGGTGAGCTCGAGCAGCTGGCCCATTTCAACGTGACCGGCCTCGTCGCCGAGGCGCAGGATCATCGCGCCCGACGAGTCCTGGATGGCCGCTGTGCCGTCTCCCAGCACGCTGGTCGGCAGCGTGACGACGCCGCGCACGCGGACGTCGGCGTTGAACGGCTGGCGGCGTGCGTCCGCCAAGCTGATGAAGCCAACGCCGCCGGACGGATCAGGGGATGCCGAGCTGCTGGGCGACGGCGATGCCGACGCCATCCTGACCTCGAGCACGTCGGCGCCGTCGCGGGGCATGAACCGGTAGCCCTCCGTCCCGCTGCCGCTGGAGTCGCGCTGTCCGACCACGCCGCGCAGCCGTACGCGCGTGCCGCGCTCCCAGGCAGAGGAATCGATGCCGCTGGCGTCGAGGACCACCAGGCGCGTCGGGCCCGAGCCGTCGTCCAGGTCGAACGCCACCGCGCCGCTGAGCCGCCCGGGCGACGAGGCGATCGAGGCGGACACCTCCACCAGCTCACCCTCCAGCTCCTCGCCCACGGCGCCCGTCGTGGTGAGCTGCGTGGCAGGCTCCGATGCGGGACCGATCACGGCAATGCCCTCGGCCTCGGCGCGTAGGGTGCGCTGGTGATAGCGGTCGTCCAGCTCGCCGGTGATTCGCACGCGACTGGCGCGCGGGAAGGTGGCGCCAGAGGTGAGGACGGCGATTCCCGCGGATCCGTCGGTGACGTAGCCACCGCCGTCGGCGAAGGTCGAATCCGTGATGGCCACGCCCTCGATGGTTGCGACCGAGCCGTCGGGCAGGGCCCGCGCCTCGGCGATCGATATCGCCGCCACCGGGGTCGGCGTGGCTGTCGAGGCTGTGGCGGTGGGCGTCGGGCTGGCCGCCGGAGTGAGCGTCGGCGTCGGCTGGGCCGTGGGAGTCGGAGTCCGGATCGGCGTCGGGGTCGGGCTCGTCGGTATCGTCGGCGACGCCGTGGGCGACGCGCTCTGCCCGGATCCGGATGCCGTCGGCGCGGAGGTCTCGATGGCCGTCGGGCTCGCGTCCCCACTGGAGGACGGCTGCGGCGTCGGCTCGACCGGGATTGCGGGAGCAGCCGCGTTCTGCGGGTCGGGCAACGAACGGTCCACGAAGTCCGTCGCATTGTCGTTGGTGTCCTGCCCCGAGGCGGCAGCCCCACCAGGCAGGCGCTCGAGCGAGTGACCAGCCGCCACGGCCGCGGCCGGCGCGCCCTCCATCCATGCGTTCGCCGCGTTTCCCCAACCGAGCGCGTCGAGCGCGGTGCCGGCGCCCTGGATCCGAATGGCGACGCTTCCGCCGGTCGCAGCCAGCCCATTGGCGTATGCCACGTCCGCGGCGGCGGCGTGCGCGCCGGCCTCGTTCGCGATCAGGACGTGCCCGCCCGGCGGCACGACGGGTGCCCCGGCCGGCCACGCCGCCTTGCGCGAGATCGTGGCCCCGCTGGCCGAGACGTAGATGGCCTCGAGGCCCTCCAGCGATAGCGCCGAGGTGCTCGGGTTGTAGATCTCGATGAACTCATCCGATGCGGAGGCGCCTCCGGTCTGGACCTCGCTCACGACGAGATGCCCGACCGGCTCGGCCGCCGCCAGTCGCCGGTCGACGGCGGGCGCTTCCGCAGACCAGTGGGTCCAGCCCGCGGCGCCCGTGGCCGCCATGAAGGACACCACCAGGCTCGCCAGCAGCATGGCCGTGGCGGCGACGAGCCCCATCGTCCGCACCCTCGACCGGGGACCTGCCTGGAAACGACGACCATCGTGAGCGGTCACGGAACGCACCTCCATCGGAAGGCGCGCAGGCCGAATGGGGCGCCATTAGGATGCCCGCCACGGCCTTACCCGCGGCTTACCGGGCCGTTATCCGCGCCCATGCCCGCGCCGCGGAGGTCGAGCTGGCGGGACGTACAATCCGCGGGCCATGACCAATCGTGCCCGCCACCGGGCGAGCGATCGCGCCCAGGCCCGCCGTCGCGCCCGCTACGCCGCACTGGGCCGCGCCGGACCGCTGACCGACTCGTCGTACGACCAGGAGACGCCCGAGGGGACCCCGAACGCTCGCCAGGAAGGCGGCACCTTCTTGACGCGCCTCTTTCCGCCCGCGCCGCCGCTGCGCGGGATGCCGGACCCGCTGGCCGGCTTCTCGTACGACGGCCCTCTTCGCGGCGTGGTCGGCGGGTTGTACCTCCTCGGCGTCCATCCGGTGCCGTGGCTCGGCATGGCGGCCGTGTGGGCGGTGGGCCGCACCATGCTGGCCTTCTCGCCGGTCGTGGGAATCCTGGGCATCCTCGCCTCGCTGGTTGCCTTCGGGTCGTTGATCGCCGCCGGCTGGCTGGGGTGGCCGCGCCCGTGGCTGTTCGGCCTGGCAGCGGCGGTGGCCGGCATCATCATCTACGCCGGCATCTCAGCCGCACTGATCAGTGGCGCGCCGGCGGCGGACGTCAGCGCTGGCGAGGCGTTCGCCGGCAGCATGTACTCAGAGGTGCTTGGGTTCCAGCCGCTCTTCGGAGCGCTGGCCGGCTGGTACGGCGGCTACCTGCGACGGCGGATGGCGGCGACCGGCACAGCGGCGACGGGCCGGCGCAGAGCGCGCTCCTGACGAGGGCGGCGAGGTGGCACGCATCGTGCTGATGTAGTGGCGAGGCGTTCGCTCTTGCGGACCACACGACCGGCACCCACGGGTCAGGCCGTCGCCAAAGGAAGCTCGGGCCGGCGGCGACATCCAAGGCCGATCCCGTCGGTCAGGTCCCTCAGAACGCCCGTATATGGGGCCGTCGCCAGTCCGGGACCCTCCGTACCGGACAGCGGCGGTCCCTTTACGTGTCCGCCGATCGTCCGCCAGGTGTGCGCGAATGCACCACCCCGTCGTGCGGGCGTCAGATGGCGTGAACCGCGGCCGCCTCGCGCGCGACGGCGAGAGCTTCGTCGAACGTCGCCGCGAGCCCGAGCACCTCGCCGGTCGAGCGCATCTCGGGCCCCAGCTCGCGCTCGACGCCCGGGAGCCGCCACAGCGACCCGACCGGCGCCTTGACGGCCACGAGCGGCGCATCGTGCGCCAGGCCCCGCCGCAGGCCGACGTCGGCAAGCCTGGCGCCGAGCGCGCAGCGAACCGCGTCGGCCACCACGTCCCGCCCGGTCGCCTTGGCCACGATGGGTACCGTGCGGCTGGCCCGCGGGTTGGCTTCGATGACCACGATCGCGTCGCCGGCCACGATCATCTGGACGTTGAGGATCCCTCGCACGCCAAGCGCCAGGGCGATTCGGCCTGCGGCCGCCGCGGCCGCCTCCTGTACTTCGCGCGACAGCGACTGTGGCGGCACGACGGCCTCGGAGTCGCCGGAGTGCACGCCGGGCGGGTCGAGCTGCTCCAGGATGCCTGGCACGCACCAGTCGATGCCGTCGGTGATGGCGTCGACGTCCAGCTCCACGCCGGACACCAGCTCGTCGACGCGCAGCGGCCAGCCAACCTCGGTACGGAGAAGCGCCTCGAGGTCTCCGCCGTCCCGCAAGACGGCGATGCCCCGGCCGCCGATCACCCATGACGGCCGCACGATGGCCGGCAGGCCGAGTTTCGCCACGGCCGTTCGCAGCTCAGGCTCGTCGGCGGCCAGCTCCCCGCGCGGCCCGTCGAGACCCAGCGACTCGAGCAATCGGGCGAACCGCTCGCGATCCTCGGTCGTCTCGATGGCCTCGGCCGTCAGCCCGGCGATCGGCACATCGGCGTAGGCCAGGTCCTTGGCCAGGTCGATCGCGGTCTGCCCGCCGAAGGTCAGGATGACGTGCGGTGGCTCGCCGGTCAGGGCGCGCTCGTGGTCGATCACGTCCAGCACGCTCTCGGTGTCGAGTGGCTCGAAATACAGCCGGCTGCAGGCGTCGTAGTCGGTCGAGACCGTCTCGGGGTTGTTGTTGATGACGACCGCGTCAAGGCCCGTTGCGCGAATGGCCCAGGCCGCCCTGACGCTGCAGTAGTCGAACTCGATGCCCTGCCCGATGCGAATCGGTCCCGAGCCAACCACGATGACGCTGCGGCGCTCGGTGGGCGGCGGCACCTCGGGATGCGCGTACGACGAGTAGAAGTACGGCGTCTCGGCCGGAAACTCGCCGGCGCAGGTGTCCACGCGGCGATAGATCGGGGCGATCCCGGCGCGGGCCCGCGCCCGGCGCACGGCGACGGACGGGATGCCGGAGAGCCTCGCGATGTCGGAGTCGCCGAAGCCGTGGCGCTTGGCCTCGAGCAGCGGGGCTCCCACCACCTCGCGCTCGGCATCGATCAGCTCGGATAGGCGTTCGGTGAACCACGGCGCGATCCCCGTGGCGGTGCTCAGCCCGGCCGCATCGGTGAATCCGTGGCGCAGGAGGGCCACCATCCGCCACAGGCGAGTGTCGGTGGGCTCCAGGAACGCGGACGGGTCGGTCGGGGCGCCATGGTCCAGCCCCCAGGCCGGGTCCTCCCAGGTCCAGCCGCGGCCCCGTGGCTCGAGCGAGCGGATCGCCTTGAGCAGGGCCGGCCCGAATTCGCGATCGATGGCCATCGCCTCGCCCGTGGCCTTCATCTGCACGCCAAGGCGACGGTCCGCGCTCGGGAACTTGTCGAACGGCCAGCGCGGCAGCTTCACGACCACGTAGTCGACGGCCGGCTCGAACGCCGCCGAGTTGCCGCCGGTGGCCGGGTTGGGAAGCTGGTGCAGCCGCTTGCCGAGGCCCACCAGCGCCGCGATCCTGGCGATCGGGTAGCCGGTCGCCTTGCTGGCCAGCGCCGACGAGCGGCTGACGCGCGGGTTGACCTCGATGACGCGGTAGTCAGAGCCGTCCGGCGAGACCGCGAGCTGCACGTTGCAGCCACCCTCAAGCCGCAGCGCGCGCACGATGCGCAGGGCCGAGCGACGCAAACGCTGGACGACCGGGTCGGGCAGGGTCTGGATGGGCGCGACCACGATGGAGTCGCCGGTGTGGATGCCCATGGGGTCCATGTTCTCCATGCCGCAGATCGCGATGGTCGTGTCCGCCGCGTCGCGGATGACCTCGAACTCGATCTCGTACCAGCCCAGAAGGCTGCGCTCGACCAGCACCTGCCCGATGGGACTGGCGCGCAGGCCGGCCGCGATTCGCTCGCGAGCCTCCGCGGGTGTGCTGGCGAAGCCGCCGCCACCGCCGCCCAGGGTGAAGGCCGGGCGGACCACCACGGGCGCGCCCAGCCGATGGACGAAGGCCAGGCCGTCGTCCACCGACTCGACCACGGCGCTCTCCGGGACGGGCTCGCCGATGCGCATCACCAGCTCACGGAATCCGCCGCGGTCCTCGGCGGCGCGCACCGCGTCCAGCGGCGTGCCCAGCACCCGGATCCCGTGGCGTTCGAGCACACCGGCGTCATCGAGGGCCACCGCCAGGTTGAGCCCGGTCTGCCCGCCGAGGGTCGGCAGCAGGGCGTCCGGGCGATGCGTGGCGATCACCTGCTCCAGGTAAGCGGCTGATAAGGGGCCGATAAGCACCGTTCCGCCAACATCGGGGTCGGTCATCACGGTGGCCGGGTTCGAGTTCACCAGGACGGTCTGCACCCCTTCCCCCCGCAGGGCGAGGCAGGCCTGGACCCCGGCGTAGTCGAACTCGGCCGCCTGACCGATGAGGATCGGACCCGAACCGATCACGAGCACCTTGCGAGGGAGGTTCATGCGCGGGCGGTAGCTGCGGCCATGTCGAAGACGCGAGCGGCGTCGACGGGGCCAGGTGCCCCCTCCGGATGGAACTGGACTGACGCGATGCGGCCCGAGGCATGGACCAGGCCCTCCACCGTGCCGTCGTTGAGGTCTCGGTGCGACACGCGGTAGCCGGCCCCGGCCAGCGCCGCGTCGTCAAGCACCGCCACCTCATGGTTGTGCGCGCCGATGTCCACGCGCCCCGTCTCGAGCTCCAGCACCGCGTGGTTTCCGCCGTGGTGGCCGACAGCCAGCCGCCGGGTACGCGCCCCCGCCGCCAGCGCCAGCAGCTGGTGGCCCAGGCAGATGCCGAGGATCGGAGGTCCGCCGGCCGTGGCATCGCGGGCCATGTCCGCCACCGCGGCGATCTGCGGCCGCATGCGGGCGGGGTCGCCGGGGCCGGGGGACAGGACGACCAGGTCCGGCTGCTTGGCGCGGACATCGTCGGCTCGGGCGTCGGGCGGAAGGACGTGGACCGCCAGGCCCCGATCGGTCAAGGCGCGCAGCAGCGAGCGCTTCACGCCGTAGTCGACCAGCACGGCACGACCACGCGCCGCGCGCTGCGGCTCAAGCACGTACGGTTCCCGGGTCGCCACCGCGGCGACGTGGTCCACGGACTCCCACGCCGGGCTGGCCGCGGCCGCCGTCGTCGCCTCGGCTTCGAGGACCGGCGCCGCACCTCGATCCGGCGAGGGCCAGACGACCGCGCGGCGCCGCGCGCCACGGCGCAACAGGAGCGTCAGCGCGCGCGTGTCGATTCCCTCGATGGCGGGAACCCCGGCATCGAGCAGCATCTCTTCCAGCGTCTCTCCCCTACCTGGTGGCGGCGTGACCAGGCGCGTGACGACCAGCGCACGCAGCCGGACGGCGGCGGACTCGAGCTCGTCGGGCCGGATGCGGTAGTTGCCGGCCATCGGATGGGTCAGGACCACGAGCTGGCCGGCGTACGAGGGATCGGTCAGGATCTCGCCCCAGCCGGTGGCGGCAGTGGTGAAGATGAGATCACCCTCGGCCGGGACGAGCGCGCCGCGCAGGCGGCCTCGGAACACCAAGCCCTCTTCGAGCGCCAGGATGCCCGGAACCGAAAACGACGCCGGCCGCTCGGTGGCGGCTGGCGTCGTCTCGACTTGGCTGGGCAGGGTTTGCATCTCGCGCTCCTTGCCGGTCTCACGGGGCCGGCGTTAAAGGACCGCGCGGAGTGTAGTCGATCGGCTACTCCATCGGCGCGCCCGGATGGTCGACCGCCGGCGAAACGCGGCGACGGAAGGCCGGCGCCGCGCGCAGGCCAATCCACAGGACGACTCCCAGGAACAGTGCCAGCGGCAGGCCCAGGATCACGAGCCAGATGGCGGCGGCGGCGACCGCCTGGCCCAGGCCCACGAGGGCCGCCACCGCGCTGTCGAAGATGGCGCCCGGGTCCCACGCAGCCGTAGTCTGCTCCACCCGCGCCGCGGCCGGAACGAGCGTCACGGTCAGCGTCGCCAGCGCCGCCAGCTCGCTGAGCTGGTCGAGCTGCGCCTGAAGCTGCTCAACTTGTCCGCGGACCTCGTCCAGGCGTGACTGGATGGTCAGGATGTCCTCGATCCGGCTGGCCCGGTTCAGCAGGGCTCGGTACTGCGCCTCCGAGGCCTCCAGGTTCCGAATCCGCGCCTCGAGGTCCACCGCCTGGCCGGTGACGTCCTGCTCGCGCGTCGCCTCGGCCGTGACCTGGCCGTCCAGCTCGTGGACGCGCGTCAGCGCGTCGTCGAAGCGCTCGGCCGGGATGCGCAGCGTGAGCGTCGCAGCGTCGTCGTCGGTGCCCGCCTGAGACCCACCGACGTAGCCGCCGAGCTCCAGCGCCATGGCACGAATGGCGCCGACCGCCGTCGACACCTTCTCGACCTCGATCGTCACCTCCCCGGTCTTGACGATCTGGCGGCTGGCGAGGTCCTCGAACGACACCGCGTTGCCGCCGGTGCGCGTGCCGTTGCCGTCCTGTTCGCCCGGGGCGTTGGCGTCCGAGTCGGGGACGGCTCCGGCCGGAACCCCTCTCGCTTCGCCGGCCGGAGTCCCGGCGGCTCCGGCGCAGGCGGCAAGGACGATGGCCAGGATGAGGACCATTGCGCCCGCCACGGCACGTTGCGCCCTTCCGAAAACTGGCGACCAGAGCCGGTCGCTGCGGTTGGCTGACATCGCGCTGGACCCTCCCGTGTCTGATGAGTACCGCCAAGACGCTGCGACCGTTCAGTTGGTGCCATGGTGCGCTCCGCTGGCGATTCGGCGGTGGTGGGAGTCGAGTCGCTACGATCAGCGTCGTGACCGACCAGACCCTGCGCAGCGCGCTCGATGACGAGGCAGCGCGCGCCAAGCTGGCCCCGCACGAGTTCGACCGCGAGTGGATCCGCGCCCACCTCGCCGAGGAGCGCGCCAAGGCCAGCCTGCTCGGCGAGATCCGCGAGGCCATCTTCGGGGCCCAGGACGGGCTGGTGAGCACGCTCGCCGTGGTCAGCACCGTGGCCGGCGCCTCGTCCGAGCGCTTCCCGGTCCTGGTGGCAGGTATCGCCTCGGCGCTGGCCGGCGTGTTCAGCATGGCGGCCGGCGAGTACATCGGCAGCAAGAGCCAGCGCGAGATCTTCGAGGCTCAGCAGGCCGGCGAGCGGGAGGAGGTGGCCGAACGCCCCGGCGAGGCCGAGGCGGAGATGGCGTTCATGTTCGAGGAGGACGGGCTGACGAAGGACGAGGCCGCGTCAGTGGCCCGCGTCCTGGCCCGACACCCCCGCGTCCTGCTCAAGACCATGGTCGAGAAGGAGCTGGGGCTCACCGGCGGCCATGCCGAGGGCTCGCCGCTGCAAGGAGCATTGATCATGGGCGTCGCGTTCGGGCTGGGCGCCATCGTGCCGGTGGCGCCGTACGTCTTGCTGGACCTGAACGTGGCGGTCTACGCCTCGCTGATCTCGACCGCTGCGGTCCTGTTCGGTATCGGTGTCGTGAAGTCGCGCTGGACGCGCCGCGGCTGGCTGCGATCGGGGGCCGAGATCCTGGTGCTGGGCGCCGTGGCGGGCGTGGCGGGGTACTTCTTCGGTGACCTGCTGCCGCATCTGCTCGGCGTGCCGGCCGCCGGCCAAGCGTGAGCTCGATGCCCTCGATCGCGATACCGATGAGCAGCAGGACACCCGCCAAGGCCATCTGCGCGTTCCTCGTGGTCCTTCTGCTGGCAGCGGCGTGCAGCGGGCCGGCCGTCAGCGGCGCGCCCACGTTCACGCCCTCGGCGACGGCGGCGCTGGAGTCCGAATCGCCCGCGGCCACCATTGCGCCCAGCAACTCGGCCAGCTCGGGTGCTTCGGCGGACGGGGTCGTCGTGACGCTGCGCGTCGCCGACGCCGAGGAGTACCGCGTGCTGCTCACGGATCCAGACGACATCGCGACGGCCGAGCAGCTGCTGGCCGGCGAGATGGACCCGCTCATCCCGGTCGGCACCGTCATCCGGGATGGTGACGGCGGGGTGAACACGGGCTACAGCTGGCACATCGATCCCGCCTCGTTCGAGTGGGCGCAGGCCACGATCGAGCTGTGCGACGGCCGCCCCTCGTACGTCGAGGACGGCACCCTCAGTGGCGACACCTTTTGTCCGTGGTCGGCCGAGGTGGTCGAGGTCGAGCCGACAGGCTAGCGGAACATGCGCTGCTGCTTGGCCAGCGGCAGGCGCGTCTCACGGTCGTCCTCGGCGATCACCGCGTCCACCGGGTGCAGCTGCCGCGCGACGACGTTGAGCACCTCGCCCTCCACCTGGAGCCGGCCGTCGATGACCAGCAGCGGGTGGCGGTGCAGCACCGCCCGGTTGGCCTGGTAGATTTCCGGCCGCACGGTCACGTTGATCATTCCCGTCTCGTCCTCGAGCGCGATGAACACGAAGTTCTTGGCGGTCATTGGGTGCTGGATGCTGACCGCCAGGCCTGCCAGCCTGACCATGGACCGATCGCGCCGACGGGCCGCCTCGGCCACCCGGATGACGCCGCGCTCCGCGAGCCGCTCGCGGAAGAGCTCCACGGCGTGCGCCGACTGCGACAGGCCCAGCTCGCGGTAGTCGGCCGCCACCCTCTCGGCGAAGGTCATCGGCGGGAGCGTCGCACCCAGCGCGCGCTGCGCGTCATCGGTCAGGCCCAGCGCGGGACGCGCGGGGTCGGCGTCCCCCATGGTGGTGCGCAGTTGCCAGAGAAGCTCGCGACGGGGCACATCGGTCCAGTCGAAGGCGCCGACGGCGATCAGGCGCTCCACCACCTGCTCGCCCAGGCCCGTGCGGGCCACGAAATCGCGAACGCCCGTGTACGGACCGATGGCGCGCTCGCGCTCCAGCGTCTGACGCGCCGCCTCGTCGATACCCTTGACCTGGCGCAGGCCCAGTCGAAGGGCGTAGGTACCATCCGGCAACGGGCGGGTGTCGTGCTCCCAGCTCGACTCGTTGACGTCCACGGGGAGGATCTTCACTCCGTGGCGCCTGGCGTCGTTGACCACCACCGCCGGCGAGTAGAAGCCCATCGGCTGGTTGTTCAGCACCCCGGCGTAGTAGTGGGTCGGGTAGTACTGGCGCAGCCAGGCGGTGTCGTAGGTGATCTTGGCAAAGGCGGCGGCGTGGGCGCGGGCGAAGCCAAACTCGGCGAAGGCGCTGCAGCGGCGGAAGAGCTCGTCGGCGTCCGCCTCGGTCAGCCCGGTGCGCATGGCCCCGCCCACAAAGCGGTCACGCTCGGCCTGCATCTTGGCGTGGCTGCGGTGCGAGCCCATGGCCTTGCGAAAGATGTCCGCCTCCAGCGCGGTGTAGCCGCAGACGTCGATGGCGACCTGCATGACCTGCTCCTGGTAGAGGATCACGCCCAGGGTGTCCTCCAGGATCGGCTTGAGGGAGTCGTGGAGGTAGGTCACCGGCTCCTGGCCGGCGCGGCGGCGCAGGTAGGGATGGACGGCGTTGCCCTGCACCGGTCCGGGGCGGATGATCGCCACTTGGACCACCAGGTCCTCGAAGCGCTCCGGCCGCGACTTGGGCAGCGCCTGCATCTGGGCCCGGCTCTCGATCTGGAACATGCCCACCGTGTCGGCGGCCTGGATGGTGCGAAAGACGCTGGGGTCGTCATGCGGGAGGTTGTCGAGATCCGGGCGCCGTCCGGTGTCGCGCTCGATCCGGTCCAGGCACTCGGAGACCACGCCGAGGGTGCGCAGGCTGAGGAGGTCGATCTTGACCAGGCCCAGCGCCTCGACGTCCTCCTTGTCGTACTGGGTCACCACGCGGCCCGGCATGGTGGCCCGCTCCACCGGGACCAGGTCGACCAGCGGGGTGCGGGTCACCAGCATGCCGCCCACGTGGATGCCCAGGTGGCGCGGAAAGCCGTCAATCTCGGCGCAGACGGTCAGAAGCCACTGCCACCGGTTACGAGGGGCGGCGTGGATGGCGTGGGGGGAAGCGGACGGCGAGGTCGCCGGAAATCCCCATTGAGAGGAATCCGTCGGCAGGACGCGGGGGCGGCGCCGCTCCGCCACCGGCATGCCGCTCTCCGGGTCCACGCGGACCACGGCGGGCCGCTCGCTGGACGGCCCCGGCGTGCCGTTGTCGCGCGGCTCGGGCACCGCCAGCTGCTCGGCCCTGCGGGCCGCGTAGCGCTTCTGCTGCCAGCCCTCGTGACGGACCGATACCACCGACTGGTCCAGCACGCTCGGGCGGCGCGGCGGCACCCAGCCCGACTCGCTGTACGGCCGCCCGTCGCGATCCCCCGCCGCAGTCCGGGCGCGCGCCTCGGCATCGGCCAGGTCGGCGCGCAGGGGCAGGGCGGCGGGCCGGTTCGAGGCGTGCCACGGCGAGTCGGAGTGCTGCTGCGCGCCTCTGCCATCGCGGCCCGGCGCGACGGCCTCGGCGGCCATGTCCAGGCCAATCTCCTCGAACAGCCACTCGAAGCTGCCGTCCAATGCCAGGTCGCGGGCGACGTCGGAGGCGTCACGCGTGTCGAGCGCCTTGGCCAGCCGGTCCACCGCCTCGACCGGGAAGCCGAGCGCCTTGGCCACCTCGCGCACCGCGGAGCGGGCCCGATAGGTCACGACGGTGCAGACCATGGCCGCGTGGTCCTCGCCGTAGCGTGAGTAGAGGTACTGGATCACCTCCTCGCGGCGGTTGACGTCGAAGTCGATGTCGATGTCGGGCAGCGTGCGCGCCTCGTTGATGAAGCGCTCGAACAGCAGCTTGTGCTCGATGGGGTCGACCTTGGTGATGCCCAGGCAGTAGGCCACGATCGAGTCGCCGGCGCTTCCCCTCCCCTGCCCGATGATGCCGCGCTGCCGCGCGAACTCCATCAGGTCCCACACGATCAGGAAGAACTCGGCCAGGTTGGTGCGCTCGATGATGTCCAGCTCGTGGGCCAGCTGCTTGACCGCCTGCTTGGTAATCGGCCGATAACGGCGCCGTAAGCCCTCGTGTGCAAGCTGGTACAGGTATGAGAACGGCGTCTCGCCCTCGGGGACCGTGAAGCCCGGGAACCGATAGCGCTCGAAGTTCATATCCAGCCGGCAGGCTTGGCCGATGGCGCCCGCCCGCGCCAGCCCGTCCGACCACGCTCGACGGCTGCGCGCGTCCGGCAGCCCCTGGCCGATGGCCGCGAGCTCGGCCCCCGACTTGAGGCGGTACTCGGCGTTGGGGAGGAGCAGCTCGCGCGCCTCGTCCAGGGTGGCGCCGTGCCGGATGCAGACCAGCACGTCCTGGAGCCGATGGCCGCCCGGGTCGGCGTAGTGGACCTCGTTGGTCACGACGGTCGGCAGGCCGGCGGCGTCCGCGAGCTCGGCCAGCTGGCCGGTCAGCCAGTCGTCGTCCGGCTCGAAGTGGTGGCTCAGCTCCACCGCGAAGTTGCCATCCGGGAAGTGGCGCGCCCAGCGTTCCGCGGCGACGCGGGCGGCGTCCGGATCGCCGCCCAGCAGGCGGCGCGGCACCTCTCCGCTGCGGCAGCCGGACAGGCCGATGACGTGGCCGCGCGCCTCGTCCAGCACCTCCTCCACGAGCGAGCGCTCGAAGACGGGGAACTGCTTCTCCCCGGCGAGGTGGCCGCGCGACGACAGGCGGGAGAGGGCCGAGTAGCCGGCCGCGTCGCGGGCCAGCAGGACAAGGTGGTCGCCGGGGAGCGGCCCGGCGTGGTGCTCTCCCGGCCAGCCGCGGCTGGCCCGCTCGCCGCGCAGCGGGTCATTGAGCTTGCGCCCGCGGCGCGCGAGGCTCAGCTCTTCCTCGTCACGGGGAACGGCGACTTCCAGCCCAACGATGGCGGCCACCGGCGAGAGGCCGGCGTCCCGGGCGGCATCGGTCCGAGTCTGCTGGGCAGCCTTCCAGAGCCGGACCGCGGCGTACAGGCCGGCGTGGTCGGTGACGGCCACGGCCGGCATGCCGAGCTGCGCGGCACGTCCAATGAGCTCCTCGGGATGGCTCGCGCCGTCGAGGAAGCTGAAGTTGGAATGGGCGTGGAGCTCGGCGTAATCGGCACCATCGGCCATCGGACCATGTTAGAACATTTGTTCTATCGGTCCAAGACGGCACGCGGATTGCGAACCGGGCGCTCCTCGGAGGGGCGAACCGGCGGTTGGCGTGCCAGCGGGCAAGCCGGGCGAATGCCGGCGCCGAGGAGAACGAGGAACGACCGCATGAGAACGGTGCTAAGAGACTACGGGCTGGCCATCGCCTTGGCTGCGCTGTTCATCGTCAGCTGGATCGGGCAGACGCTGACCGGTTGGGTCGAATTCGCTGCCGACCAGCGCACCCATGGAGAGACGCCGCAGCTCTTCGGCGATTCGGGCTACTTCTGGCAATGGATGGAGTCGACCATGGAGAACTGGCAGTCGGAGTTCCTCCAGCTCTTCACCATGGTGGTGCTCACCGCCTTCCTGATCCATAAGGGCAGCTCCGAGTCGAAGGACTCGGACGACGAGATCATGCTGGAGCTGACCGAGATCCGACGCGACCTCGAACAGCTCAAGGGCAAGGGCAAGTCATGAGCAGCGACCTCGCGAAGCAGCTCGAGAAGGAAAAGCAGCAGATCCAGAAGGCGCTTGACGCGACCATCGAGGACACCATCCGCCAGTCCTGGCTGCCGAACACGCTGGCATGGTTGGGCGTGACGCTGGGAGGCTTCGTCATCTGCCTGCTGCTGCTTGTCCTCGTGGCAGGCGGAGGGTAGCCCGCCGCGCGTCAGGTGGCCCTCGTCCGTCAGGTCACGGTGAGCACGCCCACCATGCCGTACGCCTCGTGCCCGGGCAGGTGACAGATGAAGCGCACGGTGCCGGACCGCTCGAAGGTCAGCGTCGTCTCGGTCCTTCCGAGCGGCGGGATGGTGACCTCGTTGGGCCGCTCCCCGTGCTTCGGCTCCGTGCCGTGCCGATGGCGGTCATGGAACGACTCGTCGCCGATCAGCCACTCGTGTCCGATGGGGTCGCGGTTGACGAGCACGAAGGTCACCGGCACGCCGCGCGGCACGCTCAGCGCCGACGGCTCGAAGCCCGAGTAACGAATGGTGATCTCGACCCGCAGCGGGTCGGGCGTGCCCGACGCCAGCTGCTGCAGGCCTGCGACCGCCGCGGTGACGACCGCCGCGGCGATCGTGATCCTCAGGGCTCGCATGGCCGAGCCTTCCGCTGCCCCTCGCCGGGCGTCACGCGCCGGCCAGCGGCCGGCCGCCCTTGCGCCCGCGCGCTGCGAGGACAACGAGTACCACCGACGCCAGCGGCAGGGCGACGGCCAGCGCCGCAAGGGGAACCCACAGGCTGGAGCCCGACGGCATCTCCGTCGGCGGGATGAAGGGAGCCAGGCCGGCCGCCTCCACTGACGGTCGACCGTGGCCTGAGGCGTCGATGGCCAGGTCGAAGCGCAGGTCGGGGGCCGCCGCGTCGATGTTGATGGCGGTCAGCCAACCGCTCCTGGGCACCCACTCCATGCCCTTGTCGGAGCGGAGGTCGTCGAGCAGCTGCTCGCTGGCGATTGCCGAGTGCGCCAGCGTCATGCCGCGCACGCCGAGCAGCCCGCCCGGATCCGGGAGCAGGGCAGGCTCTTCGTCTGTCACCAGGAAGACGTCAGCCTGCACCGTCTCGGCCGCGGATTTGCCAAGTCCCAGGATGCGGAGCGGTACCCACGGGTTGTCGGTCGGGATGGTGAGGTGCACCGGCGTCCCGTCACCGACCTGCTGCCCGCGCCGGCGGGCCTCCTCGGCGTCGAACCGAGCCGCCATGAAGATCGGAGAGCGGGCGGCGTAGAACTCGAGCACCTCGGGCGCGTCCGGCGGCAGTCGGAAGCCGTGCTCGGCTGCCCACAGGCCGACCTCGTCGCCGCCGCCGCGCAGGATGGTGATCTCCAGCGCGTCGATCTTGGTCTCGAGCAGCACCTCTGCGGACTCGTCGTCGAGCTCTCCAGCCGCCAGCGCCCGGAAGCCGAAGTCCTCGGCCGCGGCCGTCTCGAGCAGGAGGCGTTGCAGCGTCCAGTCACCCCCGCGGGCGACGTCGGTCGGCACGCCGGGCAGCGGCACGATGCTGCCGAATTCGCCCTCGCCGCCGGCGAACTCGAAGCTGGTGACGTAGTGCTCCACGCCGTCGTGGTATCCGGCGAACGTGGTGGTTCGCAGCAGGTTGACGGCGCCGTTCGGGCCGATGAGGCCGCCACAGGCCAGCGCCGGCGCGGCAGACACCAGCAGGATGACCGTGGCGCCGACGATCGAGGCGAGGCGTCGCATGTGGTTCGTCCTCTCGCTGTTTGCCCAGGCAGGACGGCGGTGCTCGCGATCCGGTTCCGCTGCGCTGAAGGGAATTCGGGCTAGCCGCCGGCCAGCGCCTCCAGGACGGGGAGGTGCTCGGTGGTGCCGTCGGGAGCCAGCGGGATGACGGCCACGTGGTCGGCGCCGGCCTGGACCAGCTCCGCGATGCGCCCGTGCAGCGCGTCGGCGTCGCCCCAGGCGACCATGGCGTCCACCAGGGCGTCGGATCCCGGCTTCTCCCAGTCGGCCGCGGCGAACCCTTGCGCCTCCCAGCCGGCCTGGTAGGCGGGCGTGCGCAGGTACGGAGCCAGGTAGGCGCGCGCGGAGGCGCGCGCGGCATCGGCGTCGGTCTCCAGGACGGCCGGCATGGGGACGGCCAGCACCGGCCGTCGGTCGGCGGCGGCCCCGTCCAGGACCGATCGCATCCACGCCAGCCGCGCGGCGCCGACCAGGTACGGGAAGGCGCCATCGGCCTCGGTCGCCGCCAGGGTCAGCATCCGCTCGCGCAGCGCCGCCAGGATGACGGGCGGCTCGGCCCAGCCCTCCACCATCGGCCCCTTGTAGACCGCGGACCGATAGGCCCCCAGGAACTCGCGCATGCGAGTCAGCGGGCGCTCGAAGGCATGTCCGCGTAGGCGCTCGGCGAGGTGTGGGTGCGAGACGCCGAGTCCGAGCACGAAGCGGCCGCCGGTCGCCTCATGCAGGGTCAGCGCCGCCATGCGCGTGGTCTGAGCGTCGTGGCCCCAGATGGACACGATGCTGGTCCCCAGCCGGACCGAATGCGTCTCGCCGGCCAGCAGGCCCAGCAAGGTGAGCGGCTCGCGGCCGACCGTCTCGGGCACCCACAGCGTTCCGAAGCCGAGCTCGTCCACGCGCCGGGCATACTCGCGTGCCTCGCCGATGGCGAGGGAGTCCAAGTGCCCCCACGCCCCGAGGCGCCCGAGGTCGACCGGTTCGCTCACGGCGCCGATGCTAAGCGCTCCCCAGCCGATACCGCAGGAACAGCTCGTCGCCGTGGCGGTGGACGCTGAGCAGGCGAGCCGGCACCGGTTGGAGGTCCGCCGGAGCGATCATCGGCAGCCCCTCGGCCCCGACCACCCGGGAACCGATGGTCCAGAGCACCTCGTCCAGCAGGCCCGCGCCCAGGAAGGCAGCGTTCAGCGTCGGGCCACCCTCGAGCAGGAGCGAGCCGACGCCCGCGGCGGCGAGGCGCTCCAGCAGCCAGCTCGGCTCGGGCACGTCGGTGGGCGCGACCCACGTCTCGACCCCGGAAAGCGGCCGTTCACCGGCATGCGGGCTCGAGCGGCCGACGGCCACCACGCGGCGCTGATCGGCGTACCCGAACCAGCGCCGATCGGCCGGGAGAGGCCGGCTTCCGGCCACGACCACGGACAGCGGCTGCGCCGCGCGTCCGGCGGCCGTGCGGCGCGCGGCTAGGTCGCCTGGCAGGCGCGAATAGAAGTCGTCGGCCAGCAGCGTGCCCGAACCGCTCCCAACCGCGTCGAATCCCGCGCGGTAGAGGCGCATCAGGCGCCGGTCGGCCCGGCTGCTGAGGCCGTCGGCGGTGCCGTTCAGCTGGGCCCGACCGTCCACGCTGGTCACCATGTTGACGGCAACGCTCGGCCGGCCGGGCGCAGCGGGAGGCGCGACGTCGGCGAACGCGGCGTCAAGCTCCAGGCCGGCAGCCGGATCGGGCCATAGGCGGTCGACGCGAGGCGGCGAGTCCACGCCGGCCATGATGGCAGGCGGCCCTATGCGGGCGGCTGGAACTCCTCGAGGCCCTCGACCTCCGCGGTGGAGACCTGCACGTGGACCTCCGCGGGCGTCAGGCTGGTGACCTCGTCGGCCGGGATGACGCGTGTCGGGCCGCCGGTGGCCGGCTCGAGCGCGATGCCGTGGAAGATGCCCTCGGACTCGGTGCCGAGCATGTCCGCCACCCTTCCGATCTTGACGCCCTCGCGACCGACCACGTCGGTACCGGCCTGGACGTAGTTCCAGGCCACCGGGTCATTCGGCCCAGGCAGGTCGAGGTCGGCGGCCTGCGGCTGTCCCTCGCCCCCTGTGTCGCCCGCAGTGTCGCCCGGCGGGAGCGTGCGCGGCGCGGGATCGATTCCCCCCTTCATGCCGGGGTCGTCGATGGCGCCCGGCTGGCGGTCGAAATCGTTCATGGCAATCGGGGTCATGCACGAGGGGTGCCATCCCTCACTCGCCCTGCCGGCTCAGAGCACGAAGGGCGGCGACATACCGATGAACCGATCAAACCGACCGAACGGTCGGCTGGAGAGCAGGAAGGTGAAGAACGGGTCCATCCGGAAGCCACGGGCCAGCAGGTGGGTCATGGCCGCCTCGTTGACCATGGGCACCTCGAAGCCGATCTCCTTGCGACCCGCCCCCGCGGCCCACGACTCGACGTGCGCCAGGACCCCGACCATGTCGGCGGGCTCCAGCGCGGCGATGGGACCCAGGCCGTGCGGGCCGACGAAGGCGAAGGCCACCTCCGCGCCGTCACGGTAGTAGATGTACGCCTCGCGCTCGGTGAGGAGCCAATCGAACTCTTCGCCGCGATCGAAGTCGAGCACCGCTGCCTCGATTCGCTGAAGAGCGGGGACGTCGGCGAGCCCGGCCTTGACCGGCACCAGCCCTGGGTCGAGCGGTGCATCGGCCCGCGGCGCGCCTTCCAGCGCGGCGATCGGGAAACGCGCGAAAGTTCCGGCGGCGTGATAGCGGCGCAGGGCACGGACGTCGGTGGTGGCGATAACCACGCGCACCGTCCCGCGGTTGGCCGGAAAGGCTCGCTCCAGCAGGCGGCGGCCGACGCCGGCTGACTGGGCCTGGGGATCGACGAAGAACTCGGACAGCTCGAACAGGCCGCCGCGCTGCACGGAGCGGGCATAGCCGACCACGCGGCCGTGGGCCGTCTGCTCGGCCAGCCACCACTCCGCGGCGTGACCGCTGAGGTATTCGAACGTCGACCCCAGGCGCGTCCAGAGGTCGCCCGGGTCCGGCCGCCAAGGCATGTTCATCCGCGCCGTGAGATCTGTGATGGCAGCCAGGAAGACGCCGTAGCAGGCGCGGCTGTCCGCGGGGGTGGCGGGGCGGATGGCGATCGAGACCGTCACGGCGCCCGAGCGTATCAGGCGCAGGCACCGTCAGTCGTAGATGCGCTCCAGGTGCCAGGTGCCGCGCAGCTCGTCCAGGTAGACGGTGCACAGCAGCCCGTCGCGGGTCACCAGCTTGAAGTAGGCGCGCGCCACCGGGGTGCGCCACCAGTCGTCGTCGACGCGCCAGCGGTTGCAGACGCCCACCTCGCCGTGTGTGGCGCCGTCCAGCCGCAGGCGGACCGGGGTGCCGGCGGCATCGGTCTCGACCTGGATCAGGGGGTGGCCGGCAACCAGGCGCGTCACGGCAGCCTCATGGCGCCGATGGACCAATGTCGACCAGGCGCGTCCTCCGCTCGGGCAGCGACGCGGTCGGGCGCTCGAGCTCGGCGCGCCACAGGCGGCCCGTCCCGAACCGGGCGGCCAGGCGCTCCAGCGACCAGCGCAGCTCCTCCCAGCGCGCGGCCTGTGCCTCGAAGGCGGGCAGCTGACGGCTAGCGGGGTCGCTCAGCCGGTCCAGGGCGAGGTGAAGGGCCACCACGCGGGGCTCCTCTGCGTCCTCGACGCGGTGGCGGGCCAGTGCCTCCAACCGCCCGATGAGCAGGCGCGCAATCCAGTCCGGTTCGAGTGCCGGCGCCGGGAAGGCGAGGCTCACCTCCAGCGGCGGCGCGTCCTCGAGCGCGAGCGCCAGGCGTGCGCGTCCCGGCGCCAGGTGGCGGGCGCGCAGCACGTCGCACAGCTCGGCGCAGGCATGACGCAGGGCGAAGGCTGTGCTCCCGATGCCCTCCAGCGGCGGCTCAAACTGCCTGCGCGCGGAGAGGCGCTCGGGACGACGCCGCGGGACGAGCGGCCGCGGGTCGTGGCCGCGGGCCAGGGCCTGGAGCTGCTCCCCGGCCGCTCCGAACTGGGCGCCCACCGCGGACCGCGGGAGGGCGGCGAGCTGGCCCATGCCGGTCAGCCCGAACAGCGCGAAGCGCTGGCGCGTGGCGGTGTCCGCGGGCAGCAGGTCCAGCGGCAGCGCGGCCAGCTCCCCTCGCTCGAGGGCGCGGTAGGCGACCGGGGCGTCGTCGCGCTCCGGGCGGGCCAGCCGCGCGGCCAGCACCGCCAGCCAGCGGTTCTCCCCCACTCCGCAGCGCACGTGCAGCGGTGCCACCCCGCGGATGAGCGCCACGGCGCGTGCCGCGATCCTGCGCTCGTCGCCGAACAGCGCCCCGAGGCCGGTGATGTCGACCAGGGCCACGCCGGCGTCCACCGCCTCGACCCTCGGGGAGAGGTCGTCCAGGCGATCGAGCATCGGCTCGAAGGGAGAGATGTCGGCCTCGGGCGCGCGCAGCTCCGGCCAGACCAGGGCCAGCAGCCGGGTCACGCCCCGACGGTCCTCAACGCCGGGCGCGACGCCTCCTCCACGGGCGCGGCGGCGGCCCGCAGCCATGCGTCGGTGCGACGGCCCTCGGCGAAGAAGAGGTCCAGCTCCGCGCGCCCGCCGGCCAGCGCCCAGCGATGGCGCTCGACCACGGCCTCGACCCGCTGCCCCACCAGGTCCGGGCCCGCGGCCAGCCAGGACCGGCGCCACAGCCGCACCCGCACGCCGGCCGCTTCCCGACCTCCCGCGCCGGCCAGCACCAGCGTCACGCCGCCGGAGCGGACCAGGACGCGCGCCAGCCGGTCCAGGTTGCGAGGCGGCGCGACGGCGGCCAGGTCCAGGACCATGGCGTCGATGCGCCCGTCGCGGGCCAGCCAGGCGGCGAGCTCCACCGCCTCGGCGGTATCGGCCGGGTGAACGACCAGCAGCCATTCGAGGTTGACGCCCAGCCGCGCCGCGGTGGCGGGATCGAGGCTGCGCGCGGGGTCGAGGTAGGCAACCATGCCGCCGGTCGCCTGGGCGGCGGCCAGGGATTGCAGCCCCAGCGTGGTGGCACCCACGCCGACCGGAGCGTCGAGCATGGCCAGCGCGCCGCGCGGCCAGCCACCGGTTCCCAGCGCGTCGTCCAACGCCTCATGGCCGGTGGAAAGCGCGGGCCGCGAACCCATCGGTCCAGGCGGCGCAAGGCCCTGGCGCACGCCGTGCCCACGCAGCGACTCAAGGAGATCGGGGAGCGGTTGGACCATGGCCATGGTCCGATCCATGTTAGAACAAATGTTCTAGTTGGGGAAGGGCGCAATCGCCCTGCTATACTCGCCGCCGGCCAAATTCGGGCGTCCCGTGGGGATGTAGCTCAGCTGGGAGAGCACTGCGTTCGCATCGCAGGGGTCAGGGGTTCGAGTCCCCTCATCTCCACCAGACTCAGTGCAGGATCTGTGACAGGAACTGCTTCGTCCGCTCCTGCTGGGGCGCCTCGAAGATCTGCGCCGGCGGGCCCTCCTCCACGATCTTGCCGTGGTCGAAGAAGACCATCCTATTTGCCACGGCCCGCGCGAATCCCATCTCGTGGGTGACGCACAGCATGGTGATGCCCGTCCCCGCCAGCTCGCGCATGACCTCCAGCACCTCGTTGATCATCTCCGGGTCGAGTGCCGAGGTCGGCTCGTCGAAGAGCATGATCTTGGGCTGCATGGCCAGGGCCCGCGCGATGGCCACTCGCTGCTGCTGGCCGCCGGACAGCTGAGCGGGGTACTTGTGCGCCTGCTCGGGGATGCCCACCCGGGTCAGCAGCTCCATTGCGGCCTGCTCAGCCCGCTGGCGCGACCACTTGCGCACCCGCATCGGGGCCAGGGTGACGTTCTGCAGCGCGGTGAGATGCGGGAACAGGTTGAACGACTGGAAGACCATGCCGATCTCGCTGCGCACCGCCGCGACGTTGCGGATGTCGTTGGTCAGCTCGATGCCGTCCACGAAGATCTCGCCGCGCTGGTGGTCCTCCAGGCGGTTGATGGTGCGGATGAAGGTCGACTTCCCGGACCCCGATGCGCCGAAGATGACCACCACCTCGCCGGGCTTCACGGTCAGGTCGATGCCGCGAAGGACGTGCAGCTGGCCGAACCACTTGTGCACGTCGCGGGCGACGATGATGCCCTCGGCCGCCGCCTCGGGGACCACCTCGGGCGTGTCGGAGCCGGTCATCGGTCCCTCGCTCATCTGGTGCCGACCCCCAGCGCGCGCTCCAGCCGGTAGCTGGCCTGCGACATGGCATAGCACAGCACGAAGAACAGGGCCGCGATGAACACGTACACCTCCAGGTGTGCCCCCAGCGATTGCGGCTGGGCCAGGATGGCCCGCCCGATGCCGAGCAGCTCCAGCAGGCCCACGATGGTGACCAGGGTGGTGTCCTTGAGCAGGCTGATGAAGAGCCCCACGTTGGCAGGGATTACCGAGCGCAGAGCCTGCGGCAGGACGACGAAGATGTTGGTCTGCACCGGATTGAGCCCGATGGCCTGCGCCGCCTCGTATTGGCCCAGCGGGATGGCCTGCAGCCCGCCGCGCACGTTCTCGGCCACGTAAGCCGCCGAGAACAGCGTGATGCCGCCCATGGCACGCAGGACGCGGTCGATCCGGACCTCTCCGGGGAGCAGCAGCGGCAGCATGATGTCGGCCATGAACAGGATGGTGACCAGGGGCACGCCCCGGATTAGCTCGATGTATACCGTGCTCAGCAGGCGCACCGCCGGGAGCGAGCTGCGACGGCCCAGCGCCAGCAGCACACCCAGCGGGAAGGACAGGACGATGCCAACCACCGCCAGGAGCATGGTCAGGAGCAACCCGCCCCAGGCGTTGGAGCGCACGTCGGGAAGCTGCCCGACGCCGATGCCGGTCACCAGCACGAAGGTGAGCGGGATGGTGAGCAACCAGGCGATGGTCAGCCACCGACGCGGCATCGGCCGGAGGCCACCGAGCGCGTAGGCGCCCCATATTCCCGCGGCGTTTGCCAGCAGCCCCAGGGCAATCAGGCCCCGCAGCGGCGACAGCGCCAGAAGGACGGCCAGGATGAGCTGCAATGCGGACAGGGAGACCGTCAGCGTGCGGATCGTGCCGCCGTAGACAGGGACGGAGAGGCCTGCCAGGGCGGACAGCACGGCCAGGTTCAGCCACAGCCGCCACGCCTCGTTGCCTGGATACTGCCCGATGAGGAACAGCCGCTGGTTGTTGAGGACCACGTCCCAGCGCGCCTCGCGCACCGCCCAGCCACCGACGGTAATGACCGCCCAGGCCAGCAGGCCGATGACCAGCCCGGTCGCCGCCGAGCTGATCACGCTGGAGAACAGGTTGCGACGGGCCCACTCCGCGGGCGTCAGGGTGATCGTGGGCGGTGGCAGGCTGCCGGGTTCAACCGTCATCGTTCCAGCACCTGGATGCGACGGTTGTAGGCGTTCATGAGCAGCGACGTCAGTAGGCTGATGGCCAGGTAGGTCCCCATGACCAGGACCACTACCGGCACCGGCTGCCCGGTCTGGTTAGACATGGTGACGCCGACCTTGAACAGGTCGGGATAGCCCACCGCGATGGCCAGGCTCGAGTTCTTGACCAGGTTCAGGTACTGGCTGGTGAGCGGCGGAACGATGATGCGCATCGCCTGCGGGAAGACCACCAGGCGCAGCGTGTCGCCCTCGGACAGCCCCAGAGCCTGCGCCGCCTCCACCTGTCCGCGTCGAACCGCCTGGATCCCGCCGCGCACGACCTCGCCGATGAAGGCCGCGGTGTAGATCACCAGCCCGACCAGGATGGCGGTGAATGAGGTGGACATCGTCATACCGCCAACGAAGTTGAACCGTCGCAGCTCGGGGGCCTCGAACGTGAGCGGCGCCGAGCCGAAGACGAACCAGCCAAGCAGGGCCACGGCCACCGCGACCGCCAGGCCGATGCGGCCGAACCTCGGCGACGCATGCCCGGCCTCGGCGCGACGTGCGCTCCAGAACCGACCGGCCACCGCGACGGCCAGCGCCGCCGCCACCAGCCCGAGCCAGGGGGCGAACGACCCTGACGGCTCCGGCGCCGGCAAGAACAGGCCGCGCTGGTTGAGGTACACCGAGCCTGGCAGCTGGATGCTCTGGCGCACCGGCGGCAGCTGGAGCAGGACGGCGAAGTACAGGAAGAAGAGCTGGACCAGCAGCGGCGTGTTGCGCATGACCTCGATGTAGGCGCCGGTCGTCCGGTTCAGCAGCCAGTTGCCGGAAAGCCGGGCGATCGCCACCAGCACCCCCAGCACGGTCGCCAGCACGATCCCCAGGATGCCCACGAACAGCGTGTTCAGCAGCCCGACCAGGTAGGCCTGCAGGTAGGTGTCATTGGGTTCGTAGGGAACGGGGCTATCGGGGATGGCGAAGCCGGCGCGCGCGTCGAGGAAACCGAACCCGAAGCCCAGGCCGCGCTCCGACATCGCCGAGGTGAGGTTGCCCCCCAGCCAGGCGAGGGCCGCGGCGACGGCCGCCACCGCCAGCACCTGCCCGCCCACGCGCAGCACGCGCACGTCGCGCCACGGCGGCACCCGCGCCTGCCGCCGGCCCACCGTCGCGCCGGCCGTCACATCAGGGTCACCGAATCAGCCACCACGGAGCTTCAGCGCGGGAGCGGGCTGGTTCCACCCCCGCGCCAGGGTCGATTACGAGCGATATGGCGGCGAATAGAGCAGGCCGCCATCGGTCCACAGGCTGTTCAGGCCGCGCTCCAGGTTGAACGGCGTGCCGGGCCCCAGGTTCCGCTCGTAGATCTCCGCGTAGTTGCCGACCGCCGAGATGACGTCGACCACCCAGTCTGCCTCGAGCCCCAGGCCCAGGTCACCCTCAGCCCCGAGCAGGCGGGCGATCACGGGATCCTCGCTGCCGACCATGTCCTGCACGTTGTCCTGTCCGATCCCCGACTCCTCGGCCTGGATGGTTGCGAAGACCACCCACCTCACGATGTTGAACCACTGCTCGTCGCCATGCGGGACGACCGGGCCCAGCGGCTCCTTGGAGATGGTCTCGTCCAGGATGACGTGGTCATCGGGGTTGGCCAGTGTCGTGCGCGTGGCCGCCAGCTGCGACTTGTCGCTGGTGACGGCATCGCAGGACTCCTCGTCGTAGGCCGAATACGTCTGCTCCAGCTCGGCGAAGGTGGACGGCGTGAACGTGATGCCGCGCGCCTCGAAGACGTCGGCAAGGTTGAGCTCGGTGGTCGTGCCGGTCTGGACGCAGATCGTGGCCCCGTCGAGGTCCTCGAGGGCCGTGATGCCGTCCGCCTCGCGGACCATGATGCCCTGGCCGTCGTAGAACGTGGTGGGGGCGAACAGGCCCCAGGTCGCGTCACGCGCCACGGTCCAGGTGGTGTTCCGGATCAGGACGTCGATCTCGCCGGTCTGCAGCGCGGGGCCGCGCGCGTCCGTGCTCAGCTGACGGAACTCGACCGCCTCGGGATCGCCGAGGACGGCGGCCGCCACGGCGCGGCAGAAGTCGGCGTCGAAGCCGGACATCTCGTTGGTCTCCTGGTCAAGGAAGCTGAACCCGGGTAGCGCGCCATTCACGCCGCAGATCAGCTCGCCGCGGTCGCGCACCAGGTCGAGCCTGTTCCCGGCGGCCGGTGCCCCCGAAGCGGGCTGCGACTGCGCGATGTCGCCGCATGCGGCGAGCACGAGGGCGGCAACCGCGATGCCGGCAGCCGGAGCAATGATTCTGCGCATACCCTTCCTCCAAGTCGTGTTCAGTGCCGGCATCCTACCGGCTGCGGGGCCGGAACGGGACCCCTGGATCGTCACGCACGAGGGGTCAGAACGGCAGCCTGGGCGCTTCCTCGGTTACCTCGTCCGCGGGCGGCGCCTCCACCTGGACCGGCTCGTTGAACTCGGACAGCGTGAGCGTGAGCGTGACCTCGCCCAGCGACTCTGCGCTGAGGGTCGTCTCGGCGCCGGCGAACCACAGCTCCTCGCGGTCGAAGAAGACGTCGACCACCAGCGTCTCGCCGGCGATCTGGTCAACGTTCAGGCCCGCTCCACCGGCTGCGCCGGTCAATTCGCCCGCCGGCACGGTGAGGCGAACGGCGTAGCAGGTCCGGTCGCCGCAGTCGGTGTCGTCCAGCTTCTCGAGCTCGACCCCCTCGCGCTCCAGGAACGCCCGCACCTCGTCCAGCTGCGCGGCGGGGTCCATGGCACGTGCTGCGACGTCCTCCGAGACGGTGGACTTGCTCCACAGCTCGCCGGTCAGCGACGTGCGCGTATACGTGTCGCCGCCGATCTGGATGACCTCTCCGGTCAAACCCATGATCGGCGGGATGGTGAACTCCAGGCGCCCCTGGCGGTTCTCGAGATCGAAGCCGCCCTCGAGCCGCGTGCCCGATAGCGACATCTCGCCCCCCATGTCCGGGATGCTCACCGTTCCGTCCACTACCAGCAGCACGTGGGCGCTGCCCAGCTCGCTGGTGGCCTGCAGGCCCTGGAGCACGATCTCCTTCGGGTCCGCAATGGGTGGAGGGCCGCTGCTGCAGGCGGCCAGCGTCAGGGCCACCGCCGCAACGGCAGGCACGATACGTCGTAGCACTCGGGTGTTCCTCAGGTACGCTCGGGAATCGCTCGGCGCTCGCTCCGGCGGCGATGGGCAGAAGTGCGCCGCGTTTCCAGCATACCGCCATCGGGCGCCGCTGGCCGGATGGGCTAGGGTTGACCCATGCGACGGGTTACCGCGACGGCCATCGTGCCCGCTCCTCCCGACCGCGTCTTCGCCTTCCTGTCCGACCTCGAGCAGCTTCCCCGCTGGCAGAGCGGCATCGTCTCGGCCGAGGTCACCACGCCCGGCCCGCTCGGCGCCGGCTCGCAGGCGCACGTCGTGCGCGAGCTCATGGGCCAGCGCATCGAGGTCGACGTGACGGCCACCGGCTATGAGCCCCATCGGTGGCTGGCGCTGGAAAGCGAGGCCAGCGGCATCGGCGTGCGGGCCAGCCTGGAGCTCGAGCCGGCCGGCGCCGGCACGCAGCTCGGCTTCAGCATGGAGATCAGGGCAAAGAGCCTGTTCATGGCGCCGCTGGAGGGCATCGTCGCCGGGGCCGCGCAGCAGGACGTGGCCGACAGCCTCGAGCGCGTGCGGGCCCACTTCGAGGCCGAGCGGCTCGTCCCCTAGCGCTGACCCAGCCGTCCCGAAATGGAGCCCGGGCTTGCTATACTCCCTGGGACGCGATGACGCGGGAGCAGTACGCGCTGCCCATCGTCCACAAGCGAGCCGGAGAGGGTGAAAGCCGGCGACGACCAGGACGCGGAACTCGCCCGCCGAGCAGCCCGGTGAGGAGCCGGGTCGGCGTGGCGCCACGATAACGGCGCCGATGAGTGGACCGACCGTGGGGTTGTAGCTCAGCTGGGAGAGCACCTGCATGGCATGCAGGGGGTCGGGGGTTCGAGTCCCCCCAGCTCCACCACCACATCGGTCAAGTCATGGTGGTACCGCGAATGGAGCCCCCTTCGTCCTGACGAACGGGGGCCTCGTCGTACCTGCCGAAGGCTGAACCGATGAAGACCAGTCAAGCGAACACCGTCGACGCCCGCACCACGACCGATGGTCGGCACTGGCGGCTGCGCCCGGCGCGGCCCACCGATGCACGGGGGCTGGCCCGGCTGTTCGCCGCGGTTCGCGCCGAGGGTCGCTGGCTGCTGACCCCCGCCAGCGCGACGAGTGAGCCGTCGGAGGCCTACTTCATCGGGGAGATGATCCGGACCGGCGGTGGCCAGGCCCTGGTCGCCGAGGCCGACGGCGAGGTGATCGGCAACGTGCTGGTGACGCTCGAGCGCAACGCCGTCAGCAGTCACGTGGGCACGCTCTCGATCGTGGTCGATGCGGCGTGGCGGGACGTGGGCGTTGGCAGCGCCATGGTGCGTGCAGCGCAGGAGTGGTGCTCGGAGCGCGACCTGGCCAAGCTGGCACTGTCGGTCTTCGCGGACAACGAGCGCGCCATCGCGGTCTACGAGCGCTGCGGCTTCGTGCGCGAGGGGTTGCGACGCAGCCAGTACCGCGTCGACGGCGAGCTGCGCGACGAGCTGCTGATGGCCTGGTTCGCATCGGAGGCGCGGTCATGAGCGCCGTGGATCCGCGCCGCGCGCGGTCCTTCGACGGGTGGGCCGGCGAATACGACCGCTTCCGTCCGGGCTACCCCGAAGAGCTGTTCCAGACGA
Source organism: Candidatus Limnocylindria bacterium (assembly GCA_036258735.1). GTDB lineage: Bacteria > Chloroflexota > Limnocylindria > QHBO01 > QHBO01 > JAPSGM01. Next base: position 79,020 of record DATADC010000073.1, read on the forward strand.
TCGCGCAGCGCCTGGACCTGCCCGATCGGCCGCTGGTCGTGGACCTGGGCGCCGGCACTGGCCGGGCCAGCCTGGCCATGGCCGAGCTGGGGTGGCGGGTGACCGCGGTGGAGCCGGGCCGTCCGCTGCTGGACATCCTGCGCGGGGCGGCGAGCAACGCCGGAGTGCTGATCGCCACCGTCCAGGCCAGCGCCGAAGAGACCGGCCTTGATCCGCAGACCGCCGACCTGGTGACGGCTGCCCAGGCCTTCCACTGGTTCGAGGCCGACCGGGCACTGCCGGAGATGGCCCGCATCCTGAAGCCGGGCGGCGGCGTGGCGCTGTTCTGGAACGTGCGCGACGCCGAGGCCTCGCCGTTCCTGGCCGACTACGACGTGCTGCTGGCGCGCAACGCGGCCGCCAGCACCGACACCGGACGCTACGAGGCCGTCGGCCGGCACGAGACGGCCCGCGCCTTCGACAGGCACGCGGCAGCCTTCGAGCCGCCCGAGCTCATCCACTTGCGCCACGAGGTTCCGATGACCGCCGAGCACTTCATCGGCATGGCCTTTACGGCCTCGTACGTGCGGGCGGCGTTCACGCCGGAGCAGCAGGAGCGGTTCCGAGTGGAGCTCGGCGCGCTGCTGGCCCGCCACCGGCTCGACCACGGCCGCCCGTTCCCCGTCCCCTATCGCATCGACCTGTGGATCGCACGGAGGAGAGGCTCATGACCACCGACACGCGAGCCGGTACCGAGCGGGCCGGGCGGTTCGACCCCGCCTCGTACGAGCAGCGCTGGCGAGACCGCTGGGAGGCGGACGGCCTGTATCGGGCCGACGACGGGGACCCGCGCGACAAGCACTACCTGCTGACCATGTACCCCTACCCGTCGGGCGACCTGCACATCGGACACTGGTACGCGGCCACCGGGCCGGACATCGTGGCGCGCATGCGGCGCATGCAGGGGCTGAACGTCATGTTCCCGATGGGCTTCGACTCGTTCGGGCTGCCGGCCGAGAACGCCGCCATCGACCGTGGCGTGCACCCGGCCGAGTGGACGGCGGCCAACGTGGAGCGCATGCGCGCCCAGTTCCGGACGATGGGCTGCATGTTCGATTGGACGCGCGAGGTCGTGACCTCCGACCCGGAGTACTACCGCTGGACGCAATGGCTGTTCCTGCAGCTGTTCAACGCCGGTCTGGCGTATCGGGCCATGGCTCCGGTGGACTGGTGCCCCAGGGACCAGGTGGTGCTCGCGCGAGAGCAGGTGGAGGGCGCCGATCGCCATTGCTGGCGCTGCGGGACGCCCGTCGTCAAGCGGGACCTGGAGCAGTGGTTCTTCCGCATCACCAACTACGCGGACGAGCTGCTGCGCTTCGAGGGCATCGACTGGCCGGAGCCCATTCGGCTGATGCAGACCAACTGGATCGGTCGCAGCGAGGGAGCGGAGATCCACTTCCCGACCGAGGCCGAGGAGGTGGAGCCGATCCGCGTCTTCACCACGCGCCCGGACACCGTCTTCGGGGCCACCTTCTTGGTGCTGGCGCCCGAGCACCCGGCCGTATCGGCCCTGACCACCGGAGGCCGCAGGGCCGATGTGGAGGCCTATGTGGCCAGCGCGCGGCGCGAGACAGAGATCGAGCGCATGAACGCCGAGCGCGAGAAGACCGGCGTCTTCATCGGCTCGTACGCCGTCAACCCGATGTCCACCGAGCGGATCCCGATCTGGATCGCGGACTACGTGCTGCCCGGCTACGGCACCGGCGCGATCATGGCCGTGCCGGCCCACGACGAGCGCGACTACGAGTTCGCGGTGAAGCACGACCGGCCGGTCCGCTACGTGGTGCTGCCGCGCGGCGGCGAGGCGCCACAGGGCCAGGCCTTCGTGGCGCACACCCACGACGAGGTGCTGGTCGACTCTGGCGAGTTCAGCGGCATGCCCGCGGCCGAGGCGATCGGGGCGATCACTCAGCAGCTGGCCGACCTGGGGCTGGGTGGGCCGGCGGTCAGCTACAAGCTGCGCGACTGGCTGGTGAGCCGGCAGCGCTACTGGGGCGCGCCGATCCCGATCGTGTACTGCGACCAGCACGGCGCGCAGCCGGTGCCCGAGGACCAGCTGCCGGTGCGGCTGCCGCCCGACGTCGATTTCGCGCCCACCGGCATCTCGCCGCTCCAGTCGCACGCCGCATTCCTGCGGGCCTCCTGCCCGGCATGCGGCGCGGAGGCGCGGCGCGAGACGGACACGATGGACACCTTCGTGGACTCGGCCTGGTACTTCCTGCGCTACTGCTCACCGCACGACGCCGAGCGTCCGTGGGACCCGGAGGCCATCCGGGCCTGGCTGCCGGTTGACCTCTATACCGGTGGCGCCGAGCATGCCGTGCTGCACCTGATGTACGCCCGGTTCATGGTCAAGGCGCTGCGCGACCTCGGCCACCTGGCCTTCGACGAGCCGTTCCTGGCGCTCCGCAACCAGGGCCAGATCCTGGGCGCCGACCACCACCGCATGAGCAAGTCGCGCGGCAACGTCGCGAACCCGGACGAGCTGGTCGAACGTTACGGATCGGATACGGTGCGGCTGTTCCTGATGTTCATCGGTCCCTGGGACCAGGGCGGGCCGTGGAGCGCGTCGGGGATCGAAGGCATCCACCGCTTCCTTGGCCGGGTCTGGGGCGTCGCCAGCGAGCCGCCCGGCAAGGGCGGTCCGTCCGCCGACCAGCTGCTCGGCACGGCCGAGGAGCTGGCGCGCGCGCTGCGCCGCGCGACTCACGCCACGATCGCCGAGGTCAGCAGCGACTACGGGGACTTCCGCTTCAACACGGCCATCAGCCGCATGATGGAGCTGACCAACGCCATCGTTCGCGCGCGCGAGTCCGGCCTGGCCGGGACCGAAGCCTATGCGGAAGCGGTCGACACGCTGCTGCTGCTGCTGGCGCCCGCGGCGCCGCACATCGCCGAGGAGCTTTGGCAGCGGCGCGGCCACCCGTACAGCATCCACGCCCAGCCGTGGCCGGTGGCCGACCCGGCCCTGGCGGTGGCCGAGACGATCGAGCTCCCCGTCCAGGTCGACGGCAAGCTGCGCGATCGGCTGGTCGTGACGCGCGACACGCCGGCCGACGAGATCGAGCAGATGGCGCTCGCGTCCGAGAACGTCCAGCGCTACCTGGGTGGACGATCGCCGCAGCGCGTGGTGCAGATCCCCGGTCGCCTCGTAAACGTGGTCACGCCCGGCGAGTAGCAGGCGCTCGAGTCCCGGCTGCGGAGCGAAGCAAAGCCGCCAGTAAGCGCCGGGTAAGCGGCCGTCCGCTACGCTGCGCACCCTGCTTCCGGAACCCGGCGTCGAGTGCCCGGGCGCCGGGTTCCGGACAGGTGGTCGAGCGCAGGTCGCCTCCCTCGTCGCCGGAGGTGGACCGATGCCCCTTGCTCCCCGTGACGTCGTCGCCGTCGGCGGCGCGGCCCTGGCCGCCATCGCCCTCGGCGCCGCTGGCTGGATGGCCCTGTCGCCCGACCTTGGGTCGGCTGCTTCGCGCGCGGCGCCGTCGACCGGAGCGACGCTGGGAGGCTTCGTCGCGAGCGCCTCCGCGTCGGCCGCGCCGTTGGCTCCGAGCCAGCTGCTGGTGGACGTCCAGGGCGGGGTGGCCCGGCCCGGGCTCGTGCGCCTGCCGGCTGGGGCGCGAGTCGCGGACGCGGTCGCGGCGGCGGGCGGCTACACCCGACAGACGGACCTCTTCGCGGCGGCCACGACCATCAATCTGGCAGCGGCCCTGACCGACGGCGCGCAGGTCTTCGTGCCGGTGCGGGGCATGACCGCCGCCCTTCCATCCGCAGGCGTGGGGACGGTCGGCGGGACCGGCGGCACCGGGCTCGTGAACCTGAACACGGCCACTCCGGAAGAGCTGGAGGAGCTGCCGGGGATCGGTCCGGTCACCGCCCAGAAGATCATTGCCGCGCGCGCGGAGCAGCCGTTCACCACGCTGGAGGAGCTGGTCGAGCGCGACGTCATGCACAGCGGCCAGCTGGAGGACATCCGAACGCTGGTGACCCTCTAGGTCGGGGCGCGTGATGAGCCCGGCCCGGCTGTTCCTGCCGGCGATCCTGGCCGGAACGGCGCTCGGCATCCTGGCGCAGGACGGCGGGTCACTCGAGGACGGGTCGATCGGCCCCGCGTTCGCGACCGGCACGGCGTGCCTCGTGGTCGGCTCTCTCCTGCGCCGCGGG
>DATADC010000074.1:0-6852 GCA_036258735.1 Candidatus Limnocylindria bacterium
GGTCCGAGGGTGAGCGGTCAGGAAATCGCCACTCACGGGCTTTCGAACGGGCTGAAGGTCGTAGTGGCGGCCGACCATCGGGTGCCGGTGGCGGCAATCAGCCTGTGGTACGCGGTCGGCAGCGCCCACGAGCCCGCCGGCCGCAGCGGCTTTGCGCACCTCTTCGAGCACTTGATGTTCCAGGGCTCCGCCCATGTCCGCAAGGCCGAGCACTTTCAGGCTATCCAGGCCGTCGGAGGCCGTGCCAACGCCTACACCGGCCTCGACGCCACTGTGTACTCCGATACCGTTCCGAGCCACCAGTTGGAGCTCGCGCTCTGGCTCGAGGCCGACCGCATGGCGACGCTCGGTGAGGCGCTGACCCAGGAGACGCTCGACAACCAGCGCGAGGTCGTCAAGAGCGAGCGCCGCAAGAAGGTCGACAACGTCCCGTACGGCACCTGGGAGGAGGAGAGCTTCGCGCTGCTCTTCCCATCGCAGCACCCGTACCACCATTCGTCCTGGGGCTCGCTGGAGGAGCTGTCGCGCGGGACGCTGGACGACGCGCGCGAGTTCTTCGCCACTTACTACGTCCCCAACAATGCGACGCTGGTGGTCGCCGGGGACATGGAGGTGGACGCCGCGCTCGAAGCGGTTGCCCGGCATTTCGAGGCCATCCAGCCACGCGAGCTCCCCGCCTCGCCGGAGCCCGGCTCGTCGCTCGCGGATGGCGGCGCGCGGCGTGAGATTGCCGAGCGCGTGCCGCTTCCACGCGTCTACGTGAGCTGCCTTGTCCCGCGCTTCGGCCACGACGGCTTCGACGCCGCCGACCTCCTCACCGACCTGCTCGCGACCGGGCGGGCGTCACGCCTGCAGGCTCGCCTCGTTCGCGAGCTACGTGTGGCGCAGTCCGTGGACGCGTGGGTCTTCCAGCTCGTGCGCGGCGCGTCTGTGCTGATGATCGAGGTCAGCGGCCGCTCCGCTGTGGAACCGGACGCCATCGAGGCCGCGCTGAACGCCGAGCTGGACCGCTTGGCCGGCGAGCCTGTCGCGGATGAAGAGTTGGAGCGGGTGCGGACGCAGCGAGCGACCCGGCGCGCGGCGGCTATGGAGCGTGCTGCGGATCGGGCCGACCGCATAGGGATGTACGCGTCACTGCTCGGTGATGCGGCCCGCTTCAACGCGGAGCGCGCTCGGGACGAGGCCGTTGGCCCTGACGACGTCCAGGCTCTTGCACGCGCCTGGCTCGCCACGCCGCGCCGAGTGCACGTCTGGTACCTGCCTGCCCGCGACTAGATCCGCTCGTTATCCGCCACGGCTGCGAGCACCGCCTTGACCTCGAAGGGTGCCAGGCCGGGGTGCTTGGCCAGGATGAGCGCCACCAGCGCGGCGATGTGCGGGGCCGCGAACGAGTTGCCGGTGCCGAGCGTGCGGCCGCCGCCACTCCATGCCACCGGAACGTCGAAGCCCCACGCACCGAACTCGACCGGTGGGTTCGGGTTGTAGTAGAAGCGCCACGGGTCGGGCTCACTGTGCGCGGCCACGCTGATCACTGAGCTGAACAGCGAGGGATAGCTCGGCCCGCTGACGTTGTTGACGGCGCTGACCAGCACCACCCGATTGAAGTACGCCTCGTCGGCGATGTCGTGGAAGGCCGGCAGCAGCGCCTCGCTCTTGCTGGAGAGGCTGAGGTTCGCGACCTGCAGGCGCTGCTCGATCACGTGCTCGAGCCCTGCCATGAAGGCAGCGCCCTTGCCCTTGAGGTCCTGACCCAGCACCCGGACCGAAACGATTTCCACCTCCGGCGCCATGCCCACGATGATCCCGGCGCACGCCGTCCCGTGTCCGAACAGGTCGCGACCGTCGCTGGGGACCACCCGCGGCGCATCGCGCCCGAGCTCGACGGCCACGCTTTCCACCAGGCGGCCGCGGATGTCCGGGTGATCGGCCTCCACGCCGGAGTCAATGATCGCAACCCGGACGCCCGCACCCGTCGAGCCGCCCCACGCCCACTCCCGGTCGATGACGCCGAAGGCCGGCAGGCGGCGGAGGTGCTCTCGCGTATCGGCGGTGAAGGGCTCCGACCAGGCCGGCAGCTCCTCGGGCGCTGGCACGTCGCCTCAGTACCGGCCCGCTCGGCCGCGATGCGCCTGGTGCTCCTGGTGCGCGGCCACGGCCTCGAGGATGTCGTTCACCAGCTCCAGCTCGCCCTCGCCTAGGTCACGCAATCGGCTGACGCGGTCGACCAAGGCCCAGAAGGGCTGGTCCTCATCGGTGTCCAGTTCGCTGGTGGCGCGGCTGACAAGCGCGCGAACCTGTTCATCGGTCAGGTCCGGGCCCAGCTGGCTCAACGTGGTCGCCATCAGTGCGGGAAGGTCGTGCTGCACGCGCGTTCCGGAGATGGCGGCGCCGGCCTGCGCCGCGAAGGCGGCCAGCAGCTCCATGTCCCGCACGTTGAAGGTCTCCTCCGACCGCTTGTCGAAGGCCTCCAGCACGCCCACGACCTGGTCCTCCGATACCAGCGGAACGGCCGCCACCGAACGGGGGATGTAGCCGATGCGCTCCGCCGTGGTGCGGTCGAAGCGCGGGTCGGCCCGGATGTCGGCCAGCGCCAGGGACTCGCCGGTCGAAAACACGTACCCGACGATCCCGTGCGTCGGCTCCACCGACATGCCGACCACCCCCGCGCTCTGCGGCCCGCCGGCCACGTGGAACTCGAGCCGATCCGGGTCGCGCTCGAACAGGGCGATGGACGCGGCCTCGGCGCTGAACAGACTGACCGTGGCGTCCACGATCAGCTGGAGCAGCCGCTCCTCGCTGCGAACCTGGAACTGGGCGGCGGCCGCGCCTCGGCGCGCGACCTCGCGCAGGGCTACCACTGCGGTGCGGACGTCGGCGTCGTCGTCGGCTCGGGGCTCCATCGGCCCCGCATTGTAGGCGCGCTAGGCGCCCGTCAGGCCGATGTCCGTCGCCACGCCCAGGGCCACATGCCCGATGAGCCCGCGCACGTGCGACGACGCCGGGTAGGCCTCCGGCGGTCCGGCGAGACCCAGGGCGGTGTTCATGAACTCGTCGTTTATGACGAAAAGCAGCAGGCCGTACACCAGCCCGTGGCCGGCGCCGAGCAGCGGGACGCGGCGGCGCAGGAGCGCGTAGCCCATGCCCGGGATGGCGCCGAGCGCGTAGTGGGTGAGGTCTATGGCGGTCTCGCGCGCGTCTGGCCGCAGCCTGATCTTCAGGCGCGCGGCGGCCTTGTCGAACAGGTTCTCCACAGATGGCTTGCCGTTCGGCCACGCCGCCTGCTCGCGCGCCGTGTCCTCCGGGCTCTGCGCCTCCAGCACCCGGGTCGTGACGCGGTCCATAACCCAGGTCGCGGCGGTACCCGCCACGGCGCCGCGGAAGGCCGTCCAGACGAGGGAGCTCATGCCGTGCTGCGTTGCGCATGAGGCGTGCCAAGCCGCGGGCGGCCCAGTGCCCTGCGGGCGTGTCATGCCCGACCGTGGACCCGTGGACCCGTGGACCTGTGGACCGCAGGCCCTGTGGCCCACAAACACCCGTGACAGCGGCGACCTAGACTCAGCGCATGGCGGCCAAACAGCCAACCCAACAACCCACCCAGCAGCCGACGGACCAGCCGATCACCCCGGGCGGTCGCCTGGCGCACGTCCTCACCGTCCGGGGCGAGGCGGCGGAGCATCCCGAGGGCCGCATGGTCATCGCGCACCGCGAGGCGCTGATCTACACCCTCGGCAAGGCGGCCGAGCTGGAGCACCTGGTGATGTGCCAATACCTGTACGCCGCCTTCTCGCTCAAGGAGTCGGAGGCCGAGGGGCTCGCGGAGGAGCACGTCGCCACCGTGAAGCGCTGGCGGCGCGACCTGCTGGAGCTGGCCGAGCAAGAGATGCTGCACCTGGCGCTGGTGCAGAACCTCCTCGCCGCCGTCGGCGCCGCGCCGAGGCTGGCCCGCCCGAACCTGCCCCTGCCGCCTCGCGCCTACCCGGCCGGCGTGCAGATCGCCTTGATGCCGTTCGGGGAGGAGGCGCTCCGCCACTTCGCCTTCCTGGAACGGCCCGAGGGCATGCAGATGGATGACGTCGAGGGCTTCGCCGCCCTCGCCAAGGCCGCGGAGCTGCCGGATCCCGAGGAGGACGAGATCGGGCCGCGCATGCAGGACTTCGACACCATCGGGCACCTGTACCGGTCCATCGAGGACGCGCTGGCGGAGCTGGCCGGGCGGATGGGAGAGCCTGGCCTGTTCATCGGTCCCGAGCGGGCGCAGGCGACGCCGGCGGACTTTCGATGGGACGAGCTGGTGCCGGTGCGTGACATGGCATCGGCGAGCGCGGCGATCGAGACCATCGTCGAGCAGGGAGAGGGCGCCCGCGGGGACTGGCACGACGCCCACTTCGGGCGGCTGATCCGGATGCTGGACGACTACCTGGAGCTACGCCAGGCGGACCCCACCTTCGAGCCGGCGCGACCGGTCCTGCTGGCGCACGTCCGTCCGCCGGCCAGCGGCGCGGAGGTCGTGCTCATCACCGAACCGTTCACCGCCCGCGTCACCGACCTGCTGAACGCGGTCTACGAGGTCATCCTGCAGCTGCTGGCGCGCTATTTCACGAACACCGATGAATCACCCGCGCAGCTCTCCACCCTGGCCGACGTGGCGGTGGGCCTCATGTACGGCGCAGTGAAGCCGCTGGGCGGGCTGATCACCCGCCTGCCAGTGGGAGTGGAACGTCCCGGAGTGACGACGGGTCCGGCGCTGGAGCTCTTCTACGACGTCGATTACCTGCTACCGCACCGCGAAGCGGCCTGGACGATCATGGAGGAGCGGCTGCGCGAGATCGCGGAGCTGGCGACCCGGTGCCGCGACCAGTGCGTGCCGAAGTACATGCCCATCGTCGGTCGCGTGACCCAGGCGCTGGAGGCGCAGGCCAACCGACTGGCGGCGGCCCACTGACGGCTACGATCGATCCATGAGCTCCATCAAGGACCGATGCCTGGCGGACATGCAGGCCGCCTGGCGGGAGACCGAGGCCATGCTGGCCACCATCCCGCCGGAGCGCCTGACCGAGCCGGGGGTGACCGAGGACTGGTCGGTCCGCGACCTGCTGGCGCACATCGCCGGGTACGAGCGCTACACGGCCGAGGCGATCCTCGGCGACCTGACCGAGCGGAAGCCAACGCCGCGTGAGCTGTACGGCCGTGACGAGTCACCCACGCCCGAGGACGAGGCCAACGACGACACCACGAACGCCTGGGTGGTCGCCTACTGGCGCACGCGGCCGGTGGAGGAAACGCTCTCCGAATACCGCTGGGCGCACCAGCGGCTGGTCGAGGCGGTCCAAGCCTGTCCGGAGGAGGCCTTCGAGGACCCGAGCCGCCTGCCCGTGATCAAGGGCAAGCCCCTCGAGCAGGTCATCTCAGACCAGTGCCAGGGCCACCATGCCGAGCACCTGGCGCAAATCCGCCCCTGGTGGGGAGCGGCGTAGCGTCAGCTCCAGGCTGGAGCCCGATCATGTAGCACGCCGCGATCAGCCCGGCGCGGCCGGAGCTACCCATGGCAACGGCGACTCGCAATCACGGCATGCGAACTCCGGCGATTCGGGGCCGACGATGCAGCCGCCCAGCATGACGTCGCCCCGCTGCTCGGCTTCCCATAGCTCATGCCCGGGCAGCCCGTAGACGATCTCGACCACGTCGCGCGATCCGCAGGCCGGACACGGCGGCCAGTCGTTCGTGGGCGTCATACCGCCGCTCGCGCAGCCAGCATCTCCGCGCTGGCCGCGAACATGTCCGGCGAAGCCATCAAGGCGGTGGCGGTGCGCGGGCCGAACGGCGTGAGGGCGGCGAGCAGCGCCTCCCGGGCAGTCGCGCCGAGGCCGTTCGTGGCGGTGGAGCCGCAGGTCACCGATGCAGCGCATCGGTCCTGGCGCACATCGAGGCGCACGCGAAAGGCCTGCCCGAAGGCCGTGGCGCGGAGCTCGAACTCGACCGAGACGCCGTTTTTCATGGCGTGAGCGTGCGCCGGGGCCGCGACAGCTCATGTGTCGCGATGCTTGAGACCGATGAAGCGCCGGGCGCCGATCGGTCTACATACCAGACGGCGACACCATCGAATGGAGGACTCTCCGATGGGCAAGCGTGATCCACGGGTCGACGAGTACATCGAGGCCCTGCCGAAGTGGCAACGGCGCGTGTGCCGGGAGGTACGCGAGCTGGTCCACGCGGCAGATCGCGAGGTCGAGGAGACGATCAAGCGGACTCGGCAGCCGTACTTCGTCCTGGACGGCAACATTTGCGCGCTGCTGGCCGCCAAGGACCACGTCAACGTGTTCCTGTATGACGGCGCCATCGTGCCGGACCCGGAGGGCATCATCACCGGCGGGCATAACAACACCAGCGCTCGAACGGTTGCCATCCACGAGGGCGAACCGATCAACGCGCCGGCGTTGCGCCGCATGTTCGAGCAGATCATCGCGAACAATCGGGCAGGCGGCTGGCGCAAGCTCAAGGCGGCTGCCGGCAACGCATAGCGCAAGGGGCTGGCGAGCGCTTGCCCGGCGTCCGACAATGGGCGGCATGCCACAGCAATCGGAACGTCGGGACGACGAGTACTGGCGTGCGTTCCTGACGCATCCCGACACGCTGCTGAAGACAGGCCGTCACGTCCTGGCTCGGCTCCCCAGCTCGCCCCGCTGCCAGCTGTGCGCGGCGCCGTTCAGCGGCATCGGCCGTCCGCTGATGGCCGTCATCGGCAAGCGTCAGTCGTTGAACAACCCGAACATGTGCGACTCGTGCGAGAAGGTGCTGATCAAGCACCATGGCGGCGCAGAGGTGGAGGGCTCCATGCTCTTCGCGGACATTCGA
>DATADC010000075.1:0-7536 GCA_036258735.1 Candidatus Limnocylindria bacterium
GACGGCTTCGTGATCCTGCTCAGCTTCGAGGACTCCCGATTCGAGCACGGGGTGCTGAGCACCTACGCGGGCAGCGGGTTCCGGGCCGCGTACCTCAACGACGAGGAGCAGGCGCAGCTGCGCGACGAGGTCATCATCCCCTCCATTGGCCAGGGGGCCGTGGACGGCGGGCTGCTAGCCGCGATGTCGGCGATCGATGCGGCCGTCACGCCGCAGGCCACCGCAAGCCTCGAGACGTACCGCGTCATCAATGCCGTCGTGGGCATCCCCGGCGCCGTGTTTGCCCTGTTCGCAACGCTCGGCCTCGTCTACGTCGCGTGGCGCCGGTACGGCGACGATCCCGAGCTGGTGGACTCGCCGTCGGTGCTGATGGCCGGACCGCCGGCCGGCATGACGCCGCCGCTAGCCACCGTGCTGCGCGCCGGGCGGGCCACACAGCACAGCATCAACACCACGCTGGTGGACCTTGCCAGCCAGGGGTTGATCGCCTTTCGCAACCTCGACCGCGTCGGCAAGGTCAAGAGCGACGACGACCCGGACCCGCTCACCGATCCCGCCGTGGTGGTGACTCCGCCACAGCAGGCGCACAGCAAGCAGCTGCCTGCGCCGCAGCGGGAGGCGTACCTCGCCATCCAGCGCGGCGCGATCGCCGGCCAGCTGTCGCGCGAACGTCTGTGGCGGCTCAACGAGACGCTGGCGCCGGTCAAGCAACGCCTCGAAGGCGAGGCCGTCCGGCTGGGGTGGCTGACCCAGCGCCCGACCGCGGTGATCACGCGCTGGGTGGCGGTTGGCATCGCCGAGCTGCTGGCCGGAGGCGCCCTGGTGTGGCTGGGTTACACGTTGCCGATGAGCGGGCTGACGCTGCTCGGCGCCGCGATCGCCGTCGGTGGCGTCGGCACCGTGGCGCTGGGCAGCGCCATGTCGAAGCGCACGCCACAGGGCGCCTACGTGGACGCCATGCTCAAGGCGTACCGGCGCACGCTGCAGAAGACGCTGCAGCAGGCGCGCAACATCGGGGAGGTCGTCGCCCAACCGGAGGTCCGGAGGCTCGCGGACACGCCTGACAAGGCGGTGGCGTGGGGCATCGCGCTCGGCCTCCATCGCGAGGTCGCCGGTGTGCTCGAACGCGGCCTGGGCGACCCACAGCCGGCACAGGGGGCCAACGCGGCCTACTACCCCAGCTGGCTTGGAGGCTCTCCATCGTCCGGCTCGGCCATCTCGAGCCCCACCAGCGCGACGGCTGGCATGGCGGGGCTGTTCTCCGGGTCGGGCAGCCCCGACATCGGCGGCATGTTCAGCGCGCTCGGCAGCGTGGGCTCGTCGCCGCCGTCCAGCTCCGGGTCCGGCGGGTTCGGCGGTGGCTCCAGCTCGGGCGGTGGCGGGGGCAGCAGCTCGTTCTAGCCGCTCGAAGCGTGTGGCGCTCGCCCCGGGGAGCGTCTATCGTTCGGTTGATGGCATACGATCGACGACCCGAGCGCCGTGGAGGCGGGCGACCGGGTGGCGGCCGGCCCGGTGGCGGCCGGCCCGGTGGCAGGCCCGAACGCGAGCCGCGCCCGCGCGGATATGAAGGTGGCCGCTACGAGCGGGGTGGCTCGGACCGTGGAGGCTCCGAGCGCGGTGGCTACGCCGGCCCGGCGCGCGACCGCGAGGGCTTTGCGGCCGACCGGCCGCGAACCGGCGGCTTCCGCTCGCGCGATGACGAGGGCGGGATGTCGATCCGGCTGGACCCGCGGCGCCTGTCGGCACTGAAGCTGCTGGCAGCCGAGGCCGGCGTGCGCCCAGGCGAGCTGGTGACCTCTTGGGTCGAGGAGCGCCTCGACGCCGCTCGCGCCGGACGAGCCACCGGGCCCGGCGCGTCTGCCGCTGCGCTGGCGGAGCTCACGGCGAGGGTCGACGAGCTGGCGCGTCGCATGGACGAGATGACCAACGGGACGCAGGCGGCAGAGCCTGCGCCGGCAAGTGAGCCGGCCCCAGTATCGCCGCGCGAGGTCGAGGTCGAACCAGGCCCTTCCGAGGAGTCGCCAGGGCCGCCGGCGCGCAGGCCCCGCGGGCGGCCACGGAAGGCCGCCGCGGACGCCGAGCGACAAGCGCCTGCCGGCGCGGAGATCGTGCCCGGGTCGCGCACGCCCCTCCACGACGAGATCGCGGCGGTCATTCGCGAGCGCGGCCCGATGACGGCGGCCGACATTGCCACCGCCATCGGCGAGCGGGGCCGCTACGCGCCTCCCCGTTCCTCGCGGCCCCTGGACGCAGCCACCATCAACAGCCGCGTGTCGAACCCGGCGTACCGCGCGCTCTTCGCGCGCGACGGGCGGCGCATCGGTCTCGCCGAAACCGGCTAAGTGTCGCTGCCGCTGGGGCGGCGGGAGTGTGGTCTAACATCGACCGCCTGAGCGGCCCAGACGTCCACGCCTTCGCCGGTGCCGCCGAGGCGGCCGGCTACGACGCGTTCTGGACGCAGGAGTTGTCGCGAGAAGCGGCGGTCAGTCCTCGAGGACGAAGGTCACCAGGATGTTGGCCTGGAACTCCACGGTCCCGTCCCGCCCCACGTTGACGCGCTGCTCCTTGATCCACGCGCTGCGCACCTGGCGCAGCGTCTTCTGCGCGCGCTCGATTCCCTGGCGGATGGCGTCCTCGAACGACTCGTTCGAGGTGCAGCTCAGCTCGGTGACGCGTGCGACGGACATGCGTGCCTCCTCGTCATCTGGTGCGGTGGCCGAAGTATGACCGATGGGACCGATGCGGCCGCCGGCCCTCATGCCTCGTGCGCGGCCGTCCAGGCCAGCAGGTCCTCGGCGCCCATGGCGTTGACCACCGAGCCGATTTGCACGCCGCATGCCGCCGCGCGGTCGCATCCGTACGGAAGCCAGGCCAGCTGCCCGGGGTAGTGCGCGTCCGAGTCGATCGCCACACGGCAGCCGGCCTCGACGGCCAGCCGTAGCAGCCGCTTGGGCGGGTCGAGGCGCTCGGGGCGCGAGTTGACCTCCACGGCCTTGTGGAAGCGCGCGGCGGCCGCGAAGACGATGTCGGGGTCGAAGGTCGACTCCGGCCGGTTGCGCCGGCGGGTCTTCATCCTGCCCGTGCAGTGCCCGAGGATGTCGAGGTGCGGGTCGGCCAGCGCGGCCACCATGCGCCGCGTCATCTGGCGTTCGGCCATGCGCAGCTCCGAGTGGACGCTGCCCACGACCACGTCGAGGCGGGAGAGCATCTCGGGCGACTGGTCCAGGCTCCCGTCCGGAAGGATGTCGACCTCGATCCCGGTCAGGATGCGGAAGGGGGCCATCTCCTCGTTCAGCCGCGCCACTTCGTCGAGCTGGCGCTCCAGGCGCTCAGGGCTGAGGCCGTTGGCCACCGTGAGGTTCGGCGAGTGATCGGTCAGCACCACGTACTCGCGCCCCAGCTCGCGCGCGGCATCGGCCATCTCGCGGATGGTGGCGCCGCCGTCGGACCAGTCGGAGTGGACGTGGCAGTCGCCGCGCAACGCGGAGCACAGCTCGGAGCCGAGCTCGGCCACCATGCGGCCGCCGGTTGCCTCCAGGCGGCGCAGGTAGACGGGCTCCTCGCCCCGCACGGACTCGACGATGGTCCGCTCCACGACCTCGCCCACGCCCGCCAGCTCGCGTAGTGCGCGGCGCTTCACCCGGTCGTGGAGCTCGTCGGCTGGGAGCCCGGCCACCGTGCGTGCCGCGTTCCGGAAGGCGCGCACCCGGTACGACGGCTCGTTGGCGGCCTCCAGCAGGAAGGCGATGCGCCGCAGGTCAACGACCGGGTCCCGCGGAGTCAACCCAGCGTGAGGATGCGCCGCGGGTTGTCGACGGTCATCTGCCGGATCTCGCCCTCGCCCACCGCCGCGGTGCGCAGGGTGGGCAGGAAGTGCTGCTGCAGGTAGCTGTAGCCGAAGCCGCCGTAAGCCTTGAGCTGGTTGTTGTGGCACACGTCCAGGCTCAGCAGCAGCTGGCCGGCGTATCCGCGCTCGAGCAGCTCCACGATCAGCTCCACCAGCCGTGGCTCTGCGGCCTCCTCCACGCCGAACCGATGCCCGATGAAGTCGAACTCGAGGTTGGCGCCGCGATCCAGGATGGCCAGGTAGTGATCGAGCACCAGGTACGAATCGGCATGTCCGATGACCACCCGCCCGGGATCCACGCCCTCCTCCTCGAAGATTCGCAGCTGGGCCATGCCGACGGGCGACTTCACGGCATGGGTGGTGATGGCCATCCCCGTCTGCCGCGCGGCCCGGGCGGCGGCACGGTGCACCCGTTCCTCCTGCCCGCTGACCCACGGCTTGTCGGTCCCGATCTCGCCGATGATCCCGGGCCGGACCCCGGTCCCGGCCACGCCGTGGGCGAACTCGCGTACCAGCTCGTTGGCCAGGTCGTCGACCGAGCGGCGGTCGATGAGCGCCTCGGCGGGGTAGTAGGACTGCCGGTACCAGCCGCACCCCATGACCATCTGCAGGCCGGTGCGCGTGGCCAGCCGGCGGAGGCGCTCGGGGTCGCGGCCGACGCCGGGGAGCGTCAGGTCGACCAGGGTCGAGCCGCCGCGGCGGCGAAAGTCGCGCAGCTCGTCGGCGATCGTGAGCTCATCGTCGGTGAGCTCCCAGTAGTCCCATCGGTCCGGGACGTGCCACAGGTGGATGGCGGTGTGCTCGTGGGGGAGGGTGAAGCCGATGCGGTCGGGCGGGACGGGGCCGCTCACCGTCATGACGCGGGGTGCCATGCTGGCCTCCGGGAGTGCGGTGGGCGCCGGCCGGTTTCATCGGTCCGCCGGCGCGCGAGACTGAATGGATGCCGCAGTGTGCCACCCCACGCCCGATGGGCGATAGCCCGGTCGTACCTTGTCGACCGGCGAAAGGCAACGCTATGCTCACCGCCCGCGCCGGCCCGGCGCGTCGAATCGGCGCACGGCTTGCGCGGTGGAGGAGCTGTACATGATGGGTAGCCTGCCGCTCGATCGTTTCGCCGCCTAGATGGTCGCTCCGCACACGGCCCCTGAGAGCACCTGGGCGACGGCGCAGCAGGCGGTCGACGTCGCCGCCGAGCGGCTGGGCCTCGACCCGGCCATGCACCAGGTCCTGCGCGAGGCGAAGCGCGAGCTCATCGTCCACTTCCCGGTGAGCATGGACGACGGCAACGTACGCATCTTCACCGGCTTCCGCGTGCACCACAACCTGAACCGCGGTCCGGCTACGGGGGGCGTGCGCTTCACGGACGACCTAACGCTCGACCTGGTGCGTTCGCTGGCGATGGTCAATACCTGGAAGGCCGCGCTGGCCCAGATCCCCTACGGCGGAGCGATGGGCGGCGTGGTCGTCGACCCGCGTCAGATCTCGATGACCGAGCGCGAGGGGTTGACGCGGCGCTACGCGACCGAGATCGCGGTGCTGCTGGGCCCTGACCGGGACATCCCCATGCCGGACGTCAACACCGGCTCGCAGACCATGGCCTGGATGATGGACACCTTCAGCATGCAGCACGGCTACACGGTGGCCGCCTCGGTCACCGGCAAGCCGCAGGCCATCGGTGGCTCGCGCGGCCGCCGCGAGGCGACGAGCCGCGGCGCCTTCCGCTGCGTCGCGGCGGCCGCCCGCTGCCAGGGGCTCCACCTCGACGGCGCTCGTGTCGCGATCCAGGGGTTCGGGCGGGTCGGCAGCGTGCTGGGTCGCATGCTGGTCGATGCCGGTGCGCGGGTGGTCGCCATTGCCGACGACCGCGATGCGGTCGCCAACGCGGCCGGCATCCCCATCGGTCCGGCCATCGAGCACGTACGCGTGCGCGACACCGTGCGCGACCTCCCGGACGCCGAGCCTATGCCCCGCAACGACCTCTTCGGCGTCGAGTGCGACATCCTGGTGTCGGCGGGGCTCCAGCGCCAGATCGGAGCCGATGAGGCCCAGTCGATCCGCGCCCGGATCGTGGCCGAGGCCGCCAACTCCCCCACCACGCCGGACGCCGACGCGATCCTTGCGGACCGTGGTGTGCTCGTCATCCCCGACATCCTGTGCACGGCGGGCAGCTTCGTCGTCGCCTACTTCGAGTGGGTGCAGGACATGCAGGCCTTCTTCTGGGCCGAGAACGAGGTCAACGCCGAGCTCGACCGGCTCATGGACGAGGCCTTTGCCGGCGTGCTGGAGATGAGCCGGGCGCACCACGTCGACCTGCGCGGGGCCGCCATGATGGTCGCCGTCGAGCGCGTGGCGGACGCGACCACGCGCCGCGGCCTCTACCCCTGACGGCCCGGTTGCGGCGGCATCGGTCTTGCGACCAAGATGGCCGCCATGAGCGATCGCGAGCGCTGGCACGAGCACCAGCAGCGGTGGGAGGCTAAGCGCCTCAAGCCGACGCTTAGACGCGCGCCGGAGCGGAAGCCGCGCTTCATCACGCAGTCGGGCGTCGAGATCAACCGGGTCTATACGCCCTCCGACCTGCACGACCCCGCCAACGATCCCGACGCCGGCCGTCCGCGCTATCGGTTCGGCGCTGCCGGCGACGGCGCCGAAGAGGCCGGCTGGGACGAGATCAACGACCTTGGCCTTCCCGGGGAGCCCCCATTCACGCGGGGCATCCACCCCACGGGGCACCGCGGCCGGCTGTGGACGATGCGGATGTTCGCCGGCTTCGGGACCGCCGAGGACACCAACGCGCGCTTCAAGAAGCTGATATCGGCCGGCGGCACCGGGCTGTCCATCGCCTACGACATGCCGACGCTGTACGGCTATGACCACGATGAACCGCAGGCGGCCGGCGAGTTCGGTACGTGCGGCGTGGCCGTCTCCAGCCTGGCCGACATGGAGATCCTGCTCGACGGCCTGCCGGTCGGCGAGATCAGCACCTCCATGACCATCAACTCGCCGGCGCCCATGATCTGGGCGATGTACATCGTGGCCGCGGAGAAGATGGGCGTGCCGCGGGCACAACTGGCGGGGACGCTCCAGAACGACATCCTCAAGGAGTTCGTCGCCCAGAAGGAGTACATCTTCCCGCCGGCGCCCTCGCTGAAGCTGGTGACCGACACGGTCGAGTTCGGCACGCGCGAAATGCCGCGCTGGAACACGATCAGCATCAGCGGCTACCACATCCGCGAGGCCGGCTCCACGGCGGTCCAGGAGCTGGCCTTCACCATCGCCGATGGGATCGCGTACGTGGAGGACGCGCTGGCCCGCGGCCTGCGCTTCGACGACTTCGCGCCGCGGCTGAGCTTCTTCTTCAACAGCCACAACGACTTCTTCGAGGAGATCGCCAAGTTCCGCGCCGCGCGGCGCATCTGGTACAAGCTCGCCACCGAACGCTTCGGCGCGGAGAACGAGCGCAGCACGTGGATGCGCTTCCACACGCAGACCGCCGGCGTGTCCCTGACCGCGCAGCAGCCGCTCAACAACCTCACCCGGGTCGCCATCCAGGCCCTTGCCGGAGTGCTCGGCGGCACCCAGTCGCTGCACACCGATGCCTACGACGAGGCCTGGGCCGTGCCGTCGGAGGAGGCCGCGCTGCTCGCGTTGCGCCAGCAGCAGATCATCGCCGAGGAGTCCGGCGCAGC
>DATADC010000076.1:0-9366 GCA_036258735.1 Candidatus Limnocylindria bacterium
GCTCGAATGCGCGGCGGAGGTCCGATACGTAGATCTGAATCGAGTGGTCTGCGGTACGCGGAGCGGCCGCGCCCCAAAGCAGCTCCGTGAGCCGCTCCACTGGCACGACCTCGCCGATGCGGGTCAGCAGGATGGCGAGCACCGCGCGCTGCTTTGGTGGCCCGAGCGCGGCGACCCTGCCGTTGCCGACGACGGACAGCGAGCCAAGGATCCTGAACTGCAAGGTCTCCCTCAAGGCCGGTCTGCCTTGAGGCAGGTCAGCAGACTATCCGCCGTTCGCCCACGGGATCCGCCTCGGTCGACTTCCGCAGCCACGGTTTCGCAGCGGCCTCCGGTCAGATTGCGACAGCTCAGGGATGGCCGCGGACGGCTCCCAAGCGCCAAGGTTAACGGCAGCCGTCCGGCTCGCAGTCCCCGCATCGCGGCGTGAAGCCGTGCGTGGGGGGAGTCATTTCCCGCTGTCGACACGACTCGGACCGGCGAGACCGCCATGGAGTGGGTATCCGGCTCCGTAGTGGCCGGCCAGGTCGACTGTCGACATGGGTTCGCTCGGGCCAGCGAGACCGCCATGGAGTGGGTAGCCGCGGCCGTAGTGACCGGCCAGGTCGAGCGTCGACAACGGTCCGTTCGGGCCAGCGACCGTCGACCCCTGGCCGACGCGGCTCGGTCCGGCGAGGCCGCCGTGAAGCGGGTAGCCCACGCCGTACGACCGGCTCTCGATGGTGACGTCACGCGTGGAACCCGCCTGGCCCTCGACGGCGACGCCGATGACCGCCACGGCGATGACGGCGAGGATGGCGACGCCGAGGACGCCGAGAGGCGGTGCGGGCCGGGTGCGAGGAGTGGTTGCGGTGAGCTGCGTTGCCACGTTCGTGCTCCTTGATCTGGCCTCCCGTTGCCGCGTCTGCGGCGCGGTGGCAGAGGCACGATCCCGGTCGGCGGTCGACGCGGCGTCGACGCAGGCTCTATCTCCCCTCTACGCGAAGTCGGTGCTCATGCGTCCGTAAGTGGATCCGCACGTCGTCGTGGTCAATCGGGTCGGTCCACGACGGTGACCTGCACGGTGCGGCGGCGCCCGGCGGTCAGTCGAGCGATCCGCGGCCGATCGCCGCTCGAAGCAGCGAACGACTGGCGCGGCTCCAACCGCGCGCATGCAGCGGCATAAGGGTGCTTCGGGCGTTAGATGGGCAACGAAGAAGCCCGATCTGGGCTCAGATCGGGCCGAGAATGGCGAATGTGGTACCGCATACCGGATTCGAACCGGTGATCTCCGCCTTGAGAGGGCGGTGTCCTAGGCCTCTAGACGAATGCGGCCTGTCGTCCACGGTGTCGAGGACGGGGCGAAGTATAGCAATCGGATCCGATGAGGCTCAAACCCGACCCGCAGGCGTGGCTAGCGCGCACCGGCAAGCGCCGTGAGCTGGGCCATGAAGGCGTGGCGGCGCTCCTCCAGCCAGCCGAGCACAGAGCCGGCGACCTGCGGCCACGTATCGGACCCCATCACCAGCCCGAAGTGCGAGGCGGACGGGAAGTACTCGTAGGTCGCCCCCAGCAGGTCGGCGGTGCGCCGCGCTTCCGAGGGGTGGATGACGTCGTCCAGCCCGGCACCAATCACCAGCGCCGGCACGTCGATGGCGGCCGCATCCACCTCCACGCCGAGCATCCGTTCGCGGCGGGCGCTCCCCGATTCCCGGGCGCCGTCAACCATCTCCTGCACCTTCTCGATCTCGTCGTCGGTCATGTCCGGCATCATCTCGCGCAGCCGATCCGGCGGCTGAATCCAGCCCCACCAGCGCGCGTCGTAGACGGCCGGCACGGCCTTCAGCTCCAGGTCCGAGGGTCGCCGGGGCAGGGCGGCGGCTGGCGGCGAGGGAGCCAGCAGCACCAGCCCCAGCGGGCGCTCGCGTTCCGAGTACAGCATGGCGGCCAGCGCACCGATCCCCCAGCCGATGAGCACCGGCGGCCGTCCCAGCTGCCGGACGGCGATACCGATGTCGTCGGCGTAATCGCGCATCTTCACCCGCGTGAGATCGGCCAGGTCGGAGGTGTAGTGGCCGCGGAAGTTCATGGCGTGCGCCTCCCAGCCACGCTCGGCGAAGAACGTCGCGAAGCTGGACCACATCCACGATCCGGTCAGCGCGCCGTGGATCAGCAGCAGCGGGGGCTTGCGGCTGCGACGCTCGGGCTGGTGGGTCTCGACGTAGATACCCTCCGGCTCGATGTAAACCTCGTCGCGCTTGATCGCCTGGACCATCGGCCTGCGGTCAGTCCTCCAGCGGGTTGAAGACGAACCCGGTGAGCAGCTTGGGATAGAAGTAGGTCGACTTCTGCGGCATCACGTCCCCCACGCTCGCGACCTCGGCCAGCTGCTCCAGCGGGGTCGGTCGCACCAGGAATGCGGCGCTCGCCTCGCCGCGGGACACCGCCGCTCGAGCATCGGCCTCGTTCCTAGTGTAGGCGAGCCGATCCCCCGCGGCCACGGCCTCGGCATCGATCCCCAGTCGATCGCCGAGGATCGCGGCGTGCAGCGCGGCCAGGTCGAGCCGGCGCACGGCGGTGCTCGTCCGCTCCCTCCGCATGCGCTCGGCGAGGGCGTCGGCATCCGCCTCCAGCAGCCACGCCTGGTCGCCCGGTAGGACCAGGCCGAAGACAGGCCTGTGGGCCTCGCGCAGCTCCTCCAGCCGAGCCGAGAGGGATGCGGCTTCGACGGGCGTGGCGCGAAACATGGGGTCGCCGTCGGCCAAGGCGCTGAGCGCGGCTGCATCGGCCCGCACCACCAGGCGGTGCGTGGCCAGGATCTCGAGCTCCTCCAGTTCGGCGTTGACCAGGACGACCATGATCCAGTCGGCCGCGAGTGATCCGGGCTCGGCATCGGCCCAACGCGGATCGGACCGGACCTCGGCCTGGTATGCCAGCGCCGTCTCGTAGCGGTGGTGTCCGTCGGCGATGAACATCCGCTGGCGACCGAGGTAGTTCAGGAGCCGGTCGTCCGGTTCGACCGCGGCCACGGCGTGCAGCAGCCCGTCGTCGTCACGGGCCCGCCATTCGTCGCCCCAGGCCCGGCTCATGACGTGGCGGTATCGGTCCGAGCGATCGAAATAGACGGCCAGGATCGGCGACAGCTGGGTGCGCGTCGCCATCAGCAGCGCCAGACGATCCGCTTTGGGGCCCGGCATGGTGTGCTCGTGCGCCCGGACGTCGCCGCCGAACGGCTCCAGGAGCACGCGCGCAAGCACGCCTTGCACCGTCGGCTCGTCCGGGTTCTGTCGGGTGGCGTGCGAGTAGTAGTAGACCGAGGCCTCTGCGCGACGCTCCAGGATGCCATCGGCCAGCCAGTCCGCCAGAGCTTGCGCGGCGGCCGCGTGCGGATCGGGCCCGGCGGAGAGCTCCAGCCGGACCGCGTTACGCGGGTGCCGGGCCAGCAGGGCCGCCTGCTGCTCGGGCGAGATGACGTCGAACGGCGGACAGACGACGTCGGTCAGGTCGGCGAGGCGGCGACCGGCGGCGAGCGGGGGCTCGTCGGGGAGGCGCACCGAGCCGGGCACCTCGTTCGCGCCGAACCGATCCAGGGCGTAATGGATCCCGCGAAAGGCGCGGACCTGGGGCATCGCGCGAGTCTAGCCGCGGCGGGTAACGAAGGGCGGTGGCGCGTCGGTGACCGGCTGCATCCCGGCCGGGATGCGCGCCGTGCGGGGCAGGCGAACCCGGATCACGGTTCCGCGGCCGGCCGCTCGGTTGGGCTCGGCGCTGATCTGGCCCCCGTGCGCCAGCACGATGGCGCGGGTGATGTACAGCCCCAGGCCCAGGCCCCCGGGCCTGCGCGCGCCGGACCCGTCGTCGACCTGGTAGAAACGCTCGAAGATGCGCTCGGGCTGGCCTTCACCGAGGCCGATGCCCTCGTCCGCCACGGCCAGCTCCACGCCGTCGCCACGGGCCTCGGCGGTGACGGTCACGGCACCTCCGCCCGGCGAGTACTTGATGGCGTTGTCGAGCAGGTTCGTCAGCACCTGTCCGATGCGGTCGGGGTCGGCCGTGATGGGCAGCGTATCGGGAGCCTGGACCACCAACTGCCGCTCGGGATGATCGCGCTCGGTGCGGGCCGCCGCATCGCGGATCTCGGCGGCGAGGTCCAGCGGCTCCGGCTCGATGCTGACCAGTCCCCGGCGATCGATGCGGCTCACGTCGAGCAGGTCCTCCACTAGGCGCCGCATGCGCGCCACCTGCGCCCTGATGGTGCCGATCTGGGAGATCTCCTTTGTCCCGCCGCTATCGGCCAAACGGGCCTCGAGCAGCTGCGAATAGCCCTGGATGCTGGTCAATGGCGTGCGCAGCTCGTGGCTCACGATGGAGAGAAAGTCGTCCTTGGCGCGCTGCGCGCGCTGCTCGCGCGCAACCTGCTCCTGGAGGTCCGCCCACAGCGACGCGTTCTCGAGCGCCGGCCCGGCGCGCTCCGCAATCGCCGCCGCCAGGCGCGCTTCGCCATCCCCCAGGTCCGGCCCGGTCGTGCTGGCCGAGACGAGGACACCGCGGACCCGCTGGCGGGAGATGATCGGCACCGCCAGCATCGATCGCAGCCCGAGCAGCCTCATGCCGTCAGGGTCACCGGGGCTGTCGGGCGGCGGCTCGTTGACGCGGACCACGGCTGGCGTCACAGTCGCGGCCGCGGCGCCGGCCACGCCGTCCCCCACCCGCGGCCGCCGGGCCTCGAGGTGCTCGCGCAGCATCCTGGTGGCGTCGCCGTCGCGACCCTCCACACCGGCCAAGCGCAGGACCGGCGCTCCACCGTCGGGGGCATCCTCCACGGTCAGCAGCCAGGTGAGGTCCCCCAAGAGCGGCGCCGCCGCGCGCACGATGGCGTCCACCGTCGCCTGCCGGTCCAGCGACGTCCCGAACTCGCGAGCCATCTGGCTGAGCAGCTCGGCCTCACGGCGTCGCTCCTGGTCCCGCTCCTCTTGCTCCAGCCGCAGCTGGAGGCGCGCGTTCTCGGTCACCCGCCCAATGACCACCCGCGCGAACAGGCCGGCCGCCAGCCCGAGCCCGACGAGGTACCCGATGCGGATCGGCAACAGCTGGCGCACCAGGCCCTCGCCGCCGACGGCCAGCACGACCGAGGCATACATGAAGCAGACGACAAGGCTGGCCCAAACCGATGCTCCCAGCCCGAAGCGGACCGCAACGCCCAGCAGCACCGGGACGTAGAACAGGAATGCGTCCACCGCCTGCGGCTCGACGTAGACCGCCAGCGTGACGACCACCATGTCGAGCGCGGTGGCCACGATGCCCACCTCGCGTGCCGGGAAGCGCCCGACCAGCAGCAGGATCGCGCCGGTGTAGACCAGAACCGCCACGGCCAGTCCCACCAGCAGCGGGAAGGAGTCGAGCCGGTCTCGGAAGAGGAGGATGGCCGCCAGTCCGGCGCCTGCGATCACCGCCCGCGCCAGCGCCAACTGGCGCTCGGTGGTGCGCATCTGGCGCTCGAAGTGCGTCTCCAGGTCCGGCAGCGTGGTCCCGGTCGCGGCCATGTCGCTCGACTTTAGCATCGGCCCTCAGCCGATCTCCTCGAGCGAGCCCTCGTCCGGCCCGCCCGCCGAGCGCGCCGCCGGCCGAGGCACGCGCAGGTAGAGCACCAGGCCGATCGCCAACGTCAGCCCCGCCACGATCGGTACCCACGGCAGGCGCCGGTAGTCGACCAGGCCGACCACGGAGAGGGACAGCTCCGAGCGGTTGCCGACCACGTCGGTTGCCTCCAGCCGCACAGTGCGCGGCACCAGGCCGGCGTCAACCTCCGCGCGGAACGTCCCGTCGGCGGCCACCTCCACCGGCTCGCCCTCGACGGCGAGGCGCACGCCCGGCTCGGTCCGGCCGGCGAGGGTCACGCCGAACGAGAGCGAGGCCAACGGCGCCGATGCGCTGAGCTCTGGCGGCGTGCGCTCCACGCGCATCTCGAAGAACGCCGCGTAGCCGTGGCCGCCCGGCGTCACGACCAGCAGGCGCGCCGTGTAGTGCTGGTCCGTGGCAACGGCGTCCCGGCCGGCCGGCGGAACTAGAGGCACGTTGGCCAGGCCGTTGGCCGGCACGACGTACTCGATCGGTTGGGTCTGCGGGCCGGTGACCTGCACCTGGCTGCCCGCGGGGGCCTCGAAACGCGCCACGGCGTCGCCCCGCGTGAAGATCAGTGGCGTGCCCCCGCGGGACGCCTGCCCCGCGGCATCCTGGATCTCCGGCTGCAGCCGCCCCTCGTCGGCTTCCGCGCGCAGCAACCACTCCGTTGGGACGACGGCGACCTGCGTATTCTGGCCGCCCGGCATCGCGCGCAGCTCCCCGCCGAGGCGCCCATTGGGCGGGATGGAGTCGGAGCCCACCGCCGCCCAACGCAGCCCCGGACCGAACAGGCCCAGCGGAGCACGGCCGGGGAGCAGGGCAACGTCGCGCGTGATGCCGCCGAAGGGGCCGCCCTTCCCGCCCAACAGAATGCCGCCCACCACGTACGCCTTACCGCCGGTCTCGTCGCCGCCGGGCAGCTCGCCCACGTGCGGCCTCCACTGGCTCGCCACGAACGGCAACGCTCGAGCACCCGGCGCTACGCTCAGCTGGAGCTCCAGCCGGCTGTCGAACGCGATCAGCCGCCCGGTGTTCAGGAGCACCACCAGCTCCTGGCTGCCCAAGGGCAGCACCCCCGGTTGCACGCCGCCCATCAGGGTCCTGGCGGTCACGCTGGCACGCCCTCCGCGCGGCCAGCGAAGCGCGGTCAGCTCGTTGCCATCAACCAGGACCAGCCGCGCACCGTCTCGGGCGTGCAGCCCGACCACCGCCCCGGGGCCCGGCAGTGGCGCCTGCTCCACGATCACCCGGCGCCCGCGCTGAATGACACGCTGAAGCACGGAGCCGGAACTCGTCCTGGTCACCAAGCCAACCTCCGCGCCCGGCCGGCCGTCGGTGTCTCCCAGCACGGTCACCTCGCCGCTAACCGTGCCGGGGCGGACGCTGGCTGGCCGGCGCTCGAAGTCGGCGCCGTTCCAGCGCAGGACGAGCACGCCAGTTCCGGGCTCCGCCCTATTGGGCGTTTCGACCACGACCAGCTCATCGAAGCCATCTGCGTCCATGTCGGCGGCCATGACCCACGCCGCGCTGAGCGCCGTGTCGCCGATGAGCGTCAGCCGCGTGCGCCCATCCCGGTCGAGATCGACCCACCACAGCGTCAGGCAGCACGGCCGCGACAGTCCGGTGGTGCCGATGCTCGCCAGCAGGACGCGCTCGGTTCGGCCGCCATGCCAGGCGATGAGCCGCGCCGGCTCGCGGTTGGTCAGCGGCAAGAGGTCCTCGCCGCGCGGGTTGCGGCCCGCGAACGTATCGTCGGGCGACGCCGCACGCAGCACGCGCTCCTGCCCGTGGGATCGCGGCCCGCCGTCCGCCATCGAGACGACCTCCAGCGCGAGGTACACCGGGTTGGCCTCCCAGGCCACGAGGCGCACCAGCTCGCGCACCCCATCGGCGTCGACGTCGCCGACCATCGCGCCGAAATTCGCGTCGCCACCGAGCACGACGGCACCCTCGTCGGGGAGGTCGCGGATGGCGGCCACCGGCTCCGGCAAGAGCCACGCGCCGGCCGTGCCCAGCAGCAGCGCCAGGATGAGGGCTCGGGCGCGGGCGGGCGGAGCCATCGGTCCGGCCAGCATAGCCCGTGCGTGGCATGATCGGGCCATGGCCGACCCGGAGGTCCTCTGGAGACCGTCCGCCGACGCGCGGGCGCAGACCAGGGTCGGCGCCTACATGGACTGGCTCGCGGCCGGTCACGGACGGCGATTCGAGGGCTACGACGACCTGTGGCGCTGGTCGACCACGGACCTCGACGGGTTCTGGCGCTCGGTGTGGGAGTACATGGAGGCCACGCCCCAGTCGCCCGGGCCCGCGCTCACGGACGCCACCATGCCGGGCGCCCGTTGGTTTCCGAACGAGACGCTGAACTGGGCCGAGCGAGCCCTGCGCCTGGCCGCTCGCAGCGACGGCGACACGCTGGTCATCGGCCGCTCACAGACCCGGGCGCGCGTGACGCTGACCGCGGCGGAGCTGCGCGACCAGGTCGCTCGGGCACGTACGGGGCTCCAGCGCCTGGGTGTGCGACGAGGCGACCGCGTCGCCGGCTATCTGCCCAACGTGCCTGAGGCAGTAATCGCGCTGCTGGCCACCGCCAGCCTGGGCGCGACGTGGACGTCGTGCGCCCCGGAGTTCGGCGTCCGCAGCGTGGTCGACCGCTTCAGCCAGGTGGAGCCGCGCGTCCTGCTCGCCATGGATGGTTACCGCTATGGCGACCGCGAGGTCGACCGTCGTGGCGAGGTCGCCGCCATCCGGGAGCAGCTTCCATCGCTCAACGCGGTGGTGGTGTTGCCGTACCTCGACGCTGGCGGGTCGCCGCCCGCCGCAGCGGCCGCGTGGGAGGAGCTGGTGGGCGAGCCTGGCCCCCTCGAGTTCGAGCGTGTGCCGTTCGACCACCCGCTGTACATCCTGTACTCGTCGGGCACCACCGGCCTGCCCAAGCCGATCGTTCACGGCCACGGCGGCATCCTTCTCGAGCACCTCAAGATCCATGCGCTGCACCACGACCTGGGCGCCGCCGACCGGTTCTTCTGGTTCACGACCACCGGCTGGATGATGTGGAACTACCTGGCCTCCGGCCTGCTGACCGATACGACCCTCGTCCTGTACGACGGGTCTCCGGCCCACCCCGACCTGGGCGCGCTCTGGCGCCTGGCCGACGAGGAGGCGGTGACGTTCTTCGGCACCAGCGCGCCGTTCCTGATGGCCTGCCGCAAGGAAGGGGTGGTACCGCGTGAGCTGGCCGATCTCTCAGGCCTGCGCGGTCTGGGCTCAACCGGCTCGCCGCTCCCGGCCGAGGGATTCCGCTACGTGTACGAGGCGGTCAGCCCCACGGTCCACCTCCAATCGGTGTCGGGTGGGACTGATGTGTGCACCGCCTTCGTCGGCGGCTCGCCGCTGGTCCCGGTCTGGGAGGGCGAGATCAGCTGCCGCCACCTGGCTTGCGCCGTCGAGGCGTGGTCCGCCGACGGCCGCCCGCTGGTCGGCGAGGAGGGGGAGCTCGTGATCACCGCGCCCATGCCCTCGATGCCGGTTGGCTTCTGGAACGACCCCGACGGCTCACGCTACCGCGCCGCCTATTTCGAGACCTTCCCCGGCATGTGGCGGCACGGCGACTGGATCACGCTCACTGAGCGCGGCTCGTGCATCATCAGCGGCCGCTCGGACGCAACCCTGAACCGCGGCGGCGTGCGGATCGGGACCGCGGAGTTCTACGCCGTGGTGGAAGCGCTGCCGGAGGTCGCCGACGCGCTGGTCCTGCACCTCGACGAA
>DATADC010000077.1:0-3139 GCA_036258735.1 Candidatus Limnocylindria bacterium
CACGCAGGAAGGCAACGGCACCGGCCCGACGATCGACGCCGCGCCACGCGCTGAAGCGGCGGAACCGGCCCCCTCGCCACCGGTGTCGCCGGCGACGCAGCAGCTGCCCGCCGGGGCGGTGCCGATCAAGGGTCCTGCAGCGCACCTTGCCAGGAACATGACGGCGTCGCTGGCGATTCCGACCGCGACCAGCTTCCGCGACCTGGATGTATCGGTCCTCGAAGCACGCCGCCGGGAGCTGAACGCCCAGCTCGCGCCGCGCAAGGTCAGCTTTACCCACCTCATCGGCTGGGCCATCGTGCGCGCGGCCACCGACCAGCCGGCCATGACGCACTACTTCGCCGAGGCCGATGGCGACGCGCTTCGCGTGGACCCCGGCGGCGTGAGCCTGGGCCTGGCCGTGGACGTCGAGCGGCCCGACGGCAGCCGCTTCCTGGTGGTTCCGGTGGTCAAGGCCGCCGATACGCTCGACTTCGCCGAGTTCCACGCCCGCTACGAGGACCTGGTCGAGCGGACACGAGCGAACAAGCTAGGCCCAGAATCCTTCGCGGGCGCCACCATCACGCTCACCAACCCCGGGACGCTGGGGACCACCGCCTCGGTGCCGCGCCTCATGCCCGGCCAGGGCACGATCGTGGCGACCGGCGCCATTCGGGACGTCGGCGGCCACCGGGTGATGACGATCACCTCCACCTACGACCATCGCATCATCCAGGGAGCCGAATCGGGCAGCTTCCTGCGACGGATCGAGGGGCTGCTGGGCGGCGAGGACGGTTTCTACGACGAGGTCTTCGGCGCCATGGGTGCGAGCCTGGGCCCGCTGCCGCCGGCACCCGCCGAAACCGAGGCGCCCGTGGTATCGGACGCGCCCGCGGTATCCGACGCGCGAGCGGTGACCGGTGACGCTGCGCCCGGCTCGGTGCACGAGGCGGCCGCAGCCATGGCCGCGGCCATGGCCCTGGTGCGTGCCTATCGGTCCTTCGGTCACCTGGCGGCACGGCTGGACCCGCTCGGGTCGGAACCGCCCGGCGACCCGGCGCTGGACCCCGAGCCGCTGGGGCTGACGCCGGAGGTCATGGCCGCCGTCCCGGCCGACCTGCTGCGGGTGGGCGTGCCGGGAGACACGCTGGCCGAGGCGCTCCCCAACCTCCAGGCGACCTACTGCGGCTCGATCGCGTACGAGGTGGAGCACATCGCCAGCCACGACGAGCGCGTCTGGCTGCGGCAGGTGATCGAGTCCGGCGCGCACCGGCAGCCGCTCGAGCCGGAGGAGCACCGCGCCCTGCTGCAGCGGCTGACCGCGGTGGAGGGCCTCGAGCGCTTCCTGCATCGGGCGTACCTGGGACAGAAGCGCTTCAGCATCGAGGGGCTCGACGCCATGGTTCCGATGCTCGACCAAGTGCTGGCCGATGCCGGCGCGGCGGGCACGAGCGACGTGGTCATCGGCATGGCGCACCGCGGCCGCCTCAACGTGCTGGCCCACGTGGTCGGCATCAGCTACGAGGCGGTGCTGGCCGAGTTCGAGGCCGGCCGCGCCGAGACGAGCAAGCTGGTGCCCAAGGGCGGCCTGGACGACGTGAAGTACCACCTGGGCGCCGCCGGCGAATACGCGACGCCATCGGGCCAGACGCTGCGGGTCGCGGTCTCGCCGAACCCCAGCCACCTGGAGGCGGTCAACCCGGTCGTGGAGGGGCGGGCGCGTGCGCAGCAGACCGACCGCTCCACCCCGGTGGTGAGCGTCAATCCGGACCGCACCCTTCCCTTGCTGATCCACGGGGATGCAGGCTTCGCTGCCCAGGGCGTGGTGGCCGAGACGTTCAATCTGGCGCGCCTGGCCGGCTACACGACGGGCGGAACGGTGCACATCATCGCCAACAACCAGGTCGGCTTCACCACCACCCCATCCGAGGCACGCTCGACCGCCTACTCCTCCGACCTGGCCAAGGGCTTCGACGTGCCGATCATCCACGTCAACGCCGACGACCCCGAGGCGTGCCTGGCTGCCGCACGACTGGCCATGATGTACCGCCAGAAGTTCCACGGCGACGTGGTGATCGACCTCGTCGGCTACCGCCGCTACGGCCACAACGAGGCCGATGAGCCGGCCTACACGCAGCCGCTGATGTATCGGCTGATCGCCGAGCATCCCAGCGTGCGCGAGCTGTATCAGCGCCGCCTGGTGGAGGCCGGCGTGCTGACCGATGAGGAGGCCGAGTCGGCCGCCCGGGAGGTCGCCCGCGACCTGGCGCGCCGGCAGGCCGCGGTGCGCAAGCGCCACGAGGAGCCACAGCTGGACCGCGGCGAGGAGCAGATCCCGCTGGAGGGCGCTCCCGAGCCCGATACTGGCGTGCCGCTCGACGAGCTGCGGACCGTGAGCGCGGCGCTGTACCGCTGGCCCGACGGCTTCAGCATCCATCCCAAGTTGGGGAAGCAGCTCGAGAAGCGCAGCACACTGCTTCACGCCGGCGAGGAGGCGGCCCTCGACTGGGCCCAGGCCGAAGCGCTGGCCTTCGGGACGCTGCTGCGCCAAGGCGTGCCCATCCGGCTCACCGGGCAGGACACCGTGCGCGGCACGTTCAGCCAGCGTCACCAGGCCGTCTTCGACGCACGAACCGGCGAGGCGTACCTGCCGATCCGCGCGCTCGAGGCAGCGCAGGCGGGCTTCGAGCTGCACAACAGCCCGCTGTCCGAGTACGCCGCGCTCGGCTTCGAGTATGGCTACGCCGTCACCGCGCCCGAGGCGCTGGTGCTGTGGGAGGCGCAGTACGGCGACTTCGTCAATGGGGCCGAGATCATCATCGACCAGTTCCTGGTGTCGGGGCTGGCCAAGTGGCGGCAGACCTCGCGCCTGACGCTGCTGCTGCCGCACGGCTACGAGGGCTCGGGGCCCGAGCATTCCTCCGCGCGCCTGGAGCGCTTCCTGGCGCTGGGCGCCGAGGGCAACATCCGGGTCATCTACCCCACCACCCCGGCGCAGTACTTCCACCTCCTTCGACGACAGGCGCTGCACGGCGACCTGCGTCCGCTGGTGGTCATGACTCCCAAGTCGCTGCTGCGCCTGCCGGCGGCATCCTCGCGGGCATCGGAGCTGGCTTCGGGGCGGTTCCAGTCCGTCCTGGATGATCCACTGATGCGGGCC
>DATADC010000078.1:0-3115 GCA_036258735.1 Candidatus Limnocylindria bacterium
GGTCGCGTCGGCCAGGAGCTCCGTGCCCCGGACGAGGCCCGCGTCCCGGTAGAGGTCGACCACGTGCTCGAAGAAGCGGCGGAAGACGTCGAGACCGAGGCGCTGACGGATGCGGGTGAAGCCGGCGGCGTCGGGCAGCGCCTCGTCCAGGCCGTAGCCGAGGTACCAGCGGACGCTGAGGCGATCCGCGGCCAGGGCGAGGAGTTGGCGCTCCGAGCGGACGCCCTCGAAGAACATCACCAGTTGCAGCTTGAAGAAAACGACCGGGTCGACGGCCGGCCGCCCCCGTTCAGCGTACTTGTCCCGGACCCAATCCCGAACAAATGAGAGGTCCAGCCTGGCCTCCAGGAAGCGATAGAAATGGTCGGCCGGCACCAGGTCCTCAACGGAAAGATTGCAGAGCGGGGCAAACTTCCGCTCCTTGGCTCGCAACACGCCGAACACCCCAAGCTAAGTTATGGTAAACAAACACAAGCAGAGCACGGGTACGTAGCACGGGTGGCTTTCTTCAGCGGTCTGGAACGATTGTGAGAGTGCGGGGCAGCATGGCGGACACGCGGGTCATCGAGTGGGATCGGTGAGACGGGCAAAGGGATTATCGGGCCCCGCGAGGTGGCGGAAGAGTGCTTCGCAGGCGTCGCGGAGCCGGTCCAGCTGCTCGGGCGAGAGCGGGTCCACGAAATGCTCCCGCACGCCGACGACGTGGCGCGGCGCCGCCTTCTCTAAAGCGGTGAAGCCCGCATCGGTGAGCACCGCAATGGCACCCCGCCGGTCGCTGGGGCACACCTCGCGGCGGACCCAGCCGGATTCCTCCAGGCGGGCGATGGCGTGGGAGACGCGGCTGCGCGAGGACAGCGTCAAGTCGGCCAACTCACTCATCCGCAACGCCCGCTCCGGCGCTTCCGAGAGCATGGCCAGGATCGCGTAGTAGGCGTGTGGCATGCCGGCGTCCCGTTGGAGCTCGCGGTCGAGCCGGTCCATCAGCAGGTGCGTGGCGCCCAAGAAGGCCCGCCAGCCGGCCTGTTCCCTGTCGCTGAGCCAGTTCGGTTCAGTCCGGTCCGCCTGTTCGGTGGCCGCCCCTCCGCCGGCTCGATCCAAGGGTAGCTTCGGCATCCGTCAATTCCTCCCCCGCCATTCTAGCACAACTGCATGACCGCTCAATAGTTGCGCGTTCAATCAAAGCCCGCTATAATGGAGTCATCAGTTGAGCGTTCAACCAACGAGCGCTCGGGAAGCGAGGAAATCTCCATGGAAGTCAAGGAGCTGGGCCACCTAGTCCTGTACGTGCGGGATGTGGAGCGCTCGCGGCGCTTCTACCGCGACGTGCTCGGCTGGCGCGAGATCGGTGAGGCCTTTGGCGGGCGGGCGGCCGCCTTCTCCTCCGGCCGGACCCACCACGAGCTGCTGCTCATCGAGGTCGGCCCGAATGCCACACCGATCCCGGCCGGACGCCGCGTCGGCATGTACCACTTCGGGCTGAAGGTCGGCGAATCGGATGACGAGCTGCGCGCGGCGCTCACCACCCTGCAGGAGCACGACGTCCCGGTCCTCGGCGCGACCGACCACGGCGTGACCCACAGCCTCTACATCGAGGACCCCGACGGCAACGAGATCGAGCTGTACATCGACGTCCAGCCCGCCCTCTGGAAAGACGACCCCAGCGCCATGTTCGCCGCACCGAGCGGGCGGCTCCGCCTCTAATTCCGGTGCCCAAGACCACCGGTTCATCCAAGAAAGGACCACGAGATTGAATATCGCCATCATCGGCGCCGGCAATGTCGGCACCGCCCTCACCACCGCCGCCATCCGCGCCGGTCATACCGTCACGCTCAGCGACCATAAGCCGGAGGACGCCCGCGCGGTCGCCCAGCAGGCCGGTGCCCGGGCCTCCGACACCAACGCCGCGGCCGTCCGCGACGCCGAGGTCATCATCCTGGCAGTGCCCTTCCCCGCCGTGGCGGGCATCATCAACGAACTGGGCCGGGCGCTCGACGGCAAGGTGGTCGTCGACGTCAGCAACCGATTCAGCCCGACCGACCCGGGCGCGCCTATCGATGGCTCGTCGAACGCGGAGCAGATCCAGGCCCTGGTACCCTCCGCCCGCGTCGTCAAGGCCTTTAACACGGTCTTCGCGAGCCGCCAGGCCAACCCGAATGCGGATGGCATCCAGCTCGATGGCTACGTGGCCGGAGACGACCAGGAGGCGAAGGCGAAGGTAGTGGAGCTGGTCCGCTCCCTCGGCTTCCGCCCGGTTGACGCCGGCCCGCTCTCGCTGGCGCGGGCGCTGGAGGCGATGGCCTGGCTCAACATGCTCCTCAACATGCAGAACGGCTGGCCCTGGCAGAGCGCCTGGAAGCTGGTCGGTCCGACGGGCCAATCCTAACCACCAGCCGCCCCGGGCGCCCAGTCATACCTCACGGAGGAAAGAAATGAAGTACGCATTGTGGATCGTGCAGGTCTTGCTCGCGCTGACCTTCTTCGCGGCTGGCGCGATGAAGCTGACGCAACCGATTGACGCGCTGGCCGCGCAGTTGGCCTGGCCGGGCGATGTGCCGGAAGGCCTGGTCCGCTTCATCGGCGCGGCCGAGCTGCTCGGCGCCATCGGCCTGATCGTGCCGGCGGCGACCCGCATCCTCCCCTGGTTCACGCCGCTGGCCGCACTCGGACTCGGCCTCATCATGGTCCTGGCGACCGTCTTCCACATCACGCGCGGCGAGTTCATCGCCGTCCCGGTGACGCTTGTCCAGCTCGCCCTTGCCACCTTCGTCGTCTATGGTCGCCGACGCAGCCTCACGGCCCTGCGTCCGAGCGCCGCTCCGGCTGGAGGCCACACGCGGAGCGCGTGACGTAAGTCGCGCGTCCCACGAGCCCCCAAGCGGGTCGCGCAAGCGATTCACTTGGGGGCTTTGCTTTGCCCCCGATGTGCTGGCCCTCCCCGCAGCTTCAGGAAGCTCTCCAGACGCCGCCCCGCCGGAAACCGGCCAGCCTCGCTGGCCCGATAGCCCACTGCACCAGGTCCAGGATGGCCTTGAACAGCGCGTACCAGGTCGGTCCGCTCGTGGGGAGCACCGGCGCCAGCTCCCCAGCAGCCATATTTCAACACGCTGCGGTCGTT
>DATADC010000079.1:0-2362 GCA_036258735.1 Candidatus Limnocylindria bacterium
CGCAAGGTCTCGATCATCCCGCGCGGGATGGCGCTCGGCGTCACGCTCTCCGCCCCCGACGTCGAGAAGTCCAACTACGAGGAGCAGTACCTGCTCGGCCGCATCAAGGTCGCGCTCGGCGGCCGGGTGGCGGAGGAGATCGTCTACGGCACGATCACCGCGGGCGCGGAGTCCGACATCCAGCAGCTGACCGCGATCGCGCGCCAGATGGTCGGCCGCTGGGGGATGAGCAAGGCGATCGGCCCGATCGCAGTCCTGCCGAGCGAGGGCAGCGGCCCGCTGCTGCCGGGCGTCTCCGAGGTCTCAGAGGCCACCCAGCGGGTGCTCGACGAGGAGGTCCGCCGGCTCGTCGACACCGCCCACGCGGAGGTCACCGCGCTGCTGAGCGAGAACCGCGAGAAGCTCGACTCGCTGACCAACGCGCTGCTCGAGGCGGAGACGCTCGACGAGGACGATGCCTACGTGGCGGCCGGCGTCGAGCGCGACGGCCGCGAGGAGGCCGGCCCGCGCAGCGTGGCGGCGTCCGACGGCGCGGCGAGCGTGCCGGAGCGGCGCACCTAGGCGGGCTGCCGCCGGCCTGACGGCGACGCCACCGAACGTCAACTGCGGCTGGGTGGGGTGGTGAGGGGGCCGGCGGTCATGGTTGAGACCCCCCAACGTCGGACGCTGGCAGGCCGGAATCGGGCGTTCGGACGTTGAGTGGGCTATAGCCCCCCGAACGTCGGAACGGCCGGGCGGCCCGTGACGCTGTCCGACGTTCGGGGGGTTCCCGTCCCTCCCCCTCTCTATGAAGGAGGGGTGGGTGTCAAGTTCGGCCGGTCTGCGGCGGTGTCAGGGGCCGCCGGTGAGTCGTGGGGTTCGAGCGGGGCTCATCTCTCTATCGCGTCCTCGTGGGATGACCAGGTCGGATGGGAGTCTCGGTCCGGCGGCGCAATTCAATGAGGGCCTTCTAGGGGGCCATAGGGGTCGCGGCGCCTGCCGGAGCGAAGGGCTGGTTGCGGGTGAGCATGTGCCAGATCGCCTCGGTCAGGCGCCGGGCGATATCGATCTGGGCGACCTTGGCGCCGCGCTGGCGGCCCAGGCGGGCCTTGGTGTGTTGGTAGCGCTCCTTGTAGATCGGGTGCTTGACGGCGTTGGTGGCGGCCTCCAGCAGCGCCCAGCGCAGGTACTTCGGTCCGGTCTTGGCGAGCGGGCCGCGGCGGTCCATCTGGCCGGACTGGCGGACCCTCGGGCACAGGCCGGTGTAGCCGGCCAGCTTGGCCGGGGTCGGGAAGCGCTCGATGTCGCCGATCTCGGCGGCGATCGTGTAGCCCAGGACCCAGGCCACGCCGGGCACCGTCTGCAGCAGCGAGACGTACCGGTGCTCGGCACCGAGCTCTCGCAGCTCGCGCTCGATCGCGTGGATCTCGCGGTCGAGCTCGTCGATGAGCGCGACCGCGGCCAGCACATCGGTGCGCCAGGGATCAGGGAACTCGAGCCGGTCAAGCAGCTGGCGGCCCGCGACGCCGAACAGGTCGCTGACCGGGCACGCGTGCCCGAACGCCATCAGCGCCGAGTGCACCCGGTGCTTGAGCTGGGA
Source organism: Candidatus Limnocylindria bacterium (assembly GCA_036258735.1). Taxonomy (GTDB): domain Bacteria; phylum Chloroflexota; class Limnocylindria; order QHBO01; family QHBO01; genus JAPSGM01. Next base: position 1,580 of record DATADC010000079.1, read on the forward strand.
GCGGTGCTTGACCAGATGCAGCCGCCACCGAGCCCGCTCACGCTCCTGGCGCACCGCAACGCCGGGCAGCCAGATCGCCGGCACCAGCTCCCGTCTGCAGAGCTCGGCCAGCACCCACGCGTCGATCCGGTCGGTCTTGCACGCCAACGGCGCCAGCCCCTTGACCTTGATCGCGTCGGCGACCTCGACCTCCCAGCCGCAGCACTCCAGCGTGTCATGGACAAACCGCGCGCCGGTCATCGACTCGATCGCGGCCCGCACGACCACCGGACCGTGACCGCGCTCGACCCGACACGCCAGGCCACCAAGGCCGTCGGCATCCGGCGCGACCGCCGATATCTCCACCACATCGCCGCCCTCAGCGAGCAGGCAGTAATCCAGCCGCCTGCGGCTGAGATCCAATCCAGCATGCAGCACCATGTGAAGCGGGCCTCCTCGGGTCGCCTCCGACGGTTGACACGCTGGAGCCTGCCACCCGCGGGAGGCCCTCCTTCATCACATTCAATGCCCGCCGTTGACGCTCGGGCTACCCGGCAACAGCCTCCCACTGCTCGTAGAGCTCCTGCAACGCCCGCTTCGCCTGCTCGTGGCGCTTCGAGGACTTCGCGGCCGAGCGCGGGTCGTTCCAGACGGCCGGGTCGGCGAGCTCGTGCTCGAGCTCGCGCAACGCCGCCTCCGCCGCCTCGATCTCGGCCTCGAGCTTCTTCGCCTGGCGCTGCTGGTTCTTGGACGGGGCGGCCGCGGCGGCCGGCTCGGGCTTCGGCGTGCGCGGCTTCGGCGGCT
>DATADC010000080.1:0-2211 GCA_036258735.1 Candidatus Limnocylindria bacterium
CAGGCACACGTTCTCGAGCGCGTCGAACGCGCCGGCCGCAACAGCGAGTACGCGCACCCGCGGGACCGCGAGCGCCCAGAACGCCGAGTACGCGACCAGGAACGGGAAGTCGATCAGCAGCGAGAGCCGCGCCGCGTCCTCACCCTCGGACCCCCACTCGGCGAGGATCTCCTCGCTGTCGCCCTCGAAGCCGGCCAACTCGAAGCCGACGATGCCGGGCCCGCCCTCGTCCCAGAGCCGCGCGTCGAGCGCGACCAGGACGGCGCCGAGCAGGACGGTGGGGAAGAGCGCCGCCAGGCGCAGCATCGTCTACAGGCGCGCGTCGGCCACCATCGCGCCGAACAGCAGCGCCAGGTAGGCCAGGGAGAACAGGTAGAGGCGCAGCGCGCTGCGGCGGTCGGCGCGGCGGCGCAGCATCACCGCGCCGGCGATGAAGCAGCCGCCCAGCACCACGGACGCGCCCAGGTAGATCCCGTCGAACAGCCCCGCGCAGAACGGCAGCTGCGTGACCGCGTACAGCAGCACCGTGTAGAGCAGGATCTGCTTGCGCGTCTCGGCCTCGCCCTTGACCACCGGCAGCATCGGCACGCCCGCGCGCGCGTACTCGTCCTTCATCAGCAGCGACAGGGCCCAGAAGTGCGGCGGCGTCCAGTAGAAGACGATCGCGAACAGGTACAGCGCGTTCCACGACAGCGACCCGGTGGCGGCCGCCCAGGCGACCAGCGGCGGCACCGCGCCCGCCGCGCCGCCGATCACGATGTTCTGCACGGTCCGGCGCTTCAGCCAGATCGTGTAGACGAAGACGTAGCCGAGGAACCCCGATGCGGACAGCGCCGCGGCCAGCGGGTTCACCGCCACCGCGAGCAGCAGCACCGACAGCGCGAACAGCAGCAGCCCGAACGCCAGCGCCACGCCCGGGGCGACGCGGCCCGAGGGGATCGGGCGATCCCGGGTGCGGCTCATCGTGGCGTCGATGTCGCGGTCCAGGTAGTGGTTGACCGCCCCGGCCCCGCCGGCCGAGAGCGAGCCGCCGAGGCAGGTGAGGAGCACGGTGCCGACCGACGGCGTCCCCGCCACGTACATCGTGGTGGCGGTGGTGAACAGCAGGAGCGACTGGACCTTCGGCTTCGTCAGCGTGACGAAGTCGGCCAGCAGCGTGCGCTGTGCGACTGCTTCCATCAGGCGCGCGCGAGCGCTCGGACCGGGTAGAGCTGGAGCGTCAGCATCGAGGCGGTCGCCCACAGTAACGCCCCGAGCGTCAGGTGGGCGAGGATGAGGACCTCGTACTCCTCCAGCCACACGTTCAGGGCGCCCACCAGGAGCTGCACCACCAGCAGCGCGCCGAGCATCCGCGCCGCGCTCACGACCCCCGCCGACGGCCGCCGCCGCAGCGCCATCACCACCAGCACCACGATCGCGACGGTGGCCACGTACATGAACACCCGGTGGGTGAGGTGGATGTCCACCAGCCGCGAGGAGCCGAACGGCAGGAAGCCGTCGTTGCAGGTCGGGAACTCGCGCCCGCAGGCGTGGTGGGCGCCGTCGCCGATCCGGTAGTCCGGGCGCCCGTACTTCTGCGTCCCGGCCATGTAGCCGCCGGCCACGATCGTGCCCAGGATCAGCACCTGCACGGCGATGGCCAGGCGCCGGAAGCCGTCGGAGACCGGTGCCGCGGGAGCGCCGATCACCTCCGGCCGGGAAGCCCGCCACACGTGGAGCAGCAGGGCGAGGATGATCATGGCCAGCCCCAGGTGCGCGGCCACCAGCTCCTCCTCGAGGTTCTCCTCCACGGTCAGGCCGCCGAGCAGCCCCTCCGCCACCACCAGCGCGAACACCCCCGTGGTGGCGCGCACGTGCGCGCGGTGGCGGCGCCGGGCGAGCACCATCAGCGTCAGCGCCAGCAGCCCCACTGCCGAGGCCACCGTCCGGTGGGCGTACTCGATCGCCGTGTGGATCGAGGCCCCCGGGATCACGTCCCCGTTGCAGCGCGGCCAGCCGTGGAAGCCGCTGTCGGCCGGCCCGCAGCCGAGCCCCGAGTCCGAGACGCGCACCACGCCGCCGAGCACGATGAGCGCGAACGTCAGGACCAGCGTGACGAGCGCCAGCCGCTGGAACCCGCGTGTGGGCGGGCTCACGTGCTGCCGGTGGTCACCGGCTGCGAGACGGTCTCGGCCGAGCGGGCCGTGCCGCGCGCCACCTCACGCCGGATGT
>DATADC010000081.1:0-4205 GCA_036258735.1 Candidatus Limnocylindria bacterium
CGAGCATGTACGTCGCCCACCTGGAGGACGGGGCGACGGTGGAGCACGCGTTCGCGCCGGGACGCGGCGGCTACTTGTACCTGATCCAGGGCCGGGCTGAGGTCAACGACGAGCGCTTCAGCAGCGGCGACGCCGCCTACATCCTCGATGCGGGGCCGCTCCGCGTCCGCGCCGGTACGCCCTGCGAGCTGCTGCTCGTGGACACCACGCTGGACGCGCCGCTCGCCAGGAGGAGGTGATCCGATGACGACCGGTGCGCAGCCGCGGCTCGTGTTGCCGGTGAGCGCGCGCGACCACCTCCGCGGGCCGGCCGAGGCGCCGATCACGCTGGTGGAGTACGGCGACTTCGAGTGCCCGTTCTGCGGGATGGCCTATCCGGCGGTGAAGGAGCTCGAGCGGCGCCTCGGCGGCCGTCTCCGCTTCGTCTACCGCCACTTCCCCCGGACCAACGAGCATCCCCATGCTCACCTGGCGGCCGAGGCGGCCGAGGCGGCCGGCGCGCAGGGGCAGTTCTGGGATATGCACGACCTGCTCTTCGAGCACCAGTCGGCGCTCGAGCTGGACGACCTGGTCGGCTACGCGGCGCGGCTCGGCTTGGACGCCGACCGCTGCCGCCGCGAGCTCGCGACGCACGCGTACCACGAGCGCGTGCACGAGGACGTGCGCAGCGCGATCCACAGCGGTGTCCACGGCACCCCGACGTTCTTCATCAATGGCGTGCGGCACGAGGGCCGCTGGGAAACCGACGAGCTCCTCGGCGCCATCGAGGCCGCCGAGCGCGCGCGACAGCCCGCCGACGACGGGCCCACGCCCGACGTGGCCGCCGACGAGGTGGCCGAGGCCTCGTGGGAGTCCTTCCCGGACAGCGACGCTCCGGCCTGGCGGCAGCATGCCTGATCGCGGCAGGCACGTCCGCCAGGCCGGGGCGGAGCTACGTGCGAAGCGGGAGGAGCCACCACGCCGGCATAGCGCGCTGTGCGGGCGGGTGCCGGCGCAGCGCGCTCGGCCGCGCCGAGAGGTTTGAAAGGAGCGCTTCCGTGGCGGAGTCTTTGAGGAGCGATCCAACCGACGCCAAGGCACGTGTCGACGCGGGCGAAGCGATCATCCTGGACGTCGTGTCCCCGATGGCCTGGCAGCAGCTCGACCGGGCCATCCAGGGGGCCGTCCGCATCGCGCCGGACGAGCTCAGGGAGCGCTGGGGCGAGCTGCCGCGCGAGCGCGCCGTCATCGCCTACTGCACCTGACCCAGCGAACACACCAGCGCCAGTTTGGCGCACTTTCTCCGCGGGCAAGGGTACCGAGCCTACGCCCTGCGCGGTGGATTGGACGCCTGGGTCCAGGCCGGCCTGCCGACCGAGCCCAAGGCGACGGAGCAGGGGCGCACGGTCACGGACGCCTGTCCCGAGTGCGGCGGTGCCGTGAGCGCCCATGGTGGGGGGCCCCAGGGCGGCTAAGCAGCCCGAGGTAACTCGTGCGTAGCATGTTCGAGCTCAGCAGCGCGCTTGGCCAGGGCCTCGTCGACGGCCGCGTGGAGGGCTTCGGCGGCGGCGAAGCTGCGGGTGGCGAGGTCGCCGTACTTGACGTGCCGCCAGAGGGGCTCGACGGCACTCAGCTCGGGGCTGTAGGCCGGCAGGAAGTAGAAGGTGACGCCGGCGCGCGCCAGGACCGGCTCCGCGGCCTTGACGGCCTTGCTGCGGTGGACCGAGTAGTTGTCCAGCACGATGGTGCAGGGGCGCGCCCGCACGTAGCCCGGCGGCAGGGCCTCCCAGGGGGCGGGCAGCCCGGCCACGTCCCGCGCGACGAAGTCCAGGAAGGCCGCGCTGTCCAGGCGGCCCTGGCCGCTGCGGCGGCTGGCCCAGACCAACCGGGGCCGCGGGCCGGCCGCGGCCAGCGCGCCGAGGACGTTGACGCGGCGGCCCTGCGGCGCCTCGTAGGGCACGACCACCCGTGTGCCCTCCCGTGCCCAGGTGTAGCCGGTCGGCAGGGTGGGCGCGAACCCGCACTCGTCCAGGTGGTACAGGTCGCGCCGGCCCGCGGCCGCCTCCCTCGTCAAAACGTCAAAACCTCCAGGTCGGCCTTCGCTCGGGCCTGGAGGTCGGGGTCGGCTTTGTGCCGCACGCTCCGCTTGGTGCGTTTCCAGCGGAACTTGCGCTGGCGCAAGCGGGCCGCCAGGTATTCGGGATCGATGCGCACCCGGTGCGTCTCGGCCAGCCAGGCGGCCAGGCGCGGTGCGGTCCACGTCTCCCCGCGGGCCGCCGCCGCGTCCAGATGCTGCTCGACGGCCTCCAGGTGCCCCACCGTCAGGGTCGGCGGCCGACCGGGGCGCGGGCGGTCCGGCAGGGCGTCGAACCCGCCGGCCAGGAAGGCCTTGACCGACTTGCGGACGGTCTGCTCGTGGCAGCCCAGGTACGCGGCGATCTTCGGCACCGACCAGTCCAGGTCCGACAGGCGGACCATCTCCAGCCGGTCGCGCAGGCGCGGCGGGACCACCCGCTTGCGGGCGCGTCGGTGCAGCTCCGCCCGCTGCTCGGGCGTGAGCTTGATGCGGAATCCAGTGGCGATGGCAGCGCTCCTCCCCGCCACAGATTCTACGACGCATTTCTCATGGAGTGCTTAGGAACCAGGAACCAGGAACTCGGAACCGCCGAGAAGGAGATCGAGCCATGACCGAACGTAGCCGAACGTCGCCGAGCTTCGCTGCTTCGCTGATCCCGACGACCATCGTCGAGCCCGAGCGCGAGACGCCGGTGATCGCCGAAACCGACGTCCTGGTCGTCGGCGGCGGGGCGGCCGGGCTCTGCGCGGCGATCGCGGCGGCTCGGAACGGGGCGCGAGTCATCCTGACCGAGCGCTACCCGCACCTGGGCGGTCTGGCGAGCGGGGGCCAGGTGCTCGTGCTCGACGACATGGCCGACGCGAGCCAGAAGACGGTGGCAGGCATCTCCGACGAGATCGTCGATCGGCTGGACGCGATGGGCGCGGCGGTTTACCCGCCGCCGGAGGACCAGTTCACCGTGTCCGAAGAGTCCTGGGCGAAGTGGGGGCGCTGGGGCCTCCAGGACAACTACGCCCGGACCCGGCCGAAGAAGATTACCTACGCCGTGGCGTTCGATCCGGAGGCGCTCAAGTTCGTCTCGCTGCAGTTGATCGACGAGGCCGGCGTGACCCTGCGGCTGCACTCGACGTTCGTCGACGCGATCGTCCGGGACGGGCAGATCCGCGGCGGGATCTTCGAGACCAAGTCCGGCCGGCAGGCGATCCTGGCCAGGGTGGTCGTGGACGCCTCGGGCGACGGCGACGTCTACGCGCGAGCCGGCGCCCCCTTCGAGATCGGCAGCTACATCATGACCGTCGTCCACCGCTTCGCGAACGTGGACGTGGACGAAGCGATCGCCTGGGAGCGGGCGCATCCGGAGGAGGCGGCCGCGATCCACAAGGAGATCAAGGCGATCTATGGGGGATCGTGGGACTACTGGTGGCTGCGCACGCCGATCGACGGCGTCGTCTGGTGCAACTGCCCCCACATCCCGGACCTGAATGGGCTCAGCGTGGAGGACCAGACGTACGTCGAGTACGAGGCCCGCAAGCGGATCCAGAAGGCGCTGGCCTACGCCAAGCAGCACCTACCCGGCTTCCAGCGGGCGGCCCTGGTCGACACCGCGCCCCAGCTCGGCGTCCGCCAGACCCGCCTGCTGCGTGGCGAGTACGTGATGACGAAGCAAGTCGTCCTCGGGCGCACGTGGTTCGCGGATCGGATCGGGATGGGCCGCGACTACTACTACCCGTATCGGGTGATGCTGCCGCTCGGCATCGAGGACCTGCTCGTCGCCGGGCGCCACTTCTCGGCGACCTCGGAGGCGCAGCGGATGAGCCGCGAGATCCCGCCGATGTTCGTGATGGGGCAGGCTGCCGGCGTGGCCGCCGCCCTCGCCGTCCGGGAGGGCATCTCGCCGCGGCAGCTCGACGTCGGCGCGGTCCAGGAGACGCTCCGCCGGCAGGGGGCGTACCTCGGAGCGGACCGCGATCCGGCCGAGGAGGCGACGCCGGCGGGAGCCACCGTCGGCGCCTAGCGCCGCGCAGGCCGATGGACGCTGACTTCGAGCACATCACCTACCAGAAGGACGGGCGCGTCGTCCTGGTGACGATCAATCGTCCGGACGTCAGAAATGCGCTCCACCTCGAAGCGCACGCCGAGCTGGACCGCG
>DATADC010000082.1:0-4653 GCA_036258735.1 Candidatus Limnocylindria bacterium
GACATCTCGGGCCACGAGAGCAAGACGGTGGAGCGCTACCTCGGCCAGCGCTTCGAGTGGGTCATCACCGTCTGCGACCGAGCCCGAGAGAGCTGCACGGTCTTCCCCGGCGCGCAGCACACCGCCCACTGGACCTTCGACGACCCGGCCGAGGAGACTGGCACCGAGCAAGAGCGTCTCGAGGCCTTCCGCCGCGTCCGAGAGGAGATCGACGCGCACGTGCGGACCTTCGTGCTGGCCGCCGGGCCGGCCGACCCCCACGCCCCAGAGCCCGCGCCGCTCCGATCCTGACGGCGTGCCGGCGCGCCGGCGCCGTCAGATCCAGCACCACCCCGATGGCGGCGGTCCCTGGCTGATCGTGTCGTCCGGCAGGGGGAGCGCCTCGGCGCCCGGCCGGGCGCAATCGGTGAGCCACATGCGGGCGCGCCACTCCTCGGGCGCCATCGGGAGGGCGGCCAGGACCGGGAAGAAGAAGGCGAATAGCGCCAGGCAGGCGGCCGCCACCGTCGCGGTCGCCACACGGCCGGGGATGCGACTCCAGGCCCACGCGGCCGCAAGCCCGGCGGCGCCATACAGGAACGGCAGCGTCGGCAGGATGTACCAGATGAAGACCTGGCTGCGGTCGCCGGAGAGGCCCAGCCACGGGAGGTACGTCGCCACGGCGCCGACCACCATCACCAGCTCTGGCCGCCACAGGCTCCCCTGCCCGCGGGCCAGGCGGACGCAGGCCCACGCGAAGGCAACCACACCGACCAGCCATGCCACCGGGCTGCCCAGGGCCAGGATCTCGCGGTAGGTCCCCGCATCCTCGCCAAAGTAGAGCGCCACCGGCCGCTTGAGGGTCAGCCACGACCATGGCGGCGACTCGTAGGGGTGGCTGCCCGACAGCTCGGTGTGGAAGGTGAGCATGGCCTGCTGGTGGTCCCAGATCCCGACCCACACCGTCCCAGCCTGCCAGGGTGGACCGATGAGCTCGCCGGGCATCCGTCCGATGTAGGCCGCCAGGTACACGAGCACCGGTACCGCGCCCAGCAGCGCGGCGGTCCGCAGTCCCTCCTCCCGCAGCGCGAGCCAGGCTGCCGTCCGCCACGGCCTCGTCCCGGGGCGGGTGTCACGGCCGTCCAGCGGTCGCCGCGCCGCGATCTCCCACGCGATGACGAGCGGGATGACGCCCAAGGCGACATACGCGCCCGACCACTTCACCGCCACCGCCGCGCCAAGGGCCACCCCCGCGAGCAGCCGCCAGGGCCGATGCAGCGCCAGCGCCGAGAGCACTCCCTCCGGCCGTCTGTCCCAGCGCTCGGGGCGGTGACGGTCGCGATCCAGTACCGCGAACAGGATCACGGAGGTCACCAGTGTCGTGAGGATGGCGTCCAGCATCGCCACCCGCGACAGCACCAGGTGCAGGAAGTCGCCGGCCAGCAGGCTGGCCGCCGCGAAGGCGCCCACCGTGGCGGCCGGACGTGGGGCTGCGCGCAGCAGGTGCCGAACCAGCACGAACAACACGATCACGCCCACGGTCCCGAAGATGGCCGGCATGACGCGCCAGCCGAACTCGTCGAAGCCGAACAGCCGTACGCCGGCGCCGATGATCCAGTTGCCGAGGGGCGGGTGGGCGCGGCTGGCCAGCTCGTCGATGCCGCAGGCGTCGGTGCCGATCACGTAGCGGCACGCGTTGCGGGCGTAGAAGATCTCGTCGAAGACCAGGCCGACGGGGCGCGCCAGCCCGGCCAGCCGCACGGCAGCCGCGGCGGCCGTGACGATCAGCAGCGCCAACCAGTCGACGCGAGACCAGCCGGCGCTGCGGGCAGCGACGTTGTCGGTCAATGCTCGGGACGGCTCCCCGCAGTCTGGTTGGCGCGAATGCTACCCGCAGCCGGCCGGTGGGGGAGCGATCAGTCGAAGTTCCTGCCTCGCGGGACGTCGTCTGGTGTCCGGGCCAGCTCGGTCCGGCACGGCAGCTCGCGGCCACGGCGCTCATCAAACCAGACGAGGTAGAAGCGGTGGTCAGAGACCCATTGCAGGCGTGTCCGCGAGTACGCGTCCTGCGGGAGCAGCCACGCGTCACCTGGTGCCAGGCCGTGCCCCGGGACGAACTGGAAGCCGAGCTTGTTGGCGCCGCAGGCGGCGACCACCGTCCACGCTCCCTCCCACGACGAATCTGTGCGCAGGATGGCCCAGCCCGGCAGCTTGGCCTCGACCCGCTCGACGACCTCCGCCCGGGCTGCGTTGGGGCCGGCCGGGATGGGGGCGAGCAGGGCGGCGGCGAAGATGCCGCCCAGCAGCAGCAGGGCGGCAGGTGTCGCCGGTCGCCAACGGGGGCGAGTGCTCCGGCGCGGCCGTGCCGGATGGTTAGTGGTGCTCGTCATCGTCGTTGTTGCGGGACGCGGGTTGGCAGGCCAGCATAGAGCAGAATGCGTGCCTTTCCCTGCTAGACTCCTCGGACGCCGCGGCGGTTCCGTTCCGGCAGCTCAGGGTGGGGAACCTTTGAACTACGAGCTCTTCATGGCCGAGGCCATCGCCGAGGCACGCCGAGGCGGCGAGGAGGGGGAGATCCCCGTCGGCGCGGTCGCGGTGCTCGACGACGCCATGATCGCTCGCGACCACGACCGCATCGTCCTGCAGCGTGACCCCACCGCCCACGCCGTGCTGCTCACGCTCCAGGCCGCGGCCCGCAAGCTGGAGTCCCGCCGACTTTCCGAGGTCACCATCTTCACGACGCGCGAACCGTGTGCCATGTGCGTGGGGGCCATGATGGAGGCGCATGTCGCCGCCCTCGTCTTCGCCGTCAGCGACGAGCGGCGAGGTGCCGCCGGCGGCGCGATCCAGCTGGCGCGTGGCAATGGCATGCCGCACCAGATATCGGTCATCTCGGGCGTCCGCGAAGCGGAGGCGCGTCGCCTGGCATCGGGCTCGGCCGTCGGCTAGGCGCCCGCGCCAGACCGGCTGGCGGGCCGTACGGTCCATCGGTCCATCGGCCCATCCTTTGATAGACTCGCCCCGGAGAGGTGTCCGAGTGGTTTAAGGTGCCGCTCTCGAAAAGCGGTGTGCGATGAGCACCGTGGGTTCGAATCCCACCCTCTCCGCCACCCACCACCCACCACTTCGTGCCGATCCAGTTTTCTTCCTCCGCGCGCCCGCGGAGAGGTCGCCTAGAGGCCTATGGCGCCGCACTGGAAATGCGGTTCGGGGCAACCCGTCGGGGGTTCGAATCCCCCCCTCTCCGCCACTCTGTTACCATCCCGCCGGTCGTGCTAGGCGGGGAACTAGCGGTGCCCTGCACCCGCAATCCGCTACAGCGGGGCTGAACTCCCGGCCGAGGCCGCCGAGCCACCGCCTCCCACGAGATCGACCGACGACGAAAGTCGGGTCCCACGCAGCGAAGGTCCGTGAACCCCGTCAGGTCCGGAAGGAAGCAGCGGTAAGCGACCGCCTTCGGGTGCCGTGGGGCGACCTGGCTGGAGCCGGGAGATCTCGCGGCGTGGTTGGCTCGCGATCGACGCCGGGTGCACGACCTACGCCCACGCCCGACCGGGCACATCCGATCGGTGTACGGTAGGGCCTCCATGTCGAGCCCAATCCCCGAGGATTCCGTGCAGGCCGACCCGGCCGCCGACGGCCGTCGGGCCCTCTACCGCCGCTGGCGCTCCCAGCGCTTCTCCGAGGTCCTGGGCCAGGACGCCATCGTCACCACCCTGCGCCGCGCGGTCGCCTCCGACCGCACGACCCACGCTTACCTCTTCGTGGGGCCGCGCGGCACCGGCAAGACCTCCACCGCGCGCATCCTGGCCAAGGCCATCAACTGCACCAGCAGAGCCGATGACGGCGAGCCGTGCGACGCCTGCCCGGCCTGCGTCGCCATCCGCGAGGCGCGGGCGATGGACGTCATCGAGATCGATGCCGCCAGCCACGGGGCGGTGGAGGACGCGCGCGACCTGGTCATGCGGGCGCTCACCGCGCCGTCGGAGCTGCGTCGCCGGGTCTACATCATCGACGAGGTCCACATGCTCAGCGCGCACGCCTTCAACGCGCTGCTCAAGCTCGTCGAGGAGCCGCCCGAGCACGTCGTCTTCATCCTGGCAACCACCGATACGCACAAGGTGCCCGCGACGATCATCAGCCGCACCCAGCGCTTCGACTTCCGCCGCCTCGGAACCGATGCGATCGTCTCCAAGCTGTCGCGCATCGCCAGCGCCGAGGCCGCCCACGCCGATCCCGAGGCCCTCGCCCTCATTGCGCGCCTCGCCGATGGAGGCATGCGCGACGCCGAGTCGCTGCTCGACCAGGTGCTCTCCTTCGCGGGCGAACGGCTCACGGCGGAGTCGGTGCGCGAGGCGGTCGGGCTGGCCGACGACGAGGCCGTCGCCGCGCTGCTCGAAGCCTACCGCGCCGGCGACGCCGGCGCCGCCCTTGACGTGATCGAGTCCCTCGCGGACAAGGGCCGCGACATGGCGCAGGTGGCCGCACAGGCCGAGGCAGAGGCACGCCACCTGCTCTTGACGACCACCGATGATCCGCCGGTCGTGCTAGGCGGGGAACTAGCGGTGCCCTGCACCCGCAATCCGCTACAGCGGGGCTGAACTCCCGGCCGAGGCCGCCGAGCCACCGCCTCCCACGAGATCGACCGACGACGAAAGTCGGGTCCCACGCAGC
>DATADC010000083.1:0-4054 GCA_036258735.1 Candidatus Limnocylindria bacterium
CACTCGTCACCCCACCCGCTCGGGCGAGCGCGGCGGGCTTTGCGGTGGCCACACCGCCACGGTCGGCCACGAGCGTTGTCGCCGAGAGGGGTCTCCACCACCGGAGCCGGATGCCCCTTACCCGTGTTGGCACCTGACTCCGTCGTCCTTATCATGACTCCTCCTCAAGCGAACAGCACCACGGCGGACTCATGATAGGGACGACGGAGTCAGGTGCCAATTCGGGTAAGGGGCATCCGGCTCCGGTGGTGGAGACCCCTCTCGGCGACAACGCTCGTGGCCGACCGTGGCGGTGTGGCCACCGCAAAGCCCGCCGCGCTCGCCCGAGCGGGTGGGGTGACGAGTGCGTCTTAGCCGCTCCGCCCGAGCCGAATGCCGAGGTCACGGGCGATGACGCCGGCAGCGTTGTAGCCCGGCAGGCCGGTGACGTTGCCGCCGGGATGCGTGCATGCGCCGCACAGGTACAGCGCCTTGATGGGCGTCCGGTAGCCGGAAAGCTCGGGAAGCGGTCGGCCCGCGCCGATCTGGTTCTCGCTGAACGCGCCGACGTTCAGGTCGCCCCTGGCCATGTTGGGCAGGTGGCGCTCCGTGTCGAGCGGGGTGAAGGCGAAGCGGTTGACGATCGTCTCGTCGGTCAGGTTCGGCGCGTACTCGCGCCAGCGCGCCAGTACGGTCTCGAGGTGTTGCCGCTTCAGCGTGTCCCACCTCGCCGCTCCGCCGTCCGCCAGGGCGTAGGGCACCTTCTGCCAGACGAAGGCGGTGTGCTTGCCGGGCGGCGCCTGCGTCGGGTCGTGCACCGTCGGCACCGCGCTGTTCATCCACACCCGATCCGGCAGCAGACCCAGCTCGAGCCGGTCGTAGAGGGCATAGATCTGCTCGGGCCGGTCGAGGCCCAGCAGGCCCATGAATGCCTGGTTCGCGTCGGGATCGTCGTCGGCGGCGCGATAGGCGGGCGGCTCGTGCAGGGCGAGGTGCACGCCGAAGAGCGGGCCGACGACGCTGTACTCGTAGCGCCGCACGCGGCCGGCGAGTCCGTCGGGCAGCGCTGCCTCGCCGACCAGCTCCAGCAGCGTCTGGCCGGGGTTGAGGCTGCTGGCGACGAAGTGCCGCGCGCCGATGAAGGTCCCGTCACGCAGCTCGACGCCGCGCACGCGGCCGTGCTCCACCACGATGCGGCGGGGAGGCCGATTGACCAGGATGTCGCCGCCGCGGGCGTAGACGCAGCGCTCGATGGCGCGTGCCAGCTCGCGCGAGCCGCCGACCGCCAGCTCCGCCTTGCGCCTGGCCGCGATCAGCTGCGCGGGCACGTAGCCCATGCCCCGCACGTTAACGTCCACCTCGCGGAGGACGCAGATGGCCAGGAGGAGGCACTTGACCTGCGGGCTTTCAAAGTGCGCGTCCAGAAACTCGCGCGGACTGAGCGCGGCCGCCTCCAGGTAGCGCCGCCCGCTCTCGCTGCCCTCTAGCCTCGCCCGCTGCTCTTCGGCCGGCAGCGGCGGTGCCGCCAGCTGCGGTGCGATCACCTCGTCAACCACCCGGTCGTAGCGGTCGCGCAGGCGCCGGAAGGCGTCCGCGTCCCTCTGGGAGAAGCGCGCCAGCGATCGCGCCGTCCGCTCCGGGTCTCGGTGCATCACCAGGCAGCGCCCGTCCTCGCCGTGCAGCGCGACGTTCGCTTCGGGCTCGATCAGGCGCAACCCGTGTTCCTCCAGGGCAAGATCGCGGTACCAGGCCGTGGCGCTGATCGCCCGCAGGAACACCGCGTGCACGTTGTGGTGGAAGCCGGGGTGGGCGTTGTCCTCCACGGTGTAGAGGCCGCCGCCGACGTGGAGCGACCGCTCGAGCGCGAGCGTACTCAGCCCAGCACCGGCCAGGTACGCCTGTAGGATGAGGCCGTTGTGCCCCGCGCCGATGATGATCCCGTCGTACTCAGAGGCGATCGGCATCTCCGTGCTCCCGAAGCTGAGGTCGTGTGCTCAGGCAGAGGCGAACGAGAGGATGGTCATGCGTGGCGTCGCAGGCGCTCTGCCTCACTCGTCGCCCAGCGCCGCGTCTGGCATCCCACCGCGCACATGGGTCGATCGAGCCCCATCGCCGGCCATCACGCCGTCTAGCGGGGTATCGGCTGCAACGTGGCCAGGAATGCGTCGTTCTCCCGCACGGCGTCGTCCAGGGCCTGCTTGACCGACTTATGGCCCTGAACCGCGTCGGCCGCAGCGGTGTTGAGAATGGCCGTCTGGTATTGCTGGTAGCCGCGGCCGTACTTCTCCAGGAGTTCCTGGAAGGCCCTGATGTACGGCTGCTGCACGTGGGTGCTGGTGGCCAGGGCCTTGCGCGGCGGGATCAGGCCAACGGCCTCGTTCCAGGCCAGCAGGTTGTTGGGCTCCTCGATGAAGGCCAGCAGCGCGAAACCCGCCTCCGGCTCGCGCGCCGCTGCCGTCATCGCCCACCCGTCGACGTCGATCTGGTTCACCTGCTTGTCGCGTTTGTGCGGCGGCCCGTATCCGATCTGAGCGAAGACGTCAGGCGCCCGCACGAGCACGGTGTTCGCGCCGCTGGGGGTCAGGCGCTGCATCGCCGCCAGACCGGCCGAGATGGCGTTGTTGCCGGACGGGATGGGCATGCCGCCGGGCGGCGCCACCTGGTAGCGGACCAGCAGATCGCGCAGGTACGTCAGCGCGTCCACGCCGGCCTGGCTGTTGTAGGTGGCCCTGGTGTGGTCGGCGTTCCACTCCTCGCCCCCGGCCTGCCAGAGCAGCTGTCGCCACTCGCGCACCTCACCCGTGGTGTAGAAGCCGGCGCGCGTGAACTCGTCACCCTGCCGGCGCGTCAGGCGCGTGGCGGCGTCGGCGAAGGCCTCCCAGCTCACCGGAAAGCCGGCCTGCTCGGTCGGCAGGTTGGCCTCGCGGAACCAGTCAATCCGGTAGAGGTACAGGTCACAGGACGCGATCTGTGGCAGAAACCAGCGCCGCCCCCACAGGGCCTCGACGGTGTTGGCATAGTACTCCCTGTCCTGACCCCAGGCTTTGATGTAGGCGGTGAGGTCCTTGATCATCCTCGAGCGCGCGAGCTGGGCGATCCAGTCCGAGCCGATATAGAAGACGTCGGGCGGCGTCCCGGCGGCCCCGGCGGCCGTGACAGCCTCGATCATCGCCGCCCCGCTGCCGGTCGTCTGTTGCTCCCATTCCACGGTATGGTGCGGCGCCTTCTGCTTGTAGCCTGGCAGCAGGTGCTTCTCCATCATGTCGACGATCGCCTGGCCGGCGAACGTCCGGATGACGACCTTCGCCGGCTTGGTGGACGGCGAGGACACACTGCCCGTGGGTGGGGCGCCGCAGGCAGCGGCGATGACGCCTCCCAGAAGCGCCACCTGTGCGATCGCGGTGCGCCTCATCACCGCGTGGGGCGCCGCACAAGGCCACCTCATCTCCATCGTTGAGCCTCCTCTCGCGCCGTTCCTTGGCACCTTCCACATACCACGCCATGGCGTGGTATCCCGTCAAGCGCTCACAGGGGTCGCGGGCAGCGCGCCCCAATGTTTGGGCTCACCGCTTCGAGCTGGGATTACACCGCACCACTCCCGGCGGTCCAAGAGAAGACGTCGTAGTAGCGTCCCAGGTGGCACTCGATGGTGCGCTCGTCCACCCGCCGTGCCCCGGAGCGTTGTGCCGCCTTGTCCGCTTCCTCCACCGTCGTGAGGCGCAGCGTTACCCGTAGTGGAAGCGCGGGTCCGTAGGGTGCGGGACGGCGACCCGCCCGCAGCCGCTCGACCGCCTCGGTGACCCGCTGAGCCGTCAGGCGGCGCCCCTCTTCCGCGGACGGCCCCTCAGCCAGCTCGGCGTGCGCGGCACGCTTGACGGCCGCCGTCACCACCCCCGGGAACTGCGCCGCTGCCTCGTGACAGGCGGCCTCGTCGCCCTGCACCAGGATCAGCGGCACACCCCAGTGGCCGGCGTAGCAGGCCTCGATGCCGATCTCGCCGACGCTGCGCCCGTTGATCCGGTAGTCGGCCCAGACCAGCGAGTTGGTGTGCGGCAGGAAGGCGCCGGCAGTGCCG
>DATADC010000084.1:0-32412 GCA_036258735.1 Candidatus Limnocylindria bacterium
GCGAAGGCGGACATGGCCGCGTGGAAGGCGTTCGGCTCGGTGGTCGAGCCAGACTTGCTGCTGACGCAGAACAGCGTTCGCGCCGACTGCGCCCACTCGCGGAAGCCGCGGACGGCGTCGGGGTGGGTTGAGTCCAGCACATGCAGCTCCATTTTGTCCGTGGCGGCGCCACCGCGTTCATCGAAGGTGCGGCCGAACACCTCGGGCGCCAGGCTGGAGCCACCCATGCCGAGCACGGCGGCGCGCGTGTAGCCGTCCATCCTTATGTCGCGCGCGAGGTGCTCGAGCTCGTCCACGCGCCCGCTCATCTCCTCGGGGAGGTCCAGCCAGCCAAGCCATGCGGCGAGCTCGTCAGGCGCCTTGCCGGAGGCGCTCCACAGGCTGCCGTCGCGCGCCCACAGGCGGTCCGCGACGCCCTCTCGTTCCCAGAGGGCCAGCCGCTCGGCTACAGCCTGCTCGAGCGGCGACGAGGTCATGCGGGCGCCAGGGCCCTGCGCTGGCTCTCGATGGTGCCGATCAGCTCCTCGAATGACTTGGCGAACGCCGCCACGCCCTCGTCCAGCAGCTCGCGCGTCACGTCGTCCATGCCGATGCCGAGCGCCTCGAGGCGCCGCAGCGTCTCCTCGGCCTCGTCCAGCTCGGCGTCCAGCCTGCGCTCAACGAGGCCGTGGTCCAGGAAGGCCTGGATGGTCTCCAGCGGCATGGTGTTCACCGTGCGCGGGCCGATCAGCTCCTCGACGTACAGCACGTCGCGGTACTCGGGGTTCTTGGTCGAGGTACTGGCCCACAGGCAGCGCTGCACGCGGGCGCCGGCGGCTCTCAGGTCCGCGAACTCGTCGCCGTCGAAGATCTCGCCGAAGGCCGCGTATGCCCGCTTGGCATTGGCGATAGCCGCCTTGCCCCGAAGCGCCAGCGCCTCCGGCGTACCGAGCTCCTCCAGCTTCTCGTCGACCTTGGTGTCGACGCGGCTGACGAAGAAGCTGGCGACCGACGCCACGCGGCGCACGTCCTGCCCACGCTCCACCCTGCGGCGCAGCCCCGCGAGGTAGGCGTGCGCCACCTGGCGGTAGACGTCCACGCTGAACATCAGCGTGATGTTGACGTTGATCCCCTCCGCGACCGCGGCCTCGATGGCCGGCAGGCCGGCGGCCGTGGCCGGGATCTTGACGAAGACGTTCGGCCGCGACAGACGCGTCCACAGGTGGCGGGCGCGCTCGAGCGTCGCCTGCGTGTCTTCGGCCAGCTCCGGCTCGACCTCGATCGACACATAGCCGTCGGCCGCGTCGTCGCCGTCGTAGACGCGGGCCAGCACGTCAGCCGCGTCCCCCACGTCGGCGATGGCGATCTCCTCGTAGATCTGGCGCGCGTCGTCGCCGGACTCGATCTCGCGCCGGATCAGCTCGTCGTACTGGCCGCTGGCGACCGCCTTGGCGAAGATGGTCGGGTTGCTGGTCAGGCCGCGGATGCCCTGGTCCATTAGGTCGGCCAGCCGGCCAGACGCGATCAAGTCGCGGTCGATGAAGTCGATCCAGGGGCTCTGGTCATGCTCGGCGTGCAGCCGGTGCAGCGTGTTCATGCTCGTCCTCCTACGGCCTCTCGCGCCAGCTCGCGCGCCGCGGAGGCGATGTGCTCGGCGTCAATCCCTGCCGCCTCGAGCTGCTCGGCCGGCGTGGCCGAGCCGGGCATGCTGCGCACCGCCAGCTTGCGGATACGCGGGCGATCGGCCGCATCGGCGGCATCGGCGAAGGCGTCGAGCACCGCGTCACCCAGCCCGCCCTCGGGATAGTGGTCTTCGATGGTGAGGAGCGCGCCAGTCTCGCGGCCGGCGGCAATCAGCGTTCCCGCGTCCACCGGCTTGATCGAATACAGGTCGATCACCCGGGCGTTGACGCCCTCATCGGCCAGGCTGTCCGCTGCCTTGAGCGCCTCGTGCAGGGTGATGCCCGCTCCGACCAGGGTCACCTGGTCGGCATCGGTCCTGCGCACCACCCGGCTGCCGCCGATGTGGAACTCCTCGTCCGGACCGTAGATGACCGGGGTCTTCTCGCGTGTCGTGCGCAGGAAGACGATGCCATCGCGGTCGGCCATCTCGCGCATCAGCGCCGCCGTCTGATTCGGGTCGGATGGGTACAGCACCGTGCTGCCATGCACCGCTCGAAAGGCGGCGAGATCTTCCAGCGCCATCTGCGACGGCCCGTCCTCGCCGATGCTCACACCGGCGTGTGATCCGGCCAGCACGACGTTGGCGCGGCTCACGGCGGCCATGCGCACGAAGTCGTAGGCGCGCGCCAGGAATGCGGCAAAGGTGGCGGCGAAGGGCCGCCAGCCGCGGACCTGGAAGCCGACCGCGTACGAGACCAGCATCTGCTCGGCGATGTACGCCTGCACGAACCGATCGGCGTGCGCCTTGGCGAACTCCTCCGAGTAGGTCGAGTTGCCGACCTCGCCGTCGATGGCGACCACGTCGCCTCGCGCGTTGCCGAGCGACACGAGCGCGTCACCGTAGGCCTTGCGCGTCGCCTCCTTGGTGCCGACCTCGTAGGCCGGCAGCGTCAGCTCACCGCTGGCCTCGAACCGATGCGGCCGCGCGTCGCCCTCCGGCTTGCTGACCTGAATGCGCAGGTCACGCTTGCCGCCCAGCTCCTCGATGGCCTCCGCTTCGTCCGGAACCGCCTTGCCGTGAGCGTTGAGCTGGTTGGCGACCGCGGCGACGCCGTGGCCCTTCTCCGTCCTGGCCAGGATGACGGTGGGGCGGCCGTGGACGTCGATGGCCTCGGCCAACGCCGCGTCGATGGCGGCCACGTCGTGCCCATCAACCGCGATGGTGTGCCACCCGAACGCGCCTGCCCGCTGCGAGTAGGCGTCCAGGTCCCAGCCATGCATCGTCTCGCCCGTCTGGCCCAGGCGGTTGACGTCAACGATTGCGGTCAGGTTGTCGAGGCCATGGAAGCCCGCCGCCTCGAATGCCTCCCAGATGGAACCCTCCGCCATCTCCGAGTCGCCGCACAGGCACCACACGCGATACGGCACGCGGTCCAGGTAGCGCCCCGCGTACGCGATGCCCACCGAGATGGGCAGCCCCTGGCCCAGCGAGCCCGTGGCCACGTCCACCCACGGCACGGCGGGCGTGGGGTGGCCCTCTAGCCGGCTGCCGAGCTTGCGGAAGGTCAGCAGCTCATCGTCCGAGATGGCGCCGGCGGCCCGGTACATGGCGTAGAGCAGCGGCGAGGCGTGACCCTTGCTGAAGATGAGGTGGTCGTTGCGCGGGTCGTCGGGGCGGTCGAAGTCGTAGCGAAGGTAGCTGGCCATCAGGACGGCCATGAGGTCCGCCGCAGACATGGATGAGGTCGGGTGGCCGGACCCGGCGGCGGAACTGGATCGGATCGAGTCGACGCGCAGCTGCTGGCCCAGCTCGCGCCAGAGTTCGTGGTCGTTCATGGTCACCCTGCCGCTCGTGCCGCAAGTTCCTTGCCGCTCAGGATGCTCCATGATACGAGGCCCGGGGAGCGTCGGTCGTTCGCCGAGCGGGCTGGCACATCCCGAGGGCTGCCAGGGGCCGATCGGCGGCGCTCAGCAAAGAGCTCTGGATGAAACGGGGCGGCCGGCCCGCGATTGGGTGGCCGCCGTGGGTGTGCGAAGGCGGGCGAGGGAGGTTAGGCCCGCTATCCGCGCATCAACCGGAAGCAGTCGCTGCAGTACACCGGCCGCGCGCCGGTGGGTCGGAACGGGACCTGGGTGTCCTTGCCGCAGCGGGCGCACACCGCGTCGAACATCTCTCGTGGGCCGCGGCTGTAGCCGCCGCCCGATGCGTAGCCACCGCCACTGCCACCGCCGTTGCCGTAGCCGCTCGGTCCGCCGCCGGCGGCGCGTCGCTGCGCGCGGCAGGATGGGCAGCGCTTGGGCGCAGAGGTGAAGCCCTTCTGCGCGAAAAATTCCTGCTCCGATGCGGAGAAGACGAAGTCGATCCCGCAATCTGAACAGGTAAGCACCTGATCGGTGTAGGCCACGAAGGACCCCTCCCTGAGAATGTGGTTGCCACGTCGGAGCCGCGCCTCGGGTTCGACGCCGGCCGCGGGTCTTGCCGCTACTCCGCGAGCCGACGCTTGGACGTGGTGGGAGGGGACGGAAGGCTGCTGGCGCCGCTCGTCGGCGGCCCGACTGGCGGGAGTATACGCGCCGCCCCCGAGCGCGCAATAGGCTCGGCCATTCGTAACGGATACGATCCCGGACCGATATGACGACCGTCCTCGGGCTCCTGCTTCTCGCGGCCGGCGGCCTCTGGATCGCCCAGGGCCTGAACCTCCCGTTTGCGCCGGGCAGCTTCATGACCGCCGACCCGCTGTGGGTCGTCATCGGTGCCGTCACCATGCTGGCCGGCGCCACGCTCCTGGTGCGCCAGCTGCGGCGGTAGTACGGCGCTAGTGACGGGGCGCTTCGGTCGAGGGCGCGCCAGCAGAGCCCGCACCGACCAGCTCTGCACCGGCATCGGCCATGGCTTCCAGGGCGCGGGCGCCGTCGGCGGGCTGGAGGTTGACCGCTGCGATGGCGTCGGTCAGCACCTCGGTCGCGAAGCCGAGGCGCACCGCGTCGAGCGCGGTGGCGTTGACGCAGTAGTCGGTGGCGAGGCCACAGATGGCGACCCGCTCCACTCCACGGTCGCGGAGCATGCCCTCCAGGGCGGTCGGGATCTCCTCGCCGGTGGCCGGGTCGCGCATCGAAAAGCCGGAGTAGCCGTCCTCGCCGTTGCTGCCCTTGCGCACGACCTCGCCAACCACGCTCAGCCCCGGGTGCAGCTCCGCGCCCCACGTCTCCGCCACGCAGTGCACCGGCCACACGCCGCCGTCCTTGGCGAAGTGGGGCGTCGACTCCGGGTGCCAGTCCTGGGTGTAGACCACGAGCGCACCGGCCTCGCGCGCCTGCCCGACGTAGCGGTTGGCCGCCTCGACCACCTTGTCCCCGCCGGCCACTGACAGGCTGCCCGATGGATCGGCGAAGTCGTTCTGGACGTCGACCACCAGCAGCGCGGTTCGCTCGTCGAAGGCCGCCATGCGCCGATGATAGGCAGGCGGGCCGCCTTGCGCCGGCCATCGGCCCGGCTAGCATTTGGCGCGCATGCCTCGCCCGCCAGCGCGCCTGCGACTCGCGGTCATCGCTGGGCTGGCCGCGGTGGCGTTGGGGGGCTGCGCCCCACAGCCGGTGAGCGTCGAGGGCGAGGCCGTCAAGACCCTCTACGACATCTTCCTGGCCGTCGCGGCGGCGGTGTTCGTGGTGGTGGCGGGGCTCATCGGCTGGAGCATCGTCCGTTACGGCGATCGCGGGGACGACCGCCAAATCTCATCCACGCACGAGAACCTGCGCCTCGAGCTGCTGTGGTGGGCCCTGCCGACCGTGCTGGTGATCGTGCTCTTCATCCTCACCGCGCAGGTCCTGGGCAGGGTCGACGAGCGCACGGATGACCCGGGCCTGACCGTCACGGTCACCGGCTTCCAGTGGCAGTGGCGCTTCGCATACGAGGGCAGTGACGTGGTGCTCACCGGCCTGCCGGGAGAGCCGCCGACGCTGGTGCTGCCGGTAGGCGAGCGGGTGGCGCTCGACCTCGAGTCGCCCGACGTGATCCACAGCTTCTGGGTGCCCCAGTTCCTCATCAAGCGGGACGTGGTCCCGGGTCGCACCAACCGGATCGAGCTGACCGTCGAGGAACCCGGGACGTACTCGGGGCTGTGCGGCGAGTTCTGCGGGCTGCTGCACCACCGGATGCGCTTCAGCATCGAGGCGGTGCCGGCGGACGCGTTCCACGCGTGGCTGGAGGGCGGCGGGGAGGGCATCCCGTGACCGCAATGACCGGCGCTCCACCGGTGGAGGAGCCCGCCCGCATCATCGACTACCTGACCACGACCGACCACAAGAAGATCGGAGTCATGTACCTCGTCACCGCGGTCGGCTTCCTGGTCGTGGGCGGGATCCTGGCGTTGATCATGCGCGCCGAGCTGGCCTTTCCCGAGCTCCAGCTGCTCGACGAGAGCACCTACAACCAGCTGTTCACGATGCACGGCACCGGGATGATCTTCTTCGCAATCGTGCCGCTGGGCATCGGCTTCGCCAACTACCTGCTGCCGCTCCAGGTGGGGGCCCCGGACGTGGCCTTCCCGCGGCTCAACGCCCTGTCCTACTGGCTGTACCTGGCCGGCGGCCTGGTGGCGTTCTCAGGGTTCCTAACCGCCAGCGGGGCGGCGGCCTTCGGCTGGTATGGCTACCCGCCCCTTTCCAACGAGACGTACTCGCCGGGCGCCGGGCCAAACCTGTGGATCATGGGCCTGATCCTGTCCGGCGCGTCCGGAATCCTGGGCTCGGTCAACTTCATCGCCACCGTCTTCACCATGCGGGCGCCGGGCATGACCATGTTCCGCGTCCCGATCTTCACCTGGAACATCCTGGTCGTCTCGCTGCTGATCCTGCTCACCTTCCCGGTCCTGACCGCAGCGCTGGCCCTGCTGTTCATCGACCGCACGGTGAGCAACGCCTTCTTCACGCCGGAGGCGGGCAGCAACTCGATCCTGTGGCAGCACCTGTTCTGGTTCTTCGGCCATCCGGAGGTCTACATCATGGCGCTGCCCTTCTTCGGCGTGGTCAGCGAGGTGGTGCCCGTCTTCAGCGGCAAGCGGATCTTCGGCTACCGGGCGCTGGTATTCGCCACGGTCCTCATCGGCGCATACAGCTTCAGCGTGTGGGCGCACCACATGTTCACTACCGGTGCCGTCAGCAACCTGTTCTTCGCGGCCACCTCGTTCCTGATCGCCATCCCCACCGGGGTCAAGTTCTTCACCTGGATCGCCACCATGTGGCGCGGACGGATCCGGCTTGCCACGCCGATGCTCTTCGTCATCGGCTTCCTGTTCCAGTTCCTGGTGGGCGGCATTTCGGGCGTCTTCTTGGCCTCGCCGCCGATCGACTACCAGGCCCACGACAGCTACTACGTCGTGGCCCACATGCACTACGTCCTGTTCGGCGGCTCCGCCTTCGCGGCGTTCGCGGCGTTCTATTTCTGGATCCCCAAGATCAGCGGCCGGATGCTGAGCGAGGGGCTGGGGAAGGCGCACTTCTGGCTGGTGCTGATCGGCTTCAACCTCACCTTCTTCCCGATGCACCAGCTGGGGCTGGACGGCATGGCGCGCCGGGTGGCGGACTACCCGGCTAACCCGGGCTGGGGTGAGACCAATCTGGTCATCAGCCTCGCCTCGGGCCTGATCGCCGT
Source organism: Candidatus Limnocylindria bacterium (assembly GCA_036258735.1). Taxonomy (GTDB): domain Bacteria; phylum Chloroflexota; class Limnocylindria; order QHBO01; family QHBO01; genus JAPSGM01. Next base: position 7,253 of record DATADC010000084.1, read on the forward strand.
GGGGACGGCGCTTTTCGTCTGGAACGTGGTGCGTTCGGTGTGGATGGGTTGCGGGGCGCCGGCCGGCCACGACCCGTGGGGCGGCCACTCGCTGGAGTGGGCAACCTCCTCGCCGCCGCCCCATCACAACTTCGTCGCCATGCCGCCGATCCGCTCAGAGCGCCCCGCCTGGGACGCCCGCCAGGCGGCCGCGGCGGAGCCGCGCGATGGCTGAGGAGCTACGCTTCTTCCTGCGTGTGGCGCTCTACGCCGCGGTCCTGACGGTCATCTACTGGTTCGCCAGCTACAACCCGGTCGAGGGCACCTACGACTGGGCCGGGACGGTGCTGCTGGCCGCTTCCGCGCTGGCGGCCGCCGCGGTAGTGGCCGTGGCTGCGGCCTTCGCGCGGCGGGCGCTGCACGGCCGGCCCGGATCGCCGCCGGCCCTGCTCGGCCGCTGGCTGCTGTTCGCTGATCCCGGTGGCGAGGCAGACGAGCAGCCGCTGTCCGCCGGCCTCCAGCCGCTGCCGCGCGCGTCGTGGTGGCCGCTGGTCGGGGCGGTGGCCGCCACGCTCGTGGCCCTGGGCCTGATCTACGGTCCCTGGCTGCTGCTCCCCGGCCTGGTGCTGGTGGCCTGGGTGGCGTGGGGCTGGGTCACGCAGCTGCGCTCGATCCGCTGACCGCGCGATCGGCCGGTAGTCCCCGGCCGACTGGGGCGGATATCGAGCGGCCGGTTCCACGGCGCTCCTCCTGACCGACAGTCCTGCAGCGAGTATCGCCGCGAACGAAGGCCCGGCCGGGCGACGCACCAGTCGGCACGAGACTACCCAGACCGAGGGGCCTATTGTCCGCGGGTGACTGACGCAAAGCTGACGCCCGAAGACTTGGCGCTGCGGCCAGGGCGCGGGGTCCGCTCGCCGTGGCTCCGCGAGGCGCTCGCCGCGGAGGGCGATCCCGAGCCGGCGCCTGGTCCCGCGTCGGACCTGGACGTCGACGTGGCGATCGTGGGTGGCGGCTACGTCGGGATGTGGACCGCCGAGCAGCTGACGCGCCGCGCGCCGGACCTGAGCATCGCAATCCTGGAGCAGGACATCTGTGGCGGTGGCCCGTCGGGACGCAACGGTGGATTCGTCAACGCCTGGTGGGACGAGCTGGACACGCTGGTGGACCTGTACGGAGCGGAGCGCGCGCTGGAAGCGGCGCGTGAGGCGGCCGCATCGGTTCCGGCCATCGGCGCCTGGTGCGTCGAGAACCGTGTCGACGGGCACTTCCGCCAGGCCGGCATGCTGGTGGTCTCGACCACGCCACCCCACGACGAGCGGCCCACCGGGGCGGTGGAAGCGGCGGCCAAGCACGGCGTGCCCGAGGCCCTCGTTGCGCTCGGCGCCGAGCAGGTGCAGGCCGTCTGCCGCTCACCTCGGTTCCGCAACGGGGCATACATGCGCGACGGCGCCACGGTCCAGCCGGCGCTCCTGGCCCGCGGCCTGCGCCGCGTGCTCCTGGAGCGCGGCGTGACGATCCACGAGGGCACGCGCGTTACCCGCATGCGGAGCCGGCGCGGCCCCGCGGTCCGGCTAAGTGTGGAGAGCCGCGACGGGACCCAGGAGGTGCGGGCGCCGCAGGTCGTGCTCGCCGTCAACGCGTGGGCGGCCGACTGGCGACCGTTCCATCGGTCCATCCTGGCCTGGGGCAGCTACATGGTCCGCAGTGAGCCCATCCCCGATCGGATCGCAAATGACCTGGGCTGGACCGGCGGCGAATCGATCTACACCGCGCGCTTCAACGTCGAGTACATGCACGTCACCCGCGACGGGCGGGTGGCCATCGGCTCCGGCGGTGGCCTGCCCGGCTACGGCGGGCGCATCGGTCCATCCTTCACCGATGACGTCGATTCCGCACGGCGCGCTGCGCGCGCCTTCCGCGAGCTCTTCCCCATTCTGGCCGACGTGCGCCTGACTGACGCCTGGGGCGGCCCCATCGACGTCTCCCCCGACCACCTGCCCCGCTTTGGGTCACTGCCTGGTGGGCGCGTGCACTACGCCGTGGGTTTCTCGGGCAACGGCGTGGCGCCGTCGCACCTCGCCGGGCGGGTGCTGGCAGCGCTGACGCTGGGCTCCGACGAGCCCATCACGCGCCTGCCCATGGTGGGACCTCCGCGCGCCACGCTGCCACCCGAGCCGTTCAGGGTGGTCGGCGCGCGCCTCATGCGTGAAGCCATCGTGCGGCGCGAGGTCATCGAGATGCGCGGCGCTCGCCCGCCATGGCTGCTGCGCCAGGTCACCGCGCTGCCGCGGCGCCTGGGCTACCATCTCGGGCCGGATGCCTGACCGATCCCTGGCCGACGACCTGGTCGCCACGCTGGAAGCCGCGCGTCGCGCCGAGCGCGACGTCTTCGGCGCCCTGGACCCTGCCGTGCGGGACGCACCGCTGCGCGAGGGCGACTGGTCGCCCAAGGACCACCAGGCCCACCTGAGCGCCTGGAAGGCGCGTCACGCGGACCGCTTCGCGGCCGCGCGGACGGGCACGGAGCTTCCCGAATGGGAGGACGAGACCGACGTGGTCAACGCCCGGCTGCACGCGACCCGTGTTGAGTGGAGCTGGGACGACGTTGCGCGCGAGGCCGACGATGTCAGCCAGCGGCTCGCCGACGAGATCCGGGCCACCGACCCGGAGCTCATCCTCGCCGGCGAGCACCTGCTGAGCGGCACCTTCGGCAACGGCGCCTATCACGCCCAGGAGCATTTCGGCTGGCTGCTGGACGCGCGCATCGGCGTGGACGAGGAGCGGGTCAGCAGCTTCGTCGACGAGGTGGAGCGGACGGTGCGCGACTCGTCCCTGCCGGACCGGGAGCGTGGCGCGGGGATATACAACACCGCCTGCTTCCACGCGCTGCGCGGGCGGACGGATCGAGCTCGGCCGCTCCTGCGAGAGGCGTTCCGCATCCGACCCGACCTGGTCGAGTGGGCACGCCAGGACGACGACTTGCTGGCGCTGTCGGACGAGATCGATTCGCTCGCCGCTCAGTAGAGGCCCGGCACGATCCGGTTCGTGCCGCGCCGGTAAGCGGCGTACTCAGGGTAGCGCTCCAACAGCCACGCCTCCTCGCGGCGAGCCTTGAGGTCGAGCCAGACGGCGAGGAGAGCGGCAACGGCGAGCGCCCAGGGGCTGACCACGAAGAACGCCCACCCGGCAGCCAGCGCGATGACGCCTGCGTAGATGGGGTGGCGAATGCGAGCGTAGATGCCCGCCCGGACCAGCTCGCCGCTCTCGTTCGGCGCCGGCAGCGGCGTCAGCCCGCCCCCGAGCGCGTCCACGCCGCGGTAGACGAGCCAGGCGCCGGCGACGAGCAGGAAGGCGCCGCCGGCCATGGAGAGCCACCCGCCCGGGCTGCGCGGGGGCAGCGCGTCGAAGGCCGGGTAGCTCACCACGCCCTCGACGAAGATCAGCACCATCTGGCCGACCACCCATCCCACGCCGCGCGGCCCGAGCGACGGCAGCCGTGCTCCGAAGTCGTGCTCAGTGGCCGTCGCCGGCCTCCTCGAACCCGCCCGAAGCGGTGCGCCGCAGGACGGCCGGCTGACGGGCGTCGGTCGTATCGGCCCTGCGCTGGAGCTCGCGGCAGATGCGCCAGGTGAGCAGGAAGCCCAGCACCGGGACCGCGAAGAAGGCGATTCGCAGCACGTCGGTCATGAGCTCCACCGGCACGTTGAAGACGAGGGCCACCACGTCGTTGCCGCCAGCAACGGTCAGCACCACGAAGGCCAGCAAGCCAGCGACGCCGACCGACGCGCGAAGGGCGTTGTCGTAGGGGCGGTCCAGGACGTGGTGCTCGGCGCGGTCGCCGCTCACCCGCGGCTCGATGAACGGCCACAGCGTCATCACCGCGAACGCGATTCCCGGGATCAGGACCCCCGGGATGAAGACCGACGGGATGGTGACACCCAGCAGCGTAAACTCGATTGGCGGGAACAGCCGCAGCGCTCCGTCGAGCCAGCCGACGTACCAGTCGGGCTGGGCCGGCGCACTGACCTGCGTGGCGTCGAAGGGACCGTAGCTCCACACCGGGTTGATCTGGATCAGCCCGCCCATCAGCGCCAGCACCGCCGCCGTCAGGAGCATCAGCCCGGTCGACTTGAAGACCTGGCTGGGCCAGAACGGTCGTCCCACCACGTTGTGCTCGGTCGCGCCGGCAACGCGGAACTGGGTGTGCTTCTGGCGCCACAGGATGGCCAGGTGGACCAGCACGCCGCCGATGAGCAGCGCCGGCAGCAGCATGACGTGGAAGACGAAGAGGCGGCTGATGATGGTCTCGGTCGGAAACTCACCGCCGAAGACGAGGAAGGCCAGGTAGGGCCCGATGAGCGGGATGCCGATCACCACGCTGTAGATGACCCGTAGGCCGGTCCCGCTGAGCAGGTCGTCCGGCAGGGAGTAGCCGGTGATGCCCATGGCCAGCGCCAGCAGCAGCAGGCCGATGCCCACCAGCCAGTTGATCTCCCGCGGCCGGCGGTACGCACCGGTGAAGAAGACGCGCATGACGTGCAGGACGATGGCCGCCACGAACACCAGCGCGGCCCAGTGGTGCACCTGCCGCATGACCAGCCCGGCCTTCACCTCGAACGACAGCTCCATGACCGATGCGTAGGCGCGTGACACCTGCTGGCCGACGAGCGGCGCGTAGGGACCGTCGTATACGACCGGGATGGCATCGGGCACGTAGAACAGCGCCAGGAACACGCCGGTCAGGACCAGTACCACCAGGCAGAAGAGCGCCACCTCGCCCAGGAGGAAGGACCAGTGGTCCGGGAAGATCTTGCGCAGCCCGCTCCGCGCCCACGAGGCCATGCCCAGCCGCTCGTCCACCCAGCGAAGGATCATCAACCGGCATCCTCGGCCGGGGCGTCAAGGGTGAGGTTCCAAAAGGACGGGCCGACCGGGGCGCTGAACGCGCCTGCGGCGACCAGGTAGCCCTGCCCGTCCACCTCGAGCGGCAGCTGCGGCAGCGGGCGCGCGGCCGGGCCGAACACGGGGATCGCGCCGCGCGTGACGTCGAAGGTCGACTGGTGGCAGGGGCAGATCAGCACCTGGTCCTCGGAGCGGTACAGGCCGACCGGACAGCCGGCGTGGGTGCAGACCTTGGAGTAGCCCACGCAGCCCTGGGGCGTCCACGTCTCCCGCCCCGCGGGCAGCTGCAGGTCCTCGGGCCGCAGGCGGATCAGCATCGTCTGGCTGTCGGCCCGTCCGACCTCGCCGTCCGGAAAGACGGTCTGGACGCTGCGCTCGACGAGGTCTTCGGGGCGGATCGGCTCACCGCTGGTGCCGACCACTCGCACGCCGCGGCGCCAGCCCGTCTCGAACAGCTCGCGGCCGGGCTGCGGGCCCAGCGAGAAGGCCGGCAGCGCCAGGGCAGCGGCCAGGAGCGCGCCGGCGCCGCCGAGCAGCCGTACCAGGAACCGGCGTCGCGTCATGGACTCGACGTCCGCGGCCGCCGGTGTCGCCTCCCGTTCGGCGGCCGGCGACGCGAGCTCATGGCGCTCTTCGACCTCGGGTGGCGCATGCATGAGGCTCACCGCCCATACCACGATCGCGCCGCCGACCCCGCCCAGGGCCACGGCCAGCAACGCTCCCTCCAGCGGCGCGCTGCTCGGACCGAAGACGTACAGCAGCAGCAGGCCGACCGAGGCGACCATGGACGCCAGCAGGAGCGCCGCAATGCCGCGTTCGGGCGTCACGACGGTGCTCCGGGTGAATCCCATCTGCGCCCGATGAGGTACACGATCAGCAGCAGAAGGCCCATGCCGACCACCCAGGCCACGAAGCCCTCCGGCACGGGGCCTATGCCGCCGATGGAGAAGCCTCCGGGATCCGGCGCCTCCTGGAGGTAGCCCACGTACGTCGCCACCGCGTCGAGGTCCTCCTGCGGCAGCTGGAAGACGGGCATCTGTCCCGGCCCGGTGAGCATGGCCTCCACGGTCTGCACCGGCGTGGTGCGGTCCAGCGGTGGGGCCAGCGCGCCTCCGCCCACCGCGCCGCCGTTGGCTGTCGCGCCATGGCAAGGGGCGCAATTGCCGGCGAAGACGGCGTGCCCTCGCGACAGCAATGACGGCGAGACGGTGACCGATGGGATCGGCGGCCCTGCCGCCTGGTCGCCGCTGAGCGAGACGACATACTCGACCAGCGCGTCGATCTGCTCCTGGCTGAAGGCTGGAGGCTTGCGCTGCGCCTGCGCGCCGAGCTGGTTGGCGAACGGCATGCGGCCCGTGGAGAGCTGGAAGTCGACCGACGCCGCGCCCAGGCCGATCAGGCTCGGGCCGAGGTCGGTGCCGCCCCCATCCGCGCCATGGCAGGACGCGCACGCTTCGAGGTAGAGGTCCTGCCCCATGCCGGGGAGGCCGTCCTGGGCGTCCGGCGGCGGCAGCAGCAGCGGCGCATCGGTCCCGCCGGCCAGGGTCATGCCTGCGGCAAGCGCCAGCACCGCAGCCAGTGCAAGCGCGGACGCGCGGAGGAGCCGGGCCGTGCGCATCGGGCCACCATCATACGGGCGCAGCCGCGACCCCCCCTTCTGGATGCCGAGGGCGCCTTAGCCGGTGGCGAGCAACCTCCAGGCCAGCAGCAGCGCCACGACGCCACTCGCCGCCAGCACCCCGGAGCGCGCCCTGGGCGGAGCGGCGCTGGCGAAGCTCAGCGCAAACGGGGTGACGGCCACGAGAGCCAGCGCGTACACCAGGTGCAGGCCGTCGCGCAGGCCGCCCGCGGTCGCCAGCAACGCCAGCCCGATTAGGGCCTGGATCGCGAAGACGCCGACCGCACCGAGCGCGGCGAGGCGCACGGTGCCATGCCAGCGGTCACGCCAGACGGCGATGGCGCCACCCAGGGCGAGGATCCCCGCCGCCACGAGCGTGACGATCCCCGCCGCGGCGTGGAGCGCCGCCAAGGTCAGGCCGGGAACAGGCGGCGAAGGCGCCGGTATGCCGATGCGGCCGCCCCGCGCCGGCCGCGCAGCCAGTCCTGGTCGGCGCTGGGCGAAGGCGTCCAGGACGACGAGCTGGCCGGCTCCGACAGCGCGGAGCGTTGCGGCTCGCTGTCGGTGGGTGGCTCCTCCGTTCTCTCGTCGATATCAGGCGGGCGCCCCAGGAAGGCACGGATGGCCTCCACCTCATCGTGAGCCCAGCTCTCCTCGGTGGCCGTCGGTTCGAGGTCGTCATCGTCGTCCTCGACCGGTGGGCGGGATGCGCCTTCGGGGGCACTGCTGGGTTCTGGCTGCGGCTGCTCCCGGTCGCGCCAACCGGGTGCGGCGACCTCCAGCTCGGCCGCTTCGAACTCGTCGCCGAACCAGAGCAGCGCCTCTTCATCGGGCGCGCCGGTCGTCGTGGGCGGCATCCGCGCCGGGGCCGGCGCCGGTCGGTCGGCCGCTGCTGGCGGCGAAGAACCTTCTTCACGGAAGAGCCCGAAGCCAACGTAACTCGAGCCAGCATTAGAACCGCGATCCTCCTGTGGCCACGGATCACCTGCCGGCTCGTCGAAGGCGTCCTGCACCGCCTCTACGGCTGCCGTCTGGTCCTCGTGGACCACGTGCTCGACCTCCGTCGGCGAAGTCGCGTCGTCGGAAGGACCGGCCTCGGCACCACCCTGGTCACTCGCCTGGGCATCAACCTCGGGCTGCTCGAGGACAGGCTCCTCGAACGCGTCCTGGATCGCTTCGACGGCGGCCATTTCGTCCTCGCGCGCGACGTGCTGAACCTCCGGCGCTGGCTCGGCCTCCGCCTCGACCTCATCTGGCTCGAGTTCGGGCCGGTGTTGGGGCTCGTCCGAATCCTCGCGCTCCCCGATTGGCTCGGGCTGGGCTTCCTGCTCTGAATCGGCAGCCGGCGTGGCCGCCGCGTCCTCGGGCTCGGCACCGCCTGCCTGCTCGGGTTCGGGTTCCGTCTCGAGAGCCGACGCGGCGGGTTCCGCCACGGGCTCGGGACGTTCGTCGTCCGCGTCTTCGACCTCCACGGCCTGCTCGGACGCCTCGAGCCACGTGAAGTCCCCGTCCGCGAACCAGTCCGGCTCGACCACATCGGTCGAATACGGGCTCGGCGGGCCAGCCGCCTGGGAGATCGGGGTCGGTTCGTCGCCGAGGGCGTCGGAGTTCACCTCCGGTGACGGCACGGCCGGCTCGTCAGCCAGGTCCGGCATGGGTGCCGCGAATGCGGCCTGAAGCTCGATATCGGACTCGGGTGGGGGTGGCCCCTCGAGCTCCACCGCTCCTTCGGACGCCTGGACCAGCCCTGCGCCCGGCTCGGTCTCGGCCAGCGCCGGATCGGCGCCGCCGGCGTCCGACTCGCGGACTTCGCGCGCCAGGGCTGCCAGCGCTTCGGCGGCCTCGCGCGCGCCCGGCAGATCGGCCAGCGCCGGGTCCTCTGCGCGTGCCAGCGCGTCAGCCAGGCCGGCAAGCGCTGCGCGGCGGCCCGTGAGGCGTCGCCTGGGTGCATCCGCGGGGGCGGCAGGCCCAAGGTGAACATCCTCCTCGGCAGCCAGCTCATCCCCCGGTGCGCCGTCGGGGTGCAGCGGGGGCGGCGGTTGGCGCGGCGGTTCGACCTCTGGCTCCACGTGTGGCGGGGCCTCCCGCGAGCCCTGCGCCGGAGTCTCGGGAACGCTTGGCGCCTCGGCATGAGGCGGTTCAGCCGGCGCGGGTTCACGCGGCGACTCTGCCCGCTCGCGAGGCGGTCCCTCGCGATCGGGCTCGCGGTCCGACGCCCGCTCCGGCATCTCCCAAGCCACCGTGGAGGCCGCTCGCAAGGGGAGGCGCATGTCCATCCGCGCCTCGAGCAGCTCCACCCGACCGCGCAGTGCCGCGACCTCTCCCCGGGCCTCGCCGAGCGCCAGCAGCGCCTGCCCGTAGCGCTCGGTCAGGCTGCGGAATTCGGTCAGCAGCTCGCGGAACGGGCTGGCCTCCACCCGAGCGCCACCGTCGCCTCGGTCACCGTCAGCAGAACGTGGCGCTTCGTCGCGCGCCAGCTCCGCCGGAGAAGTCGCGGGCGGCCGCAGGAAGACGCGCACGTCAGTGCTGCCCTCGGCCGCACCAAATAGCACGCCCCGGGCGATCAGCTCCCAGACGCGCGCCTGCGGGATGCCAAGGACTTCAGCCGCCTGTTCGACGGTGTAGCCGTCCATTCGGGTCCGATAGCGTACCCCGTGCTGTCGAGATCGGCAGCGGTGTCCGGGCTCAGCTCGCCATGCACTCCGTGGCGCTGGGCGCAACGCACGTGGCGGGAGCGCGGGCTCGTGCGGGATCCGTGTCGCTCGGCGCAATGCACGCCGCAGGAGCGGCCGTTCCTGCGGCATCCGTGTCGCTGAGCGCAACGCAGGGCGTAGGACCCCGGTCCCGCGCGATCCGCCCCGCGCCAGCGACCATCGAGTAGCATCGGGCGATCCATGACGACCTCCCTGCGTGTCCCGACGCTCGCCGCACACGACGTTCGGCTGCCGCCTGAGCTCGAGGGGCTGAGGGATTTGGCCTACAACCTGTGGTGGAGCTGGACCCCGCGGGCGGGTTCGCTCTTCTCACGCGTCAATGGCCTGGCGTGGGCCCGCTACCGCAACCCCATTCCGGTCCTGGCCTCGGTCCACGCGGGACGCTGGGCCGAGCTGGCGGCTGACGAGGACTTCGTGGTCGACGCCAGCCGGCTGCTGGACGAGTTCAACCGCTACATGGACAACGGCGCCGACTCGGACTATGGCCGCCAGGCGAAGGCCGATGCGTCCCAGCAGCTGCCCGGCACGGTCGCCTACTTCTGCGCCGAGTACGGGATCCACGAGTCGATGCAGATCTACTCCGGCGGCCTGGGCGTGCTGGCAGGCGACCACCTCAAGTCGGCGTCCGATGCGGCCCTGCCCTTCGTCGGAGTCGGCCTCCTATACCGCCGCGGCTACTTCCGCCAGCAGATCGACGCCGATGGGCACCAGGAGCACGCGCAGCCGGACCTGGACCCCGCACAGCTCCCGCTGCGCCGGGCGCGAGGGCCGCACGGCGAGGCGCTGGAAGTTGCCATCGACTTTCCGGATCGCCAGGTGCGGGCCGCCGTGTGGGTCGCCCAGGTCGGCCGTGTCCCACTGCTGCTGCTCGACACCGACATTCCCACCAACGACCCTGCGGATCGCCCGATCACGCACATCCTCTACGTCCGCGGCCGGGAGATGAGGCTGTGCCAGGAGATGGTCTTGGGCATCGGCGGGGTGCGAGCGCTGCGGGCGCTCGGAATCGAGCCTGCCGCGTGGCATCTCAACGAGGGCCACTCTGCCTTCCTGCTGCTTGAGCGCGCGCGGGAGCTCGTGGCGGAGGATCGGGCGCTGGCACCGCTCGAGGCGCTGCGCCGCGTGGGCCGCAACTCCGTCTTCACCATCCACACCCCGGTGCCCGCAGGCAACGAGGTGTTCGAGCGCACACTGGTCGCCAAGAACCTGGAGCCGCTGCTCGCCGGCATGCGACTGCCGGCAGGCGACCTCATGGAGCTGGGACGCGGGCACACCGATGACCCCGATGCGGGGTTCGACATGACGGCCTTCGTGCTCCGCCACGCCGGCAACGCGAACGCCGTCAGTCGCCTGCACAGCGTCACGGCCAGCGACACGTGGCAGGAGATCGCCGGCCACCCCATCCAGGCGGTCACGAACGGCGTGCACGTCTCGACCTGGCTGGGACGGCCGATCCGCCGCCTCTACGAGCGCGCGATGGGGCTGTCGCTGGGGACCGACCTCGCGAACCCGGAGCTGGTGGACCGCCTCGAACAGATCCCCGAGGCCGATATCTGGGCGGCGCACCTCCAGCAGAAGCGCGAGTTCATGAAGTTCGCCGAGGGACGGCTGGCTCGCCAGTTCGCCCGCCACGGCGAGTCGCCCGACGCCCTGCGCCAGGTTGACGACGCCCTCGACCCTGCCTCGCTCACCATCGGCTTCGCTCGGCGGTTCGCGACCTACAAGCGAGCCGACCTGCTCTTCCGGGACGAGGAGCGACTGGCACGGCTGCTGTCCGACGAGGATCGGCCGGTCCAGGTCGTGATGGCCGGCAAGGCGCACCCCGCCGACCGCCCCGGGCAGCAGGTCATCGAGCGCATCTTCCAGCTCTCGCGCTCGGAGCGCCTTCGCGGCCGGGTGTTCATCCTGGAGGACTACGACATGCGCATCGCGCGGTTCCTGGTGGCCGGGGTGGACGTGTGGCTGAACAACCCGCGCCGGCCGATGGAGGCGTCGGGAACATCAGGCATGAAGGCGGCGCTCAACGGCGTTCCCTCGGTCAGCATCCTCGACGGCTGGTGGGACGAGGGCTACAACGGGGGCAACGGCTGGGCGATCGGCGAGCGGGAATCCGCCGGGGACGATGTCGCCCAGGACGACCGTGATGCCGACGCGCTGTATCGGTTGCTGGAGGAGGAGATCGTGCCGCGCTTCTTCGCCGTGGACGCCGAGGGTGTGCCGCGCGACTGGGTCCACACCATGCGGGCGTCCATCCTCGCCTCGTTGTGGCAGTTCAGCAGCGCGCGCATGCTGCGCGACTACGTGACGCAGCTCTACCTGCCCGCCGTGCGCGCCTGGCAGCCGGCGGCGGCATCCGCCTAGAGCACACGCCGGCGACTAGGGCAGGTAGGCCCTTGGGTTCTCCCAGATCCCCTGGTCGTTGACCGCGAAGTGCAGGTGGCAGCCGGTCGAGAAGCCGGTGTTGCCCTCGTAGCCGACCACCTGCCCGCCGTCCACCACCTGGCCCGGCCTCACGACGACCTGTGGCAGAAGATGCCAGTACCAGGTCTGGATGCCGTCGCCATGGTCGAGCACCACGCCGTAGCCGCTGTCGTAGGGGTAGAGCGGCTGGCCCGATGCCAGCACCACGCCGGCCTTGGCGGCCGTGACCGGCGCGCCACAGCCCATGGCCATGTCGATCCCGCCGTGGAAGTGCGGGTAGTACGTCCCGCCGTAGGTGTACGGCGGCTCCAGCGCGAAGCTGGTCGGGCCCCATTCCTGGGTGATCCTCGGCCCCGCCTGCGGCCAGCGGAAGCCTCCCGCGGACATCGCCGGCGGCGGTGGGCTCTCGACCGCGCGCTCAGCCGCGCGCTCAGCCGCAGCGCGCCGTCGCGCCTCCTCGGCTGCCTGCCGCCGGGCCTCGGCCGCAGCTCGCCGTCGCGCCTCCTCGAGGGCGGCCTGCTCGGCGACCAGTCGCTGCACCAGGTCCTGCGCCGCCGCGAACGCACGCTCGTTGGCGGCGATCTCCTCCTGGACGTCCTCCTTTGCCGCGAGCGCGGCGTTGAGCGCGGCCTCCTGCTCCGCCTCCTTCTCGACAGCGGCGGCCTTGAGCTCCGCGGTTCGCTCCTCAAGGTCGGCGAGCTGGGCTTCGCGCTCGCTGAGGAGCGCCTCCTCCTCCGCTGCCGCGGTGCGCGCCTCCTCGGCGGCCAGCAGGCCGTCGCGCAGCGTCCGGCGCTTCACGCGCAGCTCGGAACGGATGGTGCGGATCTCGTCCGCCAGGGCCCTGTCCTGCTCGGAGATCGTCAGCAGGTAGCCCACCTGGCTGGTGGCGGCGTCCAGCGAATCGGCGCTGATGATGACCTCCAACAGGGAGGTCTGGGTGTTGTGGTAGGCGGCGCGCAGGTGGTCCTGGAGCAGCGCCTCGCGGGCGGCGAGCTCGCGATTCTGCGTCTCGATGTCCGCGGCCACGATGGCCAGCTGCCGATCCAGCTCGGCGATCTCGGCGTGGAGCTGGTCCAGGTGAGCGCGGATGTCGGCCACCTGCTGCCGGACCTCGCCCAGCAGGACGACGACCCGCTCGTACTCCGCGGTGACCTGCGCCAGCTCGGCCTCGGCGGCGTCCAGCCGACCGGCAAGCGTCGCGGCGCTCGCCCGCAACGAGTCCAGGCGGGCACGCTGATTCGCCAGCTGGCGATCGATGGCGGCCTGCTGGGCTCGTGCCTCTGAGATGGGGTCCGCGGCCAGGGCCAGGTCGCGGGGGGAACTGCTGACGAAGCTGCCCGCGAGCGTCACCAGGGCTAACAGGGTGACGACCGCGCGCGCTCGTCGCGTCATGTATGCCGTTTACCGATGATCTGCAACGGAGTGCCCAACCTTCTCCTGCGAGGTCTCGGATCGTCATCCTACCCCGCGCGACGGGGCCGATGACGCGCCCGAATGTACTACACCGTAGGACCCACATGCCATCGCGCGCGGCGACGCGGCCCTTCGCCGGGCTCAGGCGAAGTCCTGCAGCTACGTTCGCCTGCCGCGTCCCGACAGCCAGCGCACCACGGCGGCAGCGACCGTGGCGCCGATGGTCATGGCCCAGGCGGGCAGCGCACGGCGGTCGACCGCCCGCACCGGCTCGGAGGGCGCAACTCGAGCCGGCCCGGCCGATGTCGGCGTGACCGATGTCGGCGTGACCGATGTCGGCGTGGCGGGACCGCGCGGGGCCGCCGGTGCGACTGGTGGCGCGTCAGCGAAGGCCGGCTGTGGGAGCGGCTCGCGCGAATCGATGACGCTGGCGCGCGCCACCTCGGCCCCGAGCAGGACGATCACGCTGGCGAAGTACAGGAAGACCAGGAGCGAGATCGCCGCCGATATCGGCCCGAAGGCGCTCTCGTAGTTCGCGACGTTGGTCGTGTACCAGGTGAACCCGAAACGCAGGATGGTCCACAGCACGGTGGCCACCACGGCGCCCGGCCAAACCTCGCCCAGCGTGACCGGGCGGTTGGGCACGATCCGGTACACGGCCAGGAACGCGAAGAAGATCAGCACGATGGGCGTCACGAACCCGAACAGCCACAGCGCGGTGCCGCCGCCCGGCACTCGGGCGACGACGTCGGATGCCGCCTGCTGCAGGATGCCGGTCACGATCCCGATCGCGATGGACCCCACGCCCAGCAGCCCGGTCAGGGCCATGAGGGCCAGGCCGATCAGCTTGTCCTGGACGAAGCCGCGCGGGCGCGCCGACACGAACGCGCGCGCGATCCCCTGGTTCAGCGCCGAGAAGAGGCCCAGGGCGCCCCACAGCAGGAAGGCGCCGCTGACCAGCCCGATGCCGCCGCGCGAGGCGATCACCCCGTCGATGACCGCGGCGATGGTGTCGGTCTCCAGCGGCGTGCCGGCCTGGAGCTGTTCGATGACGAAGCGCCGGGCCTCGCCCTCTCCCAGGAAGAGGCTCATCACCACCACGCCCAGCACCAGCAGCTGAAAGACCGACAGGATGGAGAAGTAGGCCATGCTGCCCGCGTTGTGCAGCGCCTCGTGCTCCATGAAGCCGCCCACCGCGCGGCGGCCGATGCGGGTCCATCGGTGCCGGATCAGCCAGGCATCGACGTCGTGGAGCGTGCGCTTGAGTCGGTCCACCATCGGTCAGTGCCTCCGCAATCGACGTGCCGCCGCGATTGCGGCCAGAGGCTACGCTGCCAGCATGCCGCGGGGTGAATCGGTCCAGATGGAGGTGGCGGGCCAGTCGGTCACCATCACCAACCCGTCCAAGGTGTTCTTCCCCGAGATCGGCCTCACCAAGGGACAGCTGGTGGACTACTACGTGGCCGTCGCCGACGGCGCGTTGCGCGGCGTCCACGGCCGGCCCATGGCCCTCAAGCGCTTCGTGGACGGCATCACCGGCGAGGCGTTCTTCCAGAAGCGAGCGCCAAAGAGCGTCCCTCCGTTCGTGGAGACCGTGGAGCTGGCCTTCCCGTCGGGGCGCACCGCCGACGAGGTGGTCGTGACGAATGCCGCCGCGCTGGCCTGGGTCGTGAACCTCGGCTGCGTCGACCTGAACCCCCACCCCGTGCGGGCCGACGACCTCGAGCACCCCGATGAGCTGCGCGTCGACCTCGATCCCGGGCCCGGCGTGCCGTGGGCCGACGTCCGGAGCGTGGCCACGGTCGTCCGCGAGGTCATGGACGAGCACGGCCTCGCCGGCTGGCCCAAGACGTCCGGCTCGCGTGGCATTCACGTGTACGCGCGCATCGAGCGCCGATGGGGCTTCAGCCAGGTGCGCCGAGCCGCCCTGGCCCTGGCGCGCGAGGTCGAGCGTCTAGCGCCCGACATTTCCACCAGCAAGTGGTGGAAGGAGGAGCGCCACGGCGTGTTCATCGACTACAACCAAAACGCCAAGGACCGAACCGTGGCGTCCGCCTATTCGGTCCGCCCGGTCGCGAACGCGCAGGTTTCGGCTCCGCTCACCTGGGACGAGGTCCCGGACGCGGAGCTCGGCGACTTCACCGTCGCGACCATGAAGGACCGATACGCCCGCCTCGGCGACGTCGGCGCCGGCATCGACGACGCGGTCGGCTCGCTCGACGGGCTGCTCGAACTGGCCGCCCGCGACGAGGCCTCCGGCCTGGGCGACGCGCCCTGGCCGCCGCACTACACCAAGGCCGAGGGCGAGCCGCCGCGCGTCCAGCCGTCCAAGCGCCGCATGGCCTGGACCGACAACCGTCCGCCCACCGATCCCAGCGCGCCGCGCGGGCGTGCCGGCTCGGTTGCGCCCGCCACGGTGGCGGGCTCCTACCGTCGTGCCGACGGGTCGGTGTCACCCACCGGGCGTCGCCGGTCGTCGCAGCCGCTCATCGTCGTCTCGCAGGCGAAGTCAAAGGACGAGGCGCTGGCCGGCCTCGAGCGCTGGAAAGGCCGTCACCCCGGTGCCGCGCGACGGCTGGCGCCGGACGACGTGCTGGTGGACGGCATGCGCGGCCGCTCGTCGCTGTGGTACCGGGTCCGTGTCAACCTCCGCCACGTCCCCGAGGCCGAGCGGCCGCCGCAGGAGACCCCCGACCCCGACTACGACCCCGTGCGGGAGTGGATGGGCGAGCGTCGCTAGTTCCCGCCGCGCTCGCTCGGCGAGCGTAACGGCGAACGAACGGCCCAGCGAGCGCGGGGGGACGCCACTGCGTTACGAGGTGCCGTTCTCCCTGGCACGCCGCATCAGCGGCATCCCGAACCAGAACCACCCGAACCAGGCCGCATTCAGCGTGGCGATCACCGCAGCCGGGACGCCCCCCAGGATGGACTCCACGACCAGGTAAACCGCGAACCCGATTGCCAGCAGGACGAGCACGCTGGCCACGATCACCAGGCGGCTCATCGTGAACAGCATCCGCTCCTTGTCCATCTCGCGGAAGCGCAGCCGATGGTAGGTGGTGGGCGCCATGAGCAGTGCCATCGCGGCACTGGTCGTCAACAGCGATGCCAGGTAGAGGACGCGCTCGAAGCCGGAGATCTCCCCGAAGCCACCGCTGAACGGCACGACGATCAGGAAGCCGAACAGGATCTCCACGCCGGGCAGCACCACCCGGATCTCCTCGAGCAGCTCACTGAGCTCCCGGTCCACCCGCTGCTTGGGGCTCTCGTCGGGCTGGGCACCGACGGTGTCCATCCTGCCTTCGTCGGCCATGGCGGCCAATGATACGGACCGAGCTGTCAGGTCCCACTCGCCGTGACGTCGGCCACGAGCGAGCGGCCCACGATGCGCGACAGTCGCGCGACCTCCTCGTCGAGCGCCGCGTTCGGCGCGCTACCCGCCTCGAGGAACCACTCTACGCGCACGGTATCGCCCTCGAGCTGCCAGGTGCCGCTCACCACGCCGCCGGCGAGCACCGCCGGTGAGATCCAGCCGCTCTGGCGGCTGACCGCCGAGCGCCGGGCGGGCGGCACGACGTGCGGGTCGTTCGTCCCGAGCCCAAGCACCCATTGGTCGAACCCGGGGACCAGCCGCACCGCGTCGGTTGGCTGCGCGGCCAGCAGCGAGTCGAGGTCATCGGCCATCACGAAGGCACGCTCGCCATCAAGCTCGACCTCGGCCATGCGGTCGCGCTCCGCGTTCCACCAGCTGCGAAGCATCCGCTTGCTGGCGGTCCACTGCGTCCAGCTGTGGAAGTTGTCGATGGTCGCGGGTCCATACGCCCCCAGGTATGCCTCGATTGCCGCGGGCGCAGCCTCCTCGATCGGCGGCAGGCCCCTCCAGCGCGGGCTCGACGCCGGATGCCGGAACGTCGCCCGTCCGCCCGTCCCCGCGCCGAAGCACAGCTCTCCCTGCCAGGCCAACGGCTTCAGCGCGGTGCCCCAGCTCTCGCGCAGCGGCCCGGCCAGGTGCCGGAGCTTGGTGCGGGAGGTGATGGCGCCGATGAGCTCTTCGCGCGTGAGCTCCCTGCCGTCCAGCGCCTCTCGAGCGGCGTCGACCATGGCGGCGACCACCTCGGGCGTCATGCCGAACCACTTCACCCAGCCGGGCCCTTCCCACGGTTTCCGCGCCGCGATCAGCGAGAGGAAGATGCCGCCCTCCTCCGGGCTCAGCAGGTGCAGCGTGCCGCGCATGGCCCAGGTCCGGATCAGGCGTCCCTCGCGCAACGCGGCCGCCAGGGAACCAACCCGCGAGCTCGCGCAGCGGATGCGGATCGCGAGCTCGGCGGATGAAGGCACCTGGGCCTGGACGGCGCACAGGCGTCGCACGACGTCCGCCGCGTCATCGCCCTTCTCGGCGCCCAGGAGGTGACGCTCCAGCCGCCAGGAAAGCGCCTGCCGCCAGGTCACGCGCGGCGTCATCGGGCCAGCCGTTCGGTGAGCCCGCGCTTGACCACCGGCCATTCGTCGGACAGGATCGAGTAGAAGACGGTGTCGCGCACGAACCCATCGGGCAGGCGCATGTGCCGGCGCAGGACGCCCTCACGCACGCCGCCGATCCGCTCGATGGCGCGCTGCGAGCGCTCGTTGCGGGCATCGGTCTTGAGCGCGACGCGGGTGGCGCCCAGCTCGTCGAAGGCGTAGGTCAGCTGGAGCAGCTTGGCCTCGGTGTTCGCGGCCGTCCGCTGCTGTGACGGGGCGATCCAGGTCCAGCCGATCTCGAGGCGACCGTCGTACGCCGAGATGTCGCCGAAGCGCGTGGAGCCGATGGCGCGGCCGTCGGCGCACAGCACGGTCGCCCACGTGACGTACTCGCGTCGCAGCGCGTCAGCCAGGTACGCCGGCCAGGCCTCGGCCCCCTTCCAGAGCTGGCTCAGCGTGTAGCGGAAGGTGTCGGGGTCCTCCACGGCGGCCGCGAGCAGGTCGTCGCGGTGGCGCTCCTCGATCGGCTCCAGGCGTACGTGGTTGCCGCTGAGCGTGACGCGTTGCGGTGGCTTCAACGCGCCGGTGCGGAGATCGCTCCCTCGACCCAGCCCGGGATCTCCCGCCGGAGGGTCGCCAATGGCAGCGAGCCGTGGGCCAGCACCTCGTCGTGGAAGGCGCGCAGGTCGAAGCGGTCGCCGAGCTTCTCCGACACCTCCCGGCGCGCGCGCTCGATCTCGCGCTGGCCGATCTTGTAGGCCAGCGCCTGCGCCGGCCAGATCGTGTATCGGTCCACCTCGATCTCGGCGTCTACCATGGGCAGCGTCCCGCGCTCGTGCATGAAGGCGATCGCCTTGCGGCGCGGCCAGCGCATGGCATGCAGGCCGGAATCCACCACCAGGCGCGCAGCGCGGAAGGCCTGCGCGTCGAGCATGCCGAGGCGCTCGGCCTCCGAGACGTACAGGCCCATCTCGTCCGCCAGGCGCTCGCAGTACAGGCCCCAGCCCTCGACATAGGCCACGCCCGCCATCCGCGAGCCCAGGATCCGGAAGCGCGGCAGGTCCTTCAGCTCCATCTCGATCCCGATCTGGAAGTGATGGCCCGGCGTCGCCTCGTGGTAGGTGATGGCAGCGATCTTGTGGAGCTGGCGCTCCTGCGGCTGGTAGGTGTTGATGTAGTACTGGCCCTGCCGCGACCCGTCCACCGAGGGCTGCATGTAGAACGCGGGCGGCGTCTCGCGCTCCCGGTACTCCTCCACCGGCAGCACGACGCAGTTGGCCGATGGCAGCCGCCCGAAGTACGCCGGTGCCGCGGCAAAGGCACGCTCCGTCTGCTCCACGGCCAGGCGCACCAGCGCCTCGCGGCTGTCCGTGCGATTGGCGGGGTCCGCAGCGAGCGCGGCCTTGTAGGCGTGCCGATCCTCGTGGCCCTGGCTGCGAGCGATCTCGTCCATCTCGGCCTCGATGTGCGCCAGGTCCTCAAGCCCGAAGGCGTGCACCTCCTCCGCGCTGGTGGCCACCGTGGTCTGCATCCGGATGCTGAGCCGATACGCCTCATCCCCGTCCGGCACGCCCCACAGCCCCGGTTCGGGGCGGGCGATCGGCTCGTACTCGTTCGCCAGGAAGTCGCGCACCTGCCGCAGGGCGGGATACACGTGGTCGGCCGCCGCGTAGCGGACCCGGGTGCGGGCCTCGTCGTCGGCGACGCGTGCGAGCGTGACAGCCGGGAACTGCTCGCCGGGGAGCTCCAGCATTCGCTCGATCTGCTCGATCTGCTTGCGCACCGGCGCGGCGGCCTCCACGCGGCGATCGGCGATGCCCTCGCGCAGCGTGTCCAGGTACTGCTCCACGGCGGTCGGGAAGGCACGGAAGCGGGTCAGGAGCTTCTCCAGCGCCTCGGCCGACTCGGCGACCTGGTACTGGGCCACCATCACCGGCAGCGTCGCCACGCCCGAGATGTGGTTGATGGCCAGCTGGTGCAGCTTGCGATCCAGCGCCTCCAGGCCATTGCGGGCCACCAGGAGCAGCATGTCCCGCGTGATGACCTGCTCCGGCTGCAGGCGCTCCGGGTCGATGGCCTCCGCCTCGGCCAGCACCTCTCGATACGCCGCCGCATCGGCCGCCCGGCCGTCGGCGCCCAGGTCCGGCAGACGGTCGTCGTAGCGGTCGTCGCCCAGGATGGTGGCGTAGACCGGGTTGCGCTCCAGGACGCCCTCGAAGAAGCGATCCGCCAGCTCGTTGACGGCGGCGTTCGGGTCGCGCCTGGCGGCGCGCTTCGAATCGACGTCCTTCCTTGACTTCCGGCCAGTGGCGGTTGAATCGGCGGTCACGGACGCACGGTCCTCCTGCGGCTCACTCGTTCGGCGTGGTGGAGTCTAGCGGGGAGCGTTTGACGCCCGCCCACCTGCCGGAATGTCACCAAGTCGCACGCCGCACGCCAAGGGGTGCGACGCCGTGCTCGCTCACCGCACCTTACGGACACGAAGCGCCGTTTCGTTTGTACGCGGAGTGCGCCACGCGAGCGCGCCCGCCATCCAGAGGGGCATTTCCGGGACAACTTGTCCGTTGCGTTCGCTGCGCGCACACGGCCGCCTCGGACGTGCGCGAGGAGGACTCTATCGCCCCCCGAAGAGGTCGGCCAGCAGCGCGGCGGGCGTCTCCTCCAGCTGGTCGTAGCGGCACTCGGACGGCGGCTTGTCCGGCCGCCAGCGGACGAAGGTGGTCCCGTGGCGGAATCGGTCGCCCTGGAGGTGGTCGAAGGCGACCTCGCACACCAGCTCGAGGCGCAGCGGCTCCCACGACAGGTCCTTGCCGCGGTTCCAGCGGGAGGTGGCCCCTGGGAGGCGACGCCCCGAGGCCGCCGCCTGCTCCTCCCACTCGCGCCACTGGCGCCACGGATGGCCCTCCAGCGCATCGCGGCGGTACGGCTCCAGGAAGGCCACCAGCTCGCGCCGCTGGTCGGCCTTGAACGACGAGGTCACGCCAACGTGCTGGAGGTGGCCGGCGTCGTTCCAGAGCCCAAGCAGGAGCGATCCGACCATGGTGCCCGGCCCGTTCTTGTGCCAGCGGAAGCCGCCCACCACACAGTCGGCGGTGCGCAGGTGCTTGACCTTGGCCATCTCCCGCTTGCCGGGGACGTACGGCTGCTCCGCCCGCTTGGCGATGACCCCGTCCAGCCCGGCGCCCTCGAACTCGTCGAACCAGCGCCGGGCGGTGTCCGGGTCGGCCGTCGAAGGCGTGAGCAGGACCGATGGCGCCGCCTCGGCCCCGATCAGCCGCTCCAGCCGCGCGCGGCGCTCATCGAACGGCGCTTCGCGCAGGTCCCCGGCGGGATCGGCCAGGCAATCGAAGGCCACGAAGGAGGACGGGGTCTGCTCGGCCAGCATCGCGACCCGCGAGGCCGCGGGGTGAATGCGAAGCAGCAGCGCATCGAAGTCGAGGGCGCCGTCTCGCGCGATCACCACCTCGCCGTCGAGCACGAAACGCGCATCCGCCTCGCCCACGCGGCGGAGTGGCTCTTCCAGCTCTGGGAAGTATCGGTTCAGTGGCTTGAGGTCCCGCGATTGCACGTACACCTCCGGACCGTCGCGGAAGACGACGGCTCGAAAGCCGTCCCACTTGGGCTCGTAGCGCCAGCCGTCGCCCACGGGCAGCTCGGGCGTTGGCTTGGCCAGCATCGGTTCGATCGGAGGGGGAACGGGAAACGCCATTCGGCCCGATCATACGTGGCGGCCCGCGGCATACTCGCGGGGTATGAGCATCGATATCCAGTTCCTGGGCGCGGTCGGCACCGTCACCGGCTCGCAGTTCCTGGTGCGGGCCGGCGACCGCCGCGTGCTGGTCGACTGCGGCATGTTCCAGGGCTCGCCGGAGGAGGTCAGCCGCAACCGCATCCCGTTCCAGTTCGAGCCAGGCGAGCTGGATGCGCTCCTGCTCACGCACGCCCATAACGACCACTGCGGGCGCGTCCCGGCGCTGGTGCGGGCCGGCTTCCACGGACCGATCTTCGCCACGGCAGGCACCTGCGATCTGGCCGAGATCGTCCTGCGCGACGGCGCCAAGCTACAGGCCGAAGCCGAGGCCCGATGGCGGCGGCACCATCCTGACGAGGCCGCCGCCTATGACGCCGCGCACCACGAGGCGGAGGCGACCGCCGTGGAGCACGACGACGTGCCGGCCCGCATCCGGGCCGAGCAGCCAAGCGGCTCCACCGAGACGCGCGCGGCCCTCTACGACGAGCGCGACGTGGACCAGGCCGTCCGCCAGTTACGAGGTATTGCCTACGGCCGGATGGTGGAGGTCACGCCTGGCGTGCATGCCACCTTCCACGACGCGGGCCACATCCTGGGCTCGGCCATCATCGAGCTTCGCGTCAGTGACGGCCGCGACGAGAACACCGTCGTCTTCTCCGGGGACCTCGGCCGCGGCGGGACCCCCATCCTCCGCGACCCCGCCCAGCTCAACCATGCCGACGTGGTGGTCATGGAGGCCACCTACGGCGACCGTGACCACGCCGACCACGAGGCGGCCATCGCCGAGCTTGCCCAGGCGGTTGGCGAGGTCTCCGGTGACGGCGGCGTGATGCTGGTGCCGGCCTTTGCCATCGGGCGCACCCAGGAGCTCATCTGGGTGCTGGACGACCTCGCGCGCGAGGGACGCATTCCGCGCCTGCCGCTGTACCTAGACTCGCCGATGGCCTCCCACGCCACCGACGTGTACGTGCGGCACGCCGACTACTACGACCCCGAGACGGCCACGCTGCTGGCCGGTGGACACTCGCCGCTCGAGTACCCGGGCCAGACCTTCACCAACACCGTCGAGCAGTCGAAGGCGATCCGCAGCGCACCGCGGCCGCTGATGGTGGTCGCCAGCTCGGGGATGCTGACCGGTGGCCGGATCATGCACCACCTCAAGGACTTCCTGCCCGACCCGGCTTCGACGCTGTTGTTCACCGGATATCAGGGTCAGGGCACGCTCGGGCGCCACCTGCAGAACGGCGCCAGGACGGCGCGCATCGACGGAGAAGAGATCCAGGTCCGCTGCCGGGTGCGGTCCATCTCGGGCTTCTCGGCTCACGCCGACGAGGACGAGCTGATCGCCTGGCTCACCGGGTTCACCCGGTCGGACGGCCCGCCGCAGCGGGTATGCATCGTTCACGCCGATCCCGACGCCGCGAGCGCATTCGCCGAGCGGGTCCGGCGCGAGATGCGCCTGGAGGTCGTGCTGCCGGCGTACCGGGAGGTGGTCCCCATCCAGCCGTCGGGGCAATGACCGAGCGGCAGCCGGGAGCTGCGCCGCGCATCTCGACGGCCGTGGCGTTGGCCGCGGGGCTGGTCGGCGCGGCGCTGTACGCCTTCGCGAACTGGTCGACGGTGGCCATCGCCATTCCCGGGACCGATGACGTCTCGCTGCGTCCGCAGTTCGCCCTGGTGATCTTCATCGGCTTTGCGTTCGGTCCGCTGGCCGGATTCGTGGCGGGGTTCGTCGGCAACGTCGTGGGCGACTGGTTGACCGGGTTCGGCGCCTTTGCGGCCTGGCCGTGGAGCCTCGCCAACGGCCTGGTGGGGCTGCTGAGCGGGGCCTTCGGCATGCTGCTGGCCGGGCGATCGGCGAGCGCGCTGTCGCGCGCCATCATGGCCGGCGTCGCGGGCGTGACCGCAACCGTCCTCGGCTTCCTGGTGATCTGGCTCGAGCTATGGACCCAGCCCGAGCTCGGCTTCGACTACATCCTGACGCGCGAGTACCTTCCCACCGTGGTGGTGAACTCCG
This sequence comes from Candidatus Limnocylindria bacterium, assembly GCA_036258735.1. GTDB lineage: Bacteria > Chloroflexota > Limnocylindria > QHBO01 > QHBO01 > JAPSGM01. The sequence goes on from DATADC010000084.1 coordinate 30,532, forward strand.
TGGTCGCCGCGCTGATCACCCCGCTGGTCGTGCGCTTCTGGGACCCGCTGCACGAGTTCTTCGGCCGCGCCTGATGCCGCTCGCGGGGCTCGTGGTGACCCGCATGTGGATAAGCCGTGGAGAAGTCCCCGACGAGCCACCAAAGTCGTTGACAAACCCCCTTGGCGGCGACGCGCCGGCCACATAGTCTTGTGGTGTCCCGGAGGAGCGGGACCGCGATTCCTGCGATTGCATCAAGGGGTCGAGGCCACGTTCCTTCGGGACGTTTCTTTGTGCCCGGAAGGCTCCGCCGGCCGAAGCAGCCACGACCGGTAGGTCGGCCGAAAGCCCATGGCCCGCAGCCGCTCGGCGAGCGTTGACTCGGCCGGCGGTACGCGGTTGACGCGCTCCAGGCGCAGCTCTTGGAGCGGCCCGGCCGGAAGCAGCAGCCGCGGCAAGGCTGCGAGGCCGGCCTCCTGCACAGCCACGTCGTCCGCCGCGGGCAGCGTGATCAAGCCGCGTGCGCCGCGCTCGACGTAGAGTGCCGCCTCCCCGCCGACCAGCACCACGTACGCACCGGCCGCGCGCTGGAGCGGGAGCCGCTCGGCCTCGTCGCGCCGCGGCCAGGGCAGGATGGCGCCGTAGGGCTGGGCGGGGTCCGCGGCGGCCAGCAGAAGGGCGGGCGGCAGCTCGGCCGGCGACTGCTCTCGCTCGGCTCGGAGGCGATCGACGGCTCCGGGCAGCGCGAACTGCGCGCCGCCGAGCCCCTCCACGAAGTACCCGCGGCGGATCCGGCCGGCCTCCTCCATGGCCCGCAGCACGGGGTACACGGCGGCGAACCCGCCCGCCAGGCCCTCTCCCAGGACGGCCTCACGGGTCACGACGCCATGGCGCTGCAGCAGCGCCAGCGCCGCGGCATGCGCGCGCTCGGTGGGACCGCGGCCCTCTCCCACCAGGTCCGCCACCAGCGACCAGCGCCCGGCGGCGCGCGGCGGTCCCATGCCCGCCGGCCGGCCGCGGCGCGGCGCACGCGAGCGGGAGCGCGGCAGGTCCACCGAGCGCAGCGCGGTGAAGGTGTCGTTGGTGACTTCCCCCGCCCATACCAGGTCCCACAGTGCGTCGAGGAGCTCGTCGTCGTGCCGAGCCTCGGGGATGGCGGCGCGCAGCTGGCCGAAGAAGCTGGCCCCGCGCCGCTCCAGGTGGCGCCGTTAGGCGTCGTGAAGGGGGCCGTCGGGGCGCTCCGACGGCTCGAAGGCGCCGGCCGAGGCAAGCAGCTCGGCTCGGTCGCGCAGGTACAGCGCCACGCGGCCATCGCCCGCGCCCAGCGCCCCGCGTCCGATCCACACCACCTCCCCCGCGGCCCCTAGCTCGTCCAGCAGTCGCGGGGTGTAGTCGCGGACGCGTGCCGGCAGGACGTCACGCTCGAGGATCGAGGCGGGCAAGGGGTATCCCTCCAGCTGGCCGATGACCTCGAGCAGGCGGTCGTGGCCGGTCGCCCGTCCGCCGATGCCGTGCCACGCGGGCAGGAAGCGTCCGAGCGCGCGCTGCTCGGCCGGTTCCACCTCCCGCCGCAGCACGGCCAGCGTCGCGCGGCGGATGCGGCGGAGCACGTCCGGATCGCACCATTCGCGCTCCGCGCCCCCGGGTCGCAGCTCTCCGCGCACGAGCCGCTCGGCGAGCTCCAAGCGGCCGAGCGCGGCCTCGACCCGCCCGGGCTCGAGCTCGAAGCGGATCGCGACCTCGGCGGTCGTGAACGGGCCGTGCGTCCGCGCGTAGCGGGCGAGGAGGACTTCTACCGCGTCCGGCACGGGCTCGAGGAACGCGTCGGGAACGCCACCGGGAGTGACGACGCCGAGCGCGTCGCGAACGAGGCCGGCATCCTCGATCGCGACCAGCGCCTCT
>DATADC010000085.1:0-10870 GCA_036258735.1 Candidatus Limnocylindria bacterium
ATGCCTAGGCCGCGCGACGCGAGCTGCAATCGGCGCTGGCGCTCGTCGAGCGCGAGCGTTCACGGCTCGAGGAGGTCGCTGGCGCCATCCCGGAGCCGCTGATCGTGTACGACGCGGACGGTCGCGGCCTCTACTCCAACAAGGCCGCACTGCGCACATTCGGCCGCTCCTTCTTCGACCGTCCAGCCGACGACTGGGCGCGGGTCGCCGAGCCCCGCGACGAGCGCGGCCACCCGCTGCCACGCGACCAGTGGCCGCAGGTCGCCGCCCAGCAGCAGCCGATTCGCCTGCGCATGCACGTTCGCCTTCCCATGTCGTCGCGGGAGATGACCGTGGACGTGGAGGGCACGCCGGTGGTTGGCGGCGGCTGCGTCCTGCTGCTGCGCGACGTGGGCCGCGAGGTCGACGCGCGCCAGCGCCTGTCGCGCTTCGGCAGCTTCGTTGCGCACGAGCTGCGCAACCCGCTCGCAGTCGCCAAGGCCCGTATCGAGCTTGGCACGCGCGAGGCGGGAGTCCCCACGCGAGCGGCCGACCACGGGCGGCGCGCCCTCGAGTCGGTCGACGCCGCGATCGGCATCCTCGAGCGGCTGGAGCTCTTCTCGAGGGCCGAAGCCGGCCGCGTTGACGCGGTGGTCGAGGCGTTCGACCTGTGCGACGCGGTCACGGCCGCCACCGAGCGGCTCCGCGTGCGTGGCAGCGAGCGCACGGTTGATGTGCACGCCGATGGAGGCAGCGTCATCCTGGGCGACCGCCAGCTCACCGAGCAGGCACTGACCAACCTGCTCACCAATGCCGACCGCTACTCGGTGGACGGTGCGCCGATCCGGGTCGAGATCAACGGCGGACCGGTGCCTGAGGTGCGCGTCGCGGACGCCGGGCCGGGCATCGCTGACGACGTCGCCGAGCATCTGTTCGTGGACCGGGTGGCGTCTGGCCGGGGCCTCGGCCTGGGGCTCTACCTCGTGCGGGCCTGCATGGACGCGCAGGGCGGCAGCGCCCAGCTGGAAACGCGCCGCCCAGGGGCCGTCTTTCTACTGCGCTGGCCGCCGGAGGCTTCGGTGTCCGATGGCGCGGCCGCGGACGGCCACGCCGACGACCGAGCGCGGGTCGACGAGCCGCAAGCCGAAGTGCGCCCGGCGTGAGCGCACGGTCCGGAGCGGCATCGGCGACATCGGCGGCATCACTGCTGCGTCTCGCCGATCCGGTCGACCCCTATCCGTCTGAGCCGTCCGACGAGGACGTGGCGGCCGCGCTGGGCCTGCCGGTGAGCGCCATCGTGCGCTTCGACATGAACACGCTTGGCGGCGGGCCGCTGCCCGCTGTGGTGCGGGCGGTGCGTGACTTCGACGCCGGGCGGCTGGTGGAGTATGGCGACCAGGCATACCGGCGGGTGCGAGCGGCGATCTCGTCGGCGACCGGCGCGCCGGCCCATCGCATCGTGCCCGGTGCCGGCGCCGACGAGCTGATCCGTCTGTCGACGACCATGGTGGCCGGCTCGGGAGACGCGGTGGTCGTGCCGACGCCGACGTTCCCGATGTACGGGGTCGAGGCGCGCCTGGCGGGAGCCCGAGTGGTCGAGGTACCGCGCGAGTCGCCCGAGCGACGCCAGCCGGCGCCCCACATACGCGCCGTCGCCGAGGGCGAGGGCGCGCGCCTGGTCTGGCTGTGCTCGCCCAACAACCCGACCGGGGACGCCTACGCCGCCGATGAGATCGCCGCGCTGACCGACGGTCTGGCGGCGGCGGTGGTGGTCGACGCGGTGTACCAGGAGTTCGCCGAGGAGAGCGCCGGCGAGGCGCCCGAGGCGCGCTCCCTGCTCGCTTTGCAGGATCGCCTGCCGAACCTGCTGATCCTGCGCTCGCTGGCCAAGTCGTACGGGCTTGCGGGCGCGCGAGTCGGCTACCTGGTGGTGCCGGAGGAGATGGCGGCGCGCTTCGACGCCGCCCGGCTGCCGCTGGCCATCGGTGCCGCCAGCGAGGCAGCGGCGGTGGCCGCGCTCGGCGACCTGCCTGCGGCACGCGAGCGCCGTGCCCTGATCGTGCGCGAGCGCGAGCGCGTGGCACAGCGCCTGGAGAACCGCGGATGGCGCGTGCTGCCGTCGCTGACCAACTTCGTCCTCGTCCGCCCGCCGGACGCTGGCGGCGTGGCCGCCGCGCTACTGGAGCGCGGTCTGGTCGTCCGCAGCTACACCTCCGGCCCGCTGGTCGACTGGCTGCGCATCACGGTGCGCGCACCCCGCGAGAACGAGCGCCTGCTGGCCGTGATCGGCGCCTAGGGCGCGACGACCTCCACGGGGCCGAATGAGCCAGCCTCGACCTCGCTCCGAACGCGCTGGGCGTCGCCCACCACCAGCATCAGCAGCTCGTCGGGACGGATCAGGTCGCGCGCGGCGGCGAGGACCTCCTCGGGGCCGACTGCCTCCAGGTTGGCCCGATACGTCTGCCAGTAGTCGTCCGGCAGTCCGTAGACCGCCAGCGGCTCCATGGCGACGGCCACCCCGCCGGTCGTCTCGAAGCGAAGCGGGAAGACGCCGACCAGGAAGTCGCGCACCTCGCGCAGCTCGCCGAGCTCGGGGGCCGCATCGCGGATGCGGTCGAGCTGCACCAGCATCTCGCGCATGGCATCGGCGGTGACCTCGGTCTGGACCGCGGCCGAGGCGCTGAACGGTCCGGCGGCACGCCGCGGGTCGAACCCGGCTCGCGCCCCGTAGGTGTAGCCCAGCTCCTCGCGAAGGCGCAGGTTGAGGCGGGAGCCGAACACGCCGCCGAGCAGCGCCCCGAGGACGAGCGCCGGAAAGTAGCGCGGGCTGGTGCGTTCGATGCCCAGGTGCCCCAGGCGCAGCTCGCTCTGCACCGATCCGGGTCGGTCGACGATGACCACCCTTCGGCCACCGGCGGCCCGCGGCTGGATGTCGCGATGTCCCGGACCCTCTCCTGTCCAGTCGCCCAGGCGCATCTGCGCCGCGCGCATGACGGCTTCGGCGTCGATCGATCCCACAACGATCAGGTGCGCCCGGCCGGGAAGCCAGTGCGTGGCATGGTGGGCGCGCACGTGGTCGAGGGTCAGCTGGCCGACCGTCTCCGGTCCGCCGCCCGAGAGGCGCCGATACGGCGTCGACTCGTCGAAGGCGTAGCGCAGGAACATCTCCTCGGCCAGGCGCCCGGGGTCGGAGCGCAACTGCATGATCTCGTTGAGCCGCTCGGCTCGCAGGCGTTCGAACTCGCCGGTGTCCAGGCGCGGCTCGCGGACCATCTCGGCCAGGAGCTCCAATCCCTCCTCCAGGTGCTCGGGCAGCGCCTGGAACGAGGCGCGCGCTGAGTCCCAGCTCGACTCGCTGCTGACCTCGATGCCCAGCCGCTCGGTGGCCTCGGCGAAGGCTGCCGCGTCCAGGCGGCGCGTGCCGGTGACCAGCACCTGGGCCGTCAGCGCGGCCACACCGGCGTGCGCCTCGTCCTCGGCGGATGCGCCCGCGTCCACGACGAGGTGGACGCTGGCCAGCGTGGAGCCAGGGAGCGGCACCATCCAGACGGTGAGCCCGTTCGGCAGGCGCCGGCGGTCGTAGTCCGGGAAGCGGTATGGCCGCGGCGCGCCGGGCACCGGCCGGAGCGGATTCGGCGCCACCGTCATCGGGCCGCCTCCTCGGCGCCGGTGGCGGACGCCAGCGCCGCATCGGCCGGAAGGTAGGTGAGCGACAGGCGGTTGTCGGCGCGCAGCGTAGCGGCCATGGCGCGGCGGATCCGGTCGGAGCTGACTTCGAGGTAACGGCTGACCTCGGTGTTGATGCGGTCGGGCTCGTCGAAGAGGCAGGTGTACATCGACAGCCGGTCGGCGCGCTCCGAGACGCGCTCCAGGCCGGACTCCACGGCGGCGGCATGGAGGTTACGGACGCGCTCCAGCTCGGCGTCGCTGGGGCCATCGGCTGCCAGTCGGTCGATCTCGACCACCATGGCCGACTCCAGCTGACCCGGCTCGACGCCGGGCCGGGCGGTGGCCCACAGCGTGAACATCGACGCGCCGCCCACCACCGGGAAGGGGAAAACACTCACGTCCTGGGCCAGCTTGCGCTCGCGGACCAGGACGCGGTAGAGGCGTGCGGCGCGTCCGGCGCCGAGCAGGTCCGCGGCGACGAGCAACGCGTCGAACTCGTCTGTCCCGAACACGGGCATGCGGTGGCCCAGGTAAACCCGCGGCAGCGAGCACATGTCACGGACCGTCTCGCGCAGCTCCGTGCCCAAGCGCGGCTCCACCGTCACGTCCGGCGCCGGAGGGAGTGCGGGATTCGGCGGAATCGGGCCGAAATGGCGGTCGATCATCGCCAGCGCAGCGTCGGGCTCGAAGTCGCCGGCGACCGTCAGCACGGCGTTGTTCGGCGCGTAGTAGGTCGCGAAGAACTCGCGCACGTCCTCGAGCGAAGCCGCGTCGAGATCCTCCATCGACCCGATTGTCGAATGGTGGTAGGGGTGGGACTGGGGATAGAGCAGCTCCTGGACCTTCTCGTCCCACGTCCCGTACGGCTGGTTGTCGACCGACCAGCGGCGCTCGTTCTTGACCACCTCGCGCTGGTTGTCCAGCTTCTCCTGGGTCATGGCGGGCAGGAGGCTGGCCAGCCGGTCGGACTCCAGCCACAGCCCCAGCTCGAGCTCATGCGAGGGCAGCGTCTCGAAGTAGTTGGTGCGGTCCAGCCAAGTCGAGGCGTTGAGGGTTCCACCGGCGGCCTGGATCAGGGCGAAGTGCTCCCCCTTGGCGACGTGCTCGGAGCCTTGGAACATCATGTGCTCGAAGAGGTGCGCGAAGCCGGTGCGACCCGGCCTCTCGTGCTTGCTGCCCACGTCGTACCACAGGTTGACGGCCACGATGGGAGCCCGGTCATCGGGCGAGAGGACGACGCGGAGGCCGTTGTCCAGGCGGTGGCGCTGGCTGGGGATGTGGGGCAAGCGGAAGTCCTCGGGCAGGGCGGGGAACGAAGGCTACCACGGCCCTCCGGCGGCCTTCTGTCGGCCGGAACCTTGGCGGTTGCAGCGGTGCAACCCTTTGCGTCCGCCGAGGGGCATTCTGGCGGGCAGCGCCGGCCCCGGGCGTGACACACTGGCCGTCATGACCAACGGCGAAACCGGGACCGCCGTCGACGCCAACCTCGACGACGCGCTCGCACAGCGCTACGCGGTCCTGGCGACCTCCGAGCGCGACGCGTCGCCCGAGGGCGTCCTGAAGCATGGCCACTCGTTCGCCGTCTTCGACCGCCACGGCGACGTGCGGCCGTCCGGGCCGGGCGAGGACGGCATCTACCACCGTGGCACCCGCCACCTGTCGGGCCTGCTGCTGACGCTCGCCGGCCGGCGCCCGCTGCTGCTGGGCTCCACCGCGAACCGCGACAACACGCGCCTGGCCATCGACCTGACCAACACCGATGTCGGCGGCGGTCGCGGCGTGGAGCCGCGCATCCCGCACAGCACCATCCATCTGTCGCGCACCAAGGCGCTGTGGGAGGGGACGTGCCACGAGCGGATCGTGGTGCGCAGCTTCGCCGCCCGGCCGGTGCGTATCGCCCTGGCGCTCGACTTCGCCGCCGACTTCGCCGACGTCTTCGAGGTGCGGGGCATGCAGCGCCCGCAACGCGGCCGTTTCATGACGCCCGCGGTCTCCGAGCGGGGCGTCGTCCTCCGCTACCAGGGGCTGGACGGCGTGGTGCGCCGAACGCGGATCGGCTTCTCGATGCGCCCCGACGCGCTGGACGGCCGGCACGCGGAGTTCCGCCTCACGCTGCCGGTGGGCCGCGCCGTGAGCCTGGAGGTCACGATCAGCTGCGAGCAGGGATCGTCGCGCCGGCGCGACCTGCCGGCGCTGGACGAGGTGATCGCCCGTACCCGACGCCACCAGGCGGCCGTGCGCCGTGGCGGCGCGCGCCTTGCCGGCTCGAACGAGCTGTTCAATGACTGGCTGGCGCGCAGCCAGGCGGACCTGGCCATGCTCACCGCGCGCACCGAGCAGGGCTACTACCCGCATGCCGGCGTGCCGTGGTTCAGCGACCCGTTCGGTCGCGACGGCCTGATCGTGGCGATGCAGTCCCTATGGGCCGCGCCCCACGTGGCGCGCGGGGTGCTCCGCTACCTGGCCGCCAACCAGGCGGTCGCGCACGATCCCGAATCCGATGCGGCGCCCGGCAAGATCCTGCACGAGGTGCGGCAGGGCGAGATGGCGGCCCTGGGCGAGGTGCCCTTCCGCTGCTACTACGGCTCGCACGACGCCACGCCGCTGTTCGTGGCGCTGGCAGCGCAGTACTGGCGCCACACCGACGACCTCGCCACCGTCGCGGAGCTGTGGCCCAACATCGAGCGCGCGCTGTCCTGGATGAGGACCGATGGTGACGCCGACGGGGACGGTTTCCTCGAGTACGACCGCCAGAACGCCGACGGGCTGGTGCAGCAGGGCTGGAAGGACTCGTGGGACTCGATCTTCCACGCGGATGGGACGCTGGCCGCCGGACCCATCGCCCTGGCTGAGGTGCAGGCGTATGCGTACGCCGCGCTGGTCGGTGCCGCCGAGCTGGCCAGGCGGCTGGGACACGAGTCGCACGCCGAGGAGCTCGACGCACGCGCCGCCCGGCTCCGCGCCGAGTTTGACCGGGCCTTCTGGGACGAGGAGCTCGGGACCTACGCGATCGCCCTTGACGGGGATAAGCGCCGCTGCCAGGTGCGGACCTCGAACCCGGGCCACGCCCTGTACGCCGGCATCGCCCTTCCCGAGCGGGTCACCTCGGTGGCGGCCGGGCTGATGAGCGACGCCTCGTTCAGCGGCTGGGGCATCCGCACGCTGGCCGCCGGCGAGGCGCGCTACAACCCGATCTCGTACCACAACGGCTCGATCTGGCCCCACGACAACGCGCTGATCGCCCGCGGGATGGCGCGCTACGGCTTGCAGGACGAGGCGGTCCGAGTCCTGGACGCCATGTTCGAGGCCAGCCGCTACTTCGAGCTGGCCCGCCTTCCGGAGCTGTTCTGCGGCTTCACCCGTCGCGACGGGCAGGGTCCCACGCGCTATCCGGTGGCCTGCTCGCCCCAGGCCTGGGCCTCGGGCGCCATCTACATGCTCCTCGAGGCGTGCCTCGGCATGGAGATCGACGCGCCCGCTCGCCAGGTTCGCTTCCGCCACTCGCGCCTCCCGCCCTTCCTGGATCGGCTCTCGATCTCCGGCCTTCACATCGGCGAGGGCCGGCTGGACCTGGACCTGGAGCGCCAGCGCCACGGGGTGGGCATCCGGGTCAGCGGCAAGTCAGGAGACGTGGAGGTGGTCGCGGTCAAGTAGCCGCGGCAAGCGTTGACTCCGATACACCATTGGTCGTCCCGCTCCGGGACGATCCGGTCATATACCCACCACACCGCACAGGGCATGCTCGTACCACATGTCGAGCCCTTGGCCGTTGCCGCTTGCCGGCGTGCGCGGCGCCGGCCGTGCGAGGCCGTCCGATCCTCAAACCCGCGACAGGCCACAGAGTGTGGCCGCGTGGCTCGCCGCCGCCGCTCTCGTCATCGTCGTCCCCTCGCTGGTCGCCTCGACGCTCGACCTCGAGCTGGCACTCCTGCGCGCCATGCGTCTCGACGCCGCGCTGAGCTACGTGCTCCTCGGCGGCGCGGTCCTCTGGACGGCAAGGCACCCTGGCGCGGGAGGCCGGCTCGGCGCGGCGCTGCTCGCAGCCGGCGCGGTCAGCATCGGGGGCCTCACGTCGGCGAGATACGTGACCGTTGGACATCCGGGGCCGGCGGCGCTGGTCGGCATGTCGCCGCTTACCGCGGTGGCCGTTGTCGTCTTGGGCCTGGCGACCATCCTGGCGGTATTCGGCAAGGGCCGCCCGATGGTGGTGGGTCTGTCAGTGACCGGCGGCGTGGTCGGCCTGCTCGGTCTCCTGACGACCGCCTTTGGCGCGGCTCCACCCCCGATCCTGGCGGATGCGACCACCATCTCGCCGCAGTCGGCGGCGACCGCGATCCTGCTGGGTGTGGCCGTGACGACGCTCTTGCCCGGCGGAGGTCCGCTGGCCCTGTTCTGGGGCCATTCCGACGTATCGCGCCTCAGCCGCCGAATGTTGGCGGCAGCCATCGGCGTGCCAATCGCCCTCGCCCTGCTGCGGCTGCGCGGCGAGCAGGCCGGCTGGTACGACACGGCCTACGGCGTGGCGCTGAGCGTCATCGGTACGGTGGTGCTGCTGGTGCTGGTCATCTGGCGCGGCGGTCTCGCCGCCCGGCAGGCCGAATTCGAGCGTGAGCTCGCCCAGCAGGAGCGGGACCGGGTCTTCGACCTATCGCTTGACATGTTGGCGGTGGCAGCGCCGGACGGCCGCTTCGTCCGCGTCAACCCTGCCTGGGAGGGCATCCTCGGGTATCCCCGCCGTGAGCTTCTCGGCCGGCCGTTCCTCGAGTTCGTCCATCCGGACGACGTGGACGCGACCGCGTACGAGACTCGCAAGCTGTTCGACGAGGGCAAGCAAGTCCACGGATTTCAGAACCGCTACCGCCATGCCGACGGCCGCTGGCTTTGGTTGGAGTGGACCGCACAGCCCTCGCCGGATCGGACCCGGGTCTTCGCCGTGGCGCGCGACATCACCACCCGCAAGCTGGAGGAAGAGCGGCTCATCAAGCGCGCAGCGGCCCTGGCCGTGCGGAACGAGCGCCTGGCCGAGCGCGCCGTTCGCGACCCGCTGACCACGCTCCACAACCGACGCTACTTCGATGAGGCCGTGGCCCGGATGGACGCTGGCCTGCGCGACCGAGGCGACCAGCAGCCGGTCTCGGCGATCGTGTTCGACCTCGACAACTTCGGGGCGTTCAACAAGCAGTTCGGCCACCAGGCCGGCGACGTGGTGCTGCGCCACTTCGCCGATATCCTCCGCCGGCGCTTCCGCGGTGGCGACCTGATCGCGCGCTACGGGGGCGAGGAGTTCGCTGCAGTGCTGCCCGGTGCGTCGCGCCAGGACGCGGCCGCCGCGGCCGAATGGGTCCGCCATCGGCTCGTGGCGGAGCCGATCACCTTCGACGGCCAGCCACTGCATGCAACCGTGTCGGCCGGCTGCGCAGAGCTGGCTGACGGCTCGGCCATGCGCGACCTGCTCGCTGCCGCGGACGTGGCCCTCACCATGGCCAAGCGAGCCGGCCGCAACACCGTCGTCGAGGCCTGATCGCCGATCCTGCTCGGCGGGCACGGCGCCTGCAGGTAGGACCGCATGGCCGACCAGATCGGGAACGCCCTGGAAGGCCACCTGCTCACCGCCGTCATCCTGGCGGGCGTTGCCGCGCTGGCCATCGTGGCGGTCGCGGGCCTGGCGTGGTGGGTCGGAAGGCGCTGTGTGCGCCACCGCCCAAACGCTCCGCCGATCAGCACTCGTATGGGGGTCGTGAACCGAATGGATGACCCAAGGACGACGCGAACCGAATCCGGCACCGACGCGCCCGCCCAGCCGGCCGGGCCCGACGCACACGAGCAACAGTGGGGCTCCAGCATCGTTCGCGATGCGGCTACGCGCGCCGCCGCGCTGCGCGAGGCGTGGGACCGCTCCTACCGAGCCGCCCGCACCCCAAGTGAAATGGCCGGCGCGACGACGCCGCAGACCTCCGTGCTTGACCAGCTGCTCGCCGAGCAGCGGTTGACGAACGAGCTGCTGCGCGAGGTCGTGGCCGAGCTTAAGCGCCGACCATGAGGCGCCGATCGGCCTCGTGCAGGGACCGAGCTCCTATGGTGATGCTGCTTCGCCACGGCTGGGCGGTCCTGGCCATGGTCGCGATCCTGACCGCGTGCGACGGCGGGGACGAGACCCCGGTCCCGTCGGTGACCTCCCCGCCAGGCGTCCTGTACACCGCGCCACCATCGGGCGTCCAGGCGGATCCGCAGTAGGCGCGCCACTGGGCGGTTGACGGTCCGGTGGCCGGCCTCAGCCGGTCAACCGGCGCATTCGGTACGCCACGAGAGCAACGGCAACGCTGGCGAGCCACGTCACCATCAGCGCAGCGGCGATCACCAGGCCACCAGTCGCGGAGCTACCGGCTGTCTGCGTATCCGGCAGCCCGGGCGATGCCGTCGACGTGGCGCCGGGCAGCGTGGCTCCGGGCAGCGTGGCTCCGGGCAGCGTGGCCGCGGCCGATGGGCTCGCGCTGGGCTGGCCGCCGCCGGTGTCCTCGCCACAGCCCTCCAGCTCGGTAATGGCCGCCGAGATCGTCACCGAATCGGTTTGGAGATCCGCGGTCGCCCTCAGTGCCAGCCCAACCTCGATGGCGACGCCGACCTCCAGCTCGGCTTCGGCGTCCAGCACGACGCCCGCGTCGAGAACCAGGTCTTCACCGGCGAGCTCGATGGTCACCGTGTCGTCGCTGTTGAGCGTGGCGAAGAGGCAGGCCTCGCCGGTCACGATGGCCGCGACCTCGTTGTTTATGACCACTACCTCGGCGCACAGCGCGATGTCCGCCGCCGCGGCGAAGTCGGCCAACGCTGCGAGGTCGGAGCCCGCGAAGTCCCCGGCGAAGACGGCCCCGTCGATGACGAGGTCACCGTCCGCGTTGACCTCGACGTTGGCCGGACACACCGCAATGTGGGCGTTGATGGTGGCGGTGATCCCGCCCGCTCCGATGTCGAGGTCGAGGTTGATGCAGGCGTCGGCATCGGCGTCGGCAGCCACCTCGAGGGCGGCCGCCAGGTCGGCGGAACCAAGCAGCGCCTGTACTGCCGCCAGCTCCGCGCCGGCGAGCGCCTCGCCGTCAAGGAACAGGGTGCCGTTGCTGTCGACCGTCAGATTGCAACCGGTCACGTGGTCGGCGGTTGTGACCGACGACGTCGATCGATGCTCGGGCGCGGCGACGGCGGTACCGAGTGCCAGCAACGCGAGGCT
>DATADC010000086.1:0-15303 GCA_036258735.1 Candidatus Limnocylindria bacterium
TTCCACTACGCCACCGAGCTGCGCTCGATCACGCAGGGCCGCGGGCGTTTCAGCTGGAAGCTGGATCACTATGCCGAGGTGCCACACAACGTCGCCGACAAGGTGATCGCCGAGCACTCGAAGGTGGCGGCCGGCGAAAAACACTAGCCGGACGGCAGCCACGCGGCCGACGTGGGGGTTGTCGTCAGCCGCTCATCACGTGAGTCTTTGTGCGTGGCCGTGGCACGCATGGCCGCCGCATATCCCTTCGTCGTGGTCGGACTGGTCGCCTTGACCGCGATCGTTCCGCAGCCCAGCGGCACGTTGGCGCTAGTGCCCATCCTCGCGCCGCACCTCCTGCTCTCAACGCTGCTCCTCGTCCCCGTGGCGGTCGTTGTCCGCGACCCGGTGCTCCGACTTGCGTTGGTGCTCAGCGTGGCGGTCTCGCTGGTAATGCTCGGCGACGAGTGGATCTCGTGGCCGCGCGGGACGTCCGAAGCTGCGGCGGTGGACTTGGTCTCGTGGAATCTTCAGCTCGGCGCCCGGACGCCACAGGAAGCTGTCGCGGCGCTCCGGCAGCAGGATGCCGACATCATTGCCTTGCAGGAGCTCACCAACCGGGCGGCTGCGGTCATCGAGGCGGACGATGTGCTGCGGTCGCGATATCCCTATCGCTCGCTCGCGCCCGACCCGACTGTCCTGGGCCTGGGCATCCTCAGCGCGTTCCCTATTGCCTCCGAGCAGCTCCTCGACGACCCAGGTTCGCTGACCGTGTGGCTTGATCTGGGTGCCGGGCGGCGGCTGGCAGTGGTTGACGTGCATCCGTTGCCCGGCCGAATCGGGCTCTTTTCGTTCGACGGCACGCGTCGCGACGACGACCTCGGACGCCTGCGGGCCCGGGTCGACGACCTGATCGCTCGCGATGAACCGGTCGTCGTTATCGGCGATCTCAACGTGGCGTCCAGCGAGCCGTCGTACCGGTCCTTCGCGGCCGGGCTGCGGGACGTCCACCGCGAGGTGGGTACCGGACCCGGCTGGACCTGGCGTCCCGGCCGGCTGGCGTGGCTGGGCATCGGCCTGTTGCGGATCGATTACGTGCTCGCCAGTCCGGGCGTGGTCCCGCTCCGCGAGTCCCTTGACTGCGGCAGGCCCGGCGACCACTGCATGGTCATGGCGAGGGTCGCCGTCCCGTGACTCACGGCCTGCTTCGCGACCGCGCGTCGGGTCGGAAGTTGTCGAGCCGCACGTGCTAGGTCGAGCGCACGACCACGGCGACGTGGCGCTTGCCGCGGCGTAGGAGGAGCCAGCGACCATGTAGGAAGTTGCCGTCGCCGGGGAGCCACGTCGGGTCCGCAACGCGCTCGTTGTTGACGTAGGCGCCCCCCTCGGCCACCGTCCGGCGCGCATCGCCGCGCGAGGCGGCCAAGCCGGTCGCGACCAACAGCTCCAGGACCGATGGCGCGGCGCCGTCGAATGTCGCGCGCGGCAGGTCTGCGGTGGCGGCAGCCAGGGTTGCCTCGTCCAGCGCCCGAAGGTCGCCCGCGCCGAAGATGGCCTCGCTGGCCGCCAGCGCCCGCCCGGCCTCTTCCTCGCCGTGGACCATGGCCGTCAGTTCTTCGGCCAGCGCGCGCTGGGCCTCCCGCGCCTCTGGCCGCTCACTCACCGCGCGCGCCAGGTCATCGATCTCCTCGCGTGAGCGGAAGCTGAACGTCTTCAGCAGCGCGACCACGTCCGCATCGGCCTGGTTGAGGAAGTACTGGTAGAAGGCGAACGGCGTCGTCATCTCGTGATCCAGAAACACGGCGCCGGCCTCGCTCTTGCCGTACTTGGTGCCGTCCGAGCGGGTGATCAGCGGCGTCGCCAGGGCATGGACCGATGCGTGCTCCACGCGACGGATGAGGTCGACCCCGGCCGTCAGGTTGCCCCACTGGTCGGAGCCGCCGGTCTGGAGCACGCAACCGTAGCGGCGGTACAGCTCCAGGTAGTCCATGGCCTGCAGGATCTGGTAGCTGAATTCAGTGAAGCTGATGCCCTCGTCCGAGAGGCGAGCGGCGACCGCCTCCTTCTCGAGCATTCGCGCCACGCTGAAGTGCTTGCCCACGTCGCGCAGGAAGGCCAGCGCCGACAGGCCGCCGGTCCACTCCAGGTTGTTGACGATGCGCGCCGCGTTGTCGCCCTCGAGCGGCAGCAGGTGCTGGATCTGCACGCGGATGCGCTCCAGCCAGCCCTCGATGACGTCGGCCTCCTGGAGAGCGCGCTCGACGGACTTTCCGCTGGGATCGCCCACCAGGCCGGTTGCCCCGCCGACCACGGCGATCGGCCGGTGCCCGGCCTGCTGGAGGCGCCGCATGGTGACCAGCTGCACCAGGTTGCCAAAGTGGAGCGAGGGCGCCGTGGGGTCGAAGCCGCAGTAAAAGGTAACTCGGCCGGCCTCCAGCGCCGCTGCCAGGGCGCGTTCGTCGGTGCTGTGGGCGATCAGCCCCCGCCAGCGCAGCTCGTCCACGATCCGGGCGCTCATGGGCGCTTGAGTATAGGCGGCGTGCCGCGTGCTACAGTCCGCAGCCCATGTCGCGACGCCCCCCGCCGCAGCGCGGCGGATACCCGAGCCCTCCTGCCGGCCGGCACGCCACGGCCCGCAGCGCACCAGCGGCCCGTTCGGGCGTCGCAGCGCTGCCGTTGATCATCATGGGCGCCTTCGCGGCCCTGGGGGTCGCCTTGTTCGTGGGGCTGCTGGCCCTGTACGCCTCGTTCACGGCGGGCCTGGGCGACCCTGCCCAGCTGGCCGATTTCGACCTGAACGAGGGCTCCCGCGTCGTGTCCGCCGACGGCGTGGAGCTCGCCACCTTCGCTGCCGAACGGCGAGAGGTCGTGGCGCTGGAGGACATCCCCCAGGTGCTGGTGGACGCCCAGGTCGCTGCGGAGGACCAGAGCTTCTGGTCCAACCCGTGCATTGACTTCCGGGGCATCGTTCGCGCCGCGTACCAGAACTTCGTCGCCAACGACATCGTGTCCGGCGCGTCGACCATCTGCCAGCAGCTGGTCCGCATGCGGCTCATCGACCCCCAGCTGATGGCCGACCCGGAGCGCATCCTGGAGCGCAAGGTCAAGGAGGCCCTGCTCGCCCTGCGCGTCGCCGAGGAGTATCCCGGGCAGGAGGGCAGGGAACGGCTCCTCGAGATGTACATGAACCAGGTCTATTACGGCAACCAGGCGTACGGCATCGCCGCCGCGGTGGAGGCCTACTTCGGCAAGGACATCACCTCCGACCGGGAGGGCGACCGGGTGACGCTGGCCGAGGCGGCTCTCGTCGTTTCGCTGGTGCGCGCCCCCAGCCGCCTCGACCCCACCGCCGAGGCCGTGCAGCGCCAGGACCGGAACGGGCGTCGGATCCTGGTGGTCCCCGACAACGCCGCGGCCAAGACCGCGCAGGGCTACGTGCTGCAGAACATGGTGCGCTCCGAACTGATCACCCAGGCGGAGGCCGACCGCGCGAGCCGCGAGCAGATCGTGCTGGCCTCCCAGCGCCAGACTCGCTATCGGGCCCCCCACTTCGTCTATGCGGTGCGCACCGAGGCCGGCGAGCTGCTGGGCGGCGAGGAGGCGCTCGACACGGGCGGGCTGGAGATCACCACCACCCTCAACTACGACGGTTACCAGCGCTTCGCCGAGAAGTGGGCCGGCGTGGGCTACGACCTCGACCGGCTGAGCGACGAGCAGCTCGTCGACAAGTACGGGCAGGAGGCCCTGGCCTGGATCAAGTCCCTCCAGGGTCGCAACATCAACAACGACGCGCTGGTCACCCTCAACTACCGAACCGGCGCGGTGCTGGCCTACGTGGGCAGCGCGAACTACTACGGGGAGTCCACGCCCGAGCACCAGCCGGAGTACGACGTGGTTGGCCAGGCCTACCGGCAGTCAGGCTCGGCCTTCAAGCCGATCACCTATGCCGCCGGCTTCGAGCGCGGCACGGTCACGCCGGGGACCATGCTGATGGACGTCAAGGGCGAGATCGCCGACGGGTACAGCGTCCCGAACGCCGACAACCGCGAGCGCGGCCCGGTACGCGTGCGCGACGCCCTCAAGTACTCGCTCAACATCCCGGTGGCGAAGGTGCAGCAGCTGATCGGCACCGCTGAGGTGGTGGAGATGGCCGAGCGCCTTGGCCTGGAGTGGGATCCCTCGCAGGCCGAGGAAGTGGAGGTCCCGTCGCTGACGCTCGGCACCATCGGCGTCCATCAGCTGGACCTCGCGGCGGCCTACGGTGCCATGGCCAACGGCGGGATCCTGGCCGAGCCGTACGTGATCCAGACCATCACCGATCGTGATGGCAACGTCATCTACGACCGGGCCGAGGACGCTCCCGACCCGCAGCGCGTCCTCTCCCCGCAGTCCGCCTACCTCGTCACCGATATCCTCGCCGACAACACCGATCCGGCCGCGAACTCCATCTGGGGCGAACGCTTCCAGCTCACGACCGATGAGGGTCGCCGGCCGGCCACCCTCAAGACCGGCACGACCAACGACTTCCGCGACCTGCAGGCCTTCGGCTACCTGGCGCCCGATGCGGACCCGAACGTCGTCGAGGGCGCCATCGTCACCGGCGTCTGGGTCGGCAACAGCGACTTCTCCGAGATCGCCGACGTCTTCGCCGCCGATGGCCCGACCTTCATCTGGCACGACTACATGGCGGAGGTGGCCGCGCACAACAACCTGCCGGTGCGTGACTTCCGGCGACCGGACGGCATCGTGGAGCTCGAGGTGGACGTCATCAGCGGCATGCTGCCCGGTGACCACACCGAGAGCACCGTGACGGAGATCTTCGACCAGGCGCATCGGCCGGACGAGGAGGACGACCTGCATCGCCGCCTCCAGATCGAGGCCGAGACCGGCAGGATCTGGCAGGAGGGCTGCGGCGACTTCGAGAGCGCGGATGGCCGCGTCTACCTGGACCTCGCCCGCTACGAGGACCACCATCCGACCTGGCGACGCGCGAACGAGCGCTGGATCAACCGCTGGCGCGGCCGAGAGGCTTCGCTCGATCGCACGCCGCTGGAGCCGCTGGACGCGCCGCTGGCTCCCACCGAGCGCTGCACGCCCGGCGAGATACCGACCTCCACGCCGACACCGTCTCCGACGCCGACGCCCTCGCCGACGCCCACGCCGTCACCGACTCCGAGCCCGACGCCGACTCCGCAGGTGACGCCCTCGCCCACGCCGGCGGTCACGCCCTCGCCCACGCAGCAGAACCAGGCCCAGAGCGACGCACCCTAGAGCTGGGCCACGGTGGCCTGGTCGCCGCCCTCCTCGCGGCGTCCCGGGCGCGTCGAGCGGACCCGCGGGTGGTCGGCGAGGTACTCGCGCACGGCACGCCGCAGCGCCCCGGTGCCGGCTCCGTGCAGGATCACCGCCTCGTCGAGGCCCGCCAGCAGTGCCTGGTCCAGGTAGCCGCCCAGCTGCTCGAGCGCTGCCTCGACCCGCTCCCCGCGCAGGTCCAGCCGGGGCGAGATGGCTGCCGCCGCGCGGCGGCGCAGCTCATCGGCCTCCGCGTCGCGCTGGCTGACGGCGCGGATTGGCTCGGGGACGACCTCCACGTCGTCGGCGGGGATGACGAGCCGCGGGCCGTCCGTCTCGAGCGTCACCCGACCGGTCCGACCGCTGACGTCCAGGATGCGACCCTCCGTCCCTAGCGTCAGGCTCCGTCCCCAGAGACCCGCGCGCGGCTGGGGCCGGTCGTCGATTGCCGGCTCGGGAGCCGCCTCCGCGGGGCCGGCCACGGCGACCTCCTGGCGAGCGCGTGCCGCCCGTTCGGCGAGCTCGTCGAAGGCTGCGGTCGGCGCGGGCTTGGCGCTCCGCGCTCGGCCTCCGGACACGTTGCGCTGGCGCGTCAGCTCGCGCCGCACCTCGGCCACCTCTCGCTCGGCGCGCGCCAGCAGCTCGTCGGCGGCTCGCCGCGCATCGGCCAGGATCTGCGCCGCCTCGCGGCGGGCGCGGCCGACGCCCGAGCGCGCCAGCCCGCGCTCCTCCTCAGCCGACTGCCGGGCGCGTCGCGCCTCCTCCAGCTCGGCGGTCCGCTGCTCCTCGGCACGGGCGATGGCGGCCAGCGTCTCCTCCATCGACACGTGCTCGGCGGCGAGGCGCGAGCGGGCGTCGGTCACGATCTCGGCCGGCAGCCCCAGCCGATCGGCGATGGCGAACGCCTGTGACTTGCCCGGCAGCCCGATCTCGAGCCGGTAGGTCGGGCGCAGCGTGGCCACGTCGAAGGCCACGCTGGCGTTCGTCACCAGCGGGTGCTCCTGCGCGAAGCTCTTGAGCTCGGCGTAGTGCGTGGTGGCGGCCACCGTGGCGCCCTGGGCCAGCAGCCGCTCGACGATGGCCATGGCCAGCGCAGAACCCTCGGTCGGATCGGTGCCCGCCCCGATCTCGTCGAGGAGGACAAGGCTGCCCTCATCGGCCTGGGTCACGAAGCGCACCACGTTGCGCAGGTGGCTGGAGAAGGTCGACAGCGATTGGGCGATGCTCTGCTCGTCGCCGATGTCGGCCATCACGCGGGTGAAGACCGGCAGGCGTGCGCCGTCCGCTGCGGGAACGCGCATGCCGGCCTGGTGCATGAGCGTCAGCAGGCCGAGCGTCTTGAGCGACACCGTCTTGCCGCCGGTGTTCGGCCCCGTGACCACCATGGCCCGATACCCGAAGCGCTCCCCCAGCCGCAGGTCGATGGGCACCGCGCCGGGACCGAGCAGCGGGTGGCGCGCCGAGAGCAGCTCGACCGCGTCGTCGGAGGGCTGCGGGCGGACCGCGTCCATGTCGCGTCCCAGCCTGGCGCGCGCCATCCACAGGTCCGCCCGTGCCAGAGCGTCCAGCGAGGCCCGCAGCGACTCCGCCCGGGCCTCCACCTCGCGCGACAGCTCGTCGAGGATGCGCTCTTCCTCGCGAGCCGCATCGAGGGTGGCCTGCGTCCAGGTGTTGTTCAGCTCCACCACCGACATCGGCTCCACGAAGAGGGTCGCGCCAGAGGCGCTCTGGTCGTGCACGATGCCCTTCACCCGGCCCTTGGCCTCGGCACGGATGGGGATCACGTAGCGTCCGGCTCGGACCGTGACGATCGCCTCGCCGATGACGCCGGCCATGTCGGGCGCGCGCAGCATGGCGTTGAGGCGTTGGCGCACGCGGTCCTGGGCCGTCCGCAGCCTCTTGCGGATGGCCGCCAGCTCGGGCGACGCCGAGTCCAGGAGCTCGCCAGACTCGTCCACGCTGCGCTCGATCCGCTCCCTGAGCGCCGGCGCCTCGTCGAGCTCGTCCCGAAGCTCCGCGAGGTGGCGTCCGCGCCAGGCCGTCAACCGGGCGGCGAACAGGCCCGCCGCGCGGCACGTCTCGGCGATGTCCAGGAGGTCGGCCGCGGTCAGGCGGCCGCCTCGCTCCGCGCGGACGAGGGCGGCTCGCACGTCCCGCGCGCCGCCGATGCTGGCCTGTGCCTGGTCCTCCAGCAGACGGGCGGCCTCGTCGGTCTGGTCCTGGAGCAGGCCCACCAGGACGTTGTCGCTTGACGGCAGGCTTGCCTCGGCCAGCTCGCGCGAGGGCGCGAACGCGGTCAGCGCAGCCAGCATGTCGGCGATCGCTCCGAACTCCAAGGCGCGCACCGTTCCGGCGTCGGCGGCGACTCCCGGCTGGGGATCAGGGGCGGGAGAGGTGCGGGTCACCGGCAACCACGAAGCGCATGGGGCGCGCAGCCCATTCTCCGGCGTAAGCGACGCCGACGCGCGGGCGACGGACGACGCGCGCGGGCCTCTCGCCGCGAGCCAGCCAGACCGGCCCGGCCAGAAGGTCGCTGCCGTTCAACGCGCGGTCCAGCCCGAAGGCCGCGCCCAGGTTGCCCGGTCCGGACGCCAGCCGGTGCAGCTCACCTTGGCCCCCGCGGCGCCGGCGCGCCAGCGCCACCCCATCGGTCACCTGCGCCGCGCGCAGCAGGACGGCCTCCGGCTTGTGCGCCGGACCGCACACGACGTTGGCGCAGTGGTGCAGGCCGTAGATCAGGTAGACGTAGAGGTGGCCCGGCGGGCCGAACATGACGGCGTTCCGCGGCGTGCGGCCACGGGCGGAGTGGGCGGCCAGGTCCTCGGGCCCTTGGTAGGCCTCGACCTCCACCAGCCGGCCGGCAACGCGCCCCCCGGGCGCGTCGTGGACCAGGATGCAGCCAAGCAGATCCTCGGCGACCTCCATCGCCGGGCGGTCGAACCACGATGGGTCGCTGATCCGTGCCAGCCGGCCCTCATCCGCCGCCTCTGCCGGCGCGCCGGCCGCAGGCATGGTCAGGCGCGCGGCTCCAGCAGCCGCGCGATCTCCTCGGGGACCAGCGGGCGGACGACGTAGCCGAAGGCCGGGATCAGCGAGTCGCGGATGACCTCGACCAGGGCAGAGCTGCGCAGCGCGTCGTACAGCCCCTTGATGATGCCGGCCTCGGCTGCTTCCTGGTCGCCGACGCCGGTGAAGAAATTGTCCATGACGACCACCAGGAAGCCGATGAACAGCGCTGCCCACAGCAGGCCAAGCACGGCGCCCCCCAGCTCGTCGAGCTGGCGCGGGATCGGGAGCCGCGTGCGCTGGTAGAGGGCGCGCACGACGAACCATCCACCGATGACCAGCGCCAGGAAGAGGAACAGGAAGAGGATCTGCTCCCGCAGCTCCGGCGTGAAGGCCTCCCAGAAGCCGAGCGCGTTGTCGAGCGGGACCTTGAGCTGCGAGGCAACGACGAAGGCGGCCACGACCACCACCACGTTGAGCGCGTAGCGGATGAGGCCCTGCGTGAAGCCCATGAACACTCCGGCGGCCAGGATGGCGACGATGAAGACGTCCATCACGCCCAGCTCGCGGAAGAACTCCACCTCGTCACTCCCTCTGCGTGCGCTCGCCTCGTCCCGACGAGCGGCGGAAGGGTACCAGCCCGCCGGCCGCCCGGGTCATGCTCAGCGGATCTGGGCCCCGAGGTGGTGCTGCAGCGCGCCGCGAACGCGATTCACGGCCCGCTCCACGGCCTTTTCGTCCCCCGCGACGTCGGGCTGCAAGCGCAGCGCGATGGCGTACGAGACGTTGCCCTCCCCCACCTGATCGCCGCGGTAGACGTCGAACACGCGCGACTCGACGAGCATCGGGCCGGCGGCCGCGCGCACGACGCGCAGGAGCTCCCCGAGGGGCGTGCCCTCGGGGACGATCACGGCCAGGTCGCGGTCCACCGGCTGGGCGGCTGGGATCGGCACGGCCCGCGTCTGGAGCGGCACCATGGCGAGCAGCCGTTCCAGGTTGACGGCGGCGATGACCGGTCGGCCGGGCAGGCCCCACGCCTCGGCGATCGCGGGGTGGACCTCGCCGACGCTGCCGTAGCCCTGCCCGCGGGTGTCGATCAGCCGCCCCGCCCGCCCCGGATGGAGGTGCGGATGATTCTCGAGTTCCGCGTCGGTCTCGCCCCGGTACGCCGGCTCGGGCAGCCCCAGGGCGCGGTGGAGCGCGCCGAGCACGCCCTTCAGCTGCTCGACGTCGGCGTCGGGCGCGGCCCGGCGGCCGGGAGCGGTCCCATGCTGCAGCATGCCGATCGCCAGGTGCCATGCCTCCCAGCGACCGGTACCGGCCCCGGCGGCCATGAGATGTACCGATGTTGGCGCGCCGGGGTCGTACCAGTAAACCTTGCCGACCTCGAACAGGGAGGGGTCCAGCTGTCGCTGCCTGACGTTCTCGGCCAACGCGGCGAGCATGGAGGGGTATATCACCGGCCGCAGGATGGAATGGGCCTCGGACAGCGGGTTCGCCACGCGCACCAGGCCGTCGTCGCGAGGGTCGTAGCCCGACCGGCGCAGGTCGTCCGGCCCGATCAGCCCATGCGAGACGACCTCATCCAGCCCCAGGCCCGCCAGGATGCGCCGCACCCGGTGGCGCGGCTCGCTGGGGTCCGGCCGGTACGGCGGCAGCTCATGCAGGCGCAGGGTGGCCGGGATGCGGTGGTAGCCGTGGGCCCGCGCGAGCTCCTCGGCGACGTCCTCGGGCGCCACCACGTCGAGGCGGAAGCTCGGCACGCCGACCCGGATGCGCCCCTCCCGGGCAGGCTCCACCTCGAAGCCGAGCGGCGCCAGCAGCCGGGCGGCGTCGTCGGTGCCGACGCCGATGCCCAGGAGCCTCTCGATTCGCCCGAGGTCGACCTCCACCCGCCGCGGCTGGCGCGCGCCGGGGTCGTTATCCACGATCCCGGCGGCCACGGTCGCGCCTGTGACCTCGGCGATAAGCCGCGCCGCGCGGTCCGCGGCATACCGGGGCAGGTCGTGCCCGATCCCCTTCTCGTGACGCATGCTCGCCTCCGAACGCAGTCCCAGCCGGCGAGCGGTGTTGCGGATGGTCGGGCCGTGGAAGATGGCCGATTCCAGGATGACCTCGGTGGTCGCCTCGGTGACCTCCGTGGCGGCGCCGCCCATGATCCCCGCCAGGCCGATGGCACGCTCATGGTCCGCGATGACCAGCATCCGCTCGTCGAGCTCTCGCACCTCGTGGTCGAGGGTTTCGAGCTGCTCCCCTGGCCGGCCGCGCCGCACCACGATCTCGCCGCGGGGGACCGTGGCCGCGTCGTACGCGTGCATCGGTTGCCCGAGCTCGTGCATGACGTAGTTGGTGACATCCACCACCGCCGAGATGGGACGCATGCCGGCGGCCAGCAGGCGCTGCTGCATCCACGCCGGCGACGGCCCGTTGGCGACGTGCGTAACGAGGCGCGCCGCGAAGCGCGGGCAGGCAGCATCCTCGATTCGGACCGAGACGCTCTCGTCGGTGCGCAGGCTCTCGTCCTCGTCGACCGATGCGTCCGGCAGGCGGAGCTCGCTGCCGCTCAAGGCGGCCACCTCGCGCGCCAGGCCGACCATCGACAGCGCGTCGCCACGGTTCGGCTTGACGTCAACGTCGAGCACCACCTCGCCGACCACAGAGGCCAGGTCGGCGCCCAGCGGCGGAGCGTCGCCGTCGCCCAGGATGTGGATGCCGTCCGCATCGTCGCCGAGGCCCAGCTCGGCGGCGGAGCACAGCATCCCCTGCGACTCCACGCCGCGGATCCGGGTGCGCTCGATGCGTCGCTCGCCGGGCAGCACAGCGCCGACCCGAGCCACCGGCACCAACTGGCCGGGCGCGATGTTGTCGGCCCCGCACACGACCTGCAGCGGCGCATCGCCACCGACGTCCACGCTCGTCAGCCACAGCTTGTCCGCGTTCGGATGCCGCTCCACCGACAGCAGCCGCCCGACCACCACATCGGTCCAATCGGCGCCGGTAACCTCGATGCCCTGCACCTCCATGCCCCGCAGCGTGAGCTGCTCGGCCAGTGCCTGCGGCGACAGGTCGAAGCTCACGTACTCGCGCAGCCAGGAGAGCGGCACCCGCATCGGTCTAGCGGCCTCCGGGGAACTGGCCGAGGAACCGCAGGTCGGCCCCCATCAGCAGTCGCAGGTCAGGGATGCCGTGGCGCAGGAGCGTGATGCGGTCCAGCCCCATGCCAAAGGCGTAGCCCTGGTAGCGCTCGGGGTCTAAGCCTCCGGAGCGAAGGACGACCGGATGCACCATGCCGGCGCCCAGGATCGTCATCCAGCCGCTCTGCCGGCAGGCAGGGCAGCCGCCGCCGCCGCAGACGAGACACCCGATGTCGAACGCCACGCTCGGCTCGGTGAACGGGTAGTAGCCGGGGCGGAATCGAGTTCGCGTCCCCTCTCCGTAGAGGGCCCGCGCGAACTCCTCCAGCATGCCCTTCAGGTCCGCCAGGCTCGTCCGTTCGTCCACGACCAGGCCCTCGACCTGGAAGAACTCGAAGTTGTGGCTGGCGTCCACCGCCTCGTAGCGGAAGCAGCGCCCCGGCATGATGACCCGAATCGGAGGGGCCAGGGCCCGCATGGCCCGGATCTGGACCGGGCTGGTATGGGTGCGCAGGATGGTTTCGTCCTCGGCCGGCCGCGGCGCACCGGCCTCCCAGCTGCCCGGCTCCGCGACATACAGCGTGTCCCACAGGTCGCGGCTTGGATGGTCGGGCGGGATGTTCAGCGCCTCAAAGTTCCACCACTCGGTCTCGATCTCCGGTCCCTCGAAGACCTCGAACCCGAACGCGTGGAAGATCTCCCGCAGGTCGCGCTCGGCGCTCATCAGCGGATGCAGGTGGCCGACGCGCGTCGGGCGTCCCGGCGCGCTCATGTCCAAGCGTTCGTGAGTGAGCCGCTCCTCCAGCGCTGCGCCGCGGAGCCGTGCCAGCCGCTCGCCGACGGCGCGCTCGACCTCGTCGCGGACGGCATTGGCCAGCTGCCCCACGGCCGGACGTTCCTCCTCGGGCACCGATACGAGCTCGCGCATCAGGCCCGTCAGCTCGCCCGACCGGCCCAGCAGCGCGATGCGGAGTGCCTCGACCGCATCGGCGTCGGGGGCCGCCTCCAGCCGGGCGGCGGCATCGGCGCGCAGGTGCTCCAGGCGCTGGCGGAGGTCGGTCATCGGCTGCATCGGGCTCATCATCGGCGATAAACGAACGACCCCGCTCCATGAAGGAGCAGGGCCGATGAGCGCCGGCGTCTCGTGGACGCCGGCTAGCCGCTAAAGGAGGACCTGGCGGTGGCGACCATGGTTGCGAACGCTGCGGGCTCGCGGACCGCCAGGTCGGCTAGGACCTTGCGATCCACCTCGACCCCGGCGGCCTTCAGGCCGGCGATGAGGCGGCTGTACGACAGGCCGTGCTGCCGGGAGGCTGCGTTGATGCGCTCGATCCACAGCCGCCGCATGTCCCGCTTGCGCCGCTTGCGGTCGCGGTAGGCGTAGACCAGGGCGTGGAAAAGCGCCTCGCGCGCGGGACGGACCAGCTTGGAGCGTGTGCCGCGGCGACCGCGCGCCTGGGCCAGCAGTCGCTTGTGGCGCCGGTGCGCGGCGACCCCGCGCTTGACTCGTGCCATGTCCCCCTAGCCCTTCGCGTAGGGCAGCAGCCGCTCGAGCTGCTCGCCGTGCGCCTTGGACACCACCGCCTTGCCGGCGTAGCGGCGGGTGCGGCGGCTGGACTTGATCTCGAGGTGATGGCCGCGCCAGGCCTTGGGTCGAACCCACTTGCCCGAGCCCGTCTTCTTGTAGCGCTTGGCCGTCCCCTTGTGGGTCTTCATCTTCGGCACTGTGGTCGTCCTATCCCTGCTCCGCCGGCCTCTGCTCTTCCGCCATCTCGCCCGGCTCCACCGTGGCGGTGGGCGCCTGGCCCTTGGCGGCGAGCCTGTCGCCGATCGTCTCGCCGTTGCCCGGCGGCTGCTCCGTCTGTTGCTGCGTGCCGGCGTCACCCGCCGATCCGCCCTCGGCCTTCTTTTCGGGCCGCTTCTCGAGCGGCGCCATGACGATATACAGGTTGCGGCCTTCCATGAGCGGCTGGCGCTCGATGGTGCCGTGCTCTGCCAGCATCTCCGCGGCCCGCATGAGCAGGTCCCGCCCCAGGTTGGCGTGGGTCATCTCCCGGCCACGGAACTGTACCGTGACCTTGACCCGATCGCCCTCGTCCAGGAACTGGGCTGCTCGGCGTGCCTTGGTTCGCAGGTCGTTGACGTCGATCTTGACCCGCAGGCGGATCTCCTTGAACGTCTGCGACTTCTGCTTCTTCTTCGCTTCGCGCTCGCGCTTCTGCAGCTCGTACTTGTACTGCCCATAGTCGAGGATGCGGGTGACCGGCGGGACCGCGGTGGGCGCCACCTCCACGAGGTCGAGCCCCTTCTCCTGTGCCAGTGCCAGCGCCCTGAAGGTAGGCATCACACCCAGCTGCTGGCCTTCATCGTCGATGACCCGTACCTCGCGGATGCGGATCATCTCGTTGACTCGCAGGTCCCTTGCTATGGTCCGTTCGCTCCTTCAACAAACGAGCCACCGACCGATGACGGACAGGTGGCCCACATCCCACGCGCGCAGCGCCGACGGATCTTACACCGACCGGTGGCGATTGTCACCAGCCGCAGTGCCCGCTGAAACCTTCCAGCGCGACGGTGCCTCGTAAGTGAGGTAACCGTCCACCGTAGTGGGGAGTTTCCATGCCGAAGCTGATCCAGATCCTTGCTGCCGCGGCCGGCGCGACGGCGCTCGGCGTATTCGCCGCCGCCCCGATGGTCGTGCCGGCGCGCGCCGCAACGGAGCACACCGTCGATATCCGCAACTTCGCGTTCCAGCCAGCGACGCTGACCATCGCCGTGGGCGACACGGTGACCTGGACCAACTCGGACGACGCGCCGCATACGGCCACCGCCGAGAACGATGCGTTTGACTCGGGCAACCTGGACCGTGGCCAGTCGTTCAGCTTCACCTTCACCGAGCCCGGAACCTACGCCTACCGCTGCGACTTCCACTCGGAGATGCAGGGGACGATCGTGGTCCAGGCCGCGCAGCAGCCGGCGTCCGCGCCGCCCAGCGAGGCGCAGCAGCCAGCTGGCGCCACCGCCAGCCCAGCGCCCACCGGGACCCAGCCCGATACGGCTCTTCCGCTCCCGGGGGACTCGCCGACCGGAACGGCTGCGCTGCTGATGGGCCTTGGGCTCGTGGTCCTTGGCGTGAGCGTGGTCCGCTTCGCGCCGCGACGCGTGGCCCGGGCGGATCGGCCCGGAGGCGGCTGGAACCGCTGACGGAGGGCCTCGCCCCTCATCACGGGTATACGTAGAAGACCGCCACCTGGCGCCCGTCGGGGTCGGCGATGCGGAAGGAGCGCGTGCCCTCCCATCGGTCCCCCGACGGCGGCGCCAGGACCGCGAAGCCGCGCTGCGTCAGCTCCTGCGCCCAGGCGTCGACCTCCGAGGCGGTGTCGACCCGGAAGCCGATCTGGATCCCCTCGCGTGTGGCGCGTTCGCCGTGGCGAAAGCTGAGCTCGAAGCCGCCGAGCTCCAGGTCGACGCCCGTCGCGTCGCCCGCACGGCGCCGGAACCCGAAGGCGGACTCGTAGAACTCCGCGGCCCGTTGAGGGTCCGTCGTGCGCAGGGCCAGCTGGCCTACGCCGCGCATCTTCCTCACGCCGTTGAGTGTCGCATGCCGTCCCGGTGGATGGCTCGAGACCTCTCCGAGTTGCTCCGCGCTTCAGCCTTCGGCGGCGTACGGCCAGAGCTCGCGCCGCTGGGCGCGTCCACGCAGATCGTCAATGAAGTCGGCCAGCGGCACTCCCTGGGAGGACTCCCCCGTGCGCAGCCGCGGGGAAACCGCGCCCGCCTCCGCGTCCCGGTCCCCGACCACCGCCATGACCGGCACCTTCTGCTCCTGCGCGTCGCGCAGCTTGGCCTGCATCCGCTCCGAGCGGTCGTCGACCTCGGCGCGCAGGCCGGC
>DATADC010000087.1:0-3700 GCA_036258735.1 Candidatus Limnocylindria bacterium
GGGGGGCGCAGCAGTACGAGCGTCAGCTGCGGGCCGTGATCGGCGGCGACGGCGTCCCACGCTTCGACCTCATCTGGCTGGGCATGGGCGCCGACGGCCATACCGCGTCGCTCTTTCCCGGCACCGGCGCCCATGCCCAGCCAGATGAGGTCGAAGCGTGGGACGCCGTCGCCGCCGATCACGGCCCGCAGCTGACGCTCGTACTGCTGCGCCCCCCGCTCGAGGTCGTCAAGCTCGCACGGCATGCGGTGTACCTGGTCGATGCGCAGCCGCGGCAGGTAGTCGAGCAGCGCCAGCCGCGCCGTGTTGTAGTTCGACTCGGGGTCGTTGGGCGGCACCGCCCGCTCGTCGCCGAAGAAGAACTCCACCCGCGACCAGTCGAGCATCCGGACACGCGGCGGCACCACCAGCAGCGGACAGACGGCCAGCGGGGTGGACCCGCCGGTCAGCGCCAGGATGAACCGGCCGCGACGGCGAATGGCGTTGCGGCCGGTGGCGACCAGGCGGTCGGCGGTGGCCGCAGCAACCGCCTCGACGTCAGGGAGGACCTCGAAGCTGCGACTCACCGATCCTCGTCGCCGCTGCGTGCCGCCGCAAGGAAGATGGCCGCGGCGCGCACCGCCGCCTCGTACACCGGGTCGCGCGCCTCGACGACCAGGGTCCCGGCCAGCAGCTCCGATTCGGTCTGGCGCTCCATGCGGACGCGGCGCAGCAGGGCGGTCATGCCGTCGGCGTTCGACGCCATGACGGCCTCGTCGGCGTCTCGATCGAGGATGAACTCGGCGGCGCCCATCTCGCCACGCGCGCGGAGCCGGACGGAGATCAGCTCACCTGGCTCGAGCTCGGGCGCGTCCACGCCGGCCACGTCGAGGTCGACCATGGCGTAACGGCCCTCCAGCACCAGGCGCATGGATCCATCGCGGATCGGCTCGGCGGTGACGTGCCGCCGCCATTCCAGGCGGGACGCGATCCACCCGGCGTACAGCATCGCCTGGGCCAGATCACCGCCTGATGGCTCGCCGGGCCGGCGGGCGTATCGGACCTCGAGGCGGTTGAGGTTTGGGAGGTAGCGTCGGAACCGCGGCGCGTCGAAGAACTGGGCCGTGAGCTCCTGCCACCAGCCGATGCGCCGCCACGACAGGTCCCCGATGCCGCTGCGGCGACGCAGGGTGGAGAGGCGGCGCAGGCCGAGCAGCAGGTCGGCGAAGTCGCCGCTGTCGATGATGACGCGATCCGCCACCTCGACCAGCTGGTCGAAGATCTCGTCGGCAAAGGGCGGGTCGCCCGGCCACCACACGTGGGTCGGCAGGTCGTGGATGAGCAGCGGCGCCACGATCCCGTCCAGGTGCTGCGCGGCCTCGCCGCGCACCGTGAGGACCACCTCCTCGTAGCAGACTTGGCCCTGCCCGTTGCCGTCGGACGGGTGGCAGTGAGCGCTGACCGCGCAGTCCAGCGCAGGTCCGGAGCCGGTGGGGTCGGTGACGAGCACGAGCGCGCGCGACGGGTGCCGGAACCCCAGGCCACCCAACGTCTGCACCACCCGCTCAGCGGCGGCGACGTCCGGCACGGTGACGATCAGGTTGAGGACCGACGCCCGAGCGTGGGGCAGGCCCTTCTCGGTGACGGTCCCCGCGTCACCGAGGCCCACGCTCCACATCTCGGCCAAGTGGCTCTCAACGGCGGGGACGCTGGTGTTGGTTGCGCTCCACACCGGCGCGACGCGCGACTCCGCCTCGCCGAAGCGCATCAGGTGCCGGTGGACGGCGATCTCCCGCTCGGCGGGCGTCGGGCCGCCGTTGTGGCGATGCCGCTGCTCGGTCACGGCCGGCGCCAGGCGCGACCGTCGCGCTCGAGGAGCTCGTCCGCGGCGGGCGGCCCCCAGGTGCCGGCGCCATAGAAGTGGATCGGTCCGCCCTGCCCCGAGCGCCACGCCTCGGCGATGGGATCCACGATGGCCCACGCCCGCTCGACCTCGTCTCCACGCGTGAACAGTGCGGCGTCGCCGATCATGGCGTCCAGCAGCAGCGTCTCGTAGGCATCGGGGGAGTCGACCGCGAAGCTGGACCCGTAGCGGAAGTCCATGTTCACGTTGCGGATCTGGAGCCCCTGGCCGGGAACCTTGGCGCCGAACCGCAGCAGGATGCCCTCGTCAGGCTGGATGCGAATGGCCAGGATGTTCGGGTCGATCGGCGGCGTGCCGGCCCGCACGAAGAGCGCCAGCGGCGGCCGCTTGAACTGGACCGCCACCTCGGTGGCACGCGTGGCCAGCGCCTTGCCGGTCCGCAGGTAGAACGGCACGCCCGCCCATCGCCAGGACTCGATCTTCAGGCGCAGCGCGACGTACGTCTCGGTCTCCGAATCGGGCGCCACTTCCGGCTCGTCACGGTAGGCGCTCACCTTGTGCCCCTCGACCCAGCCCGAGACGTACTGGCCGCGGATCGCGGACTCGCCCACCTCCGCGGGCGTCATCGGCTTGACGGCGCGCAGGACCTTGAGCTTCTCGTCGTGCAGGTCATCGGCCTTGAACTCGACCGGCGGCTCCATGGCGAAGGTGGCCATCAGCTGCAGCGCGTGGTTCTGCACGATGTCGCGCAGGGCGCCGGTCTGGTCGTAGAAATCGCCGCGCCCCTCGACCCCGACCGTCTCGGCCACCGTGATCTGCACCGAGTCGATGTAGCGCCGGTTCCAGATCGGCTCGAACAGCCCATTGCCAAAGCGGAAGACGGCCAGGTTCTTGACCGTCTCCTTGCCGAGGTAGTGGTCGATGCGGTAGATCTGCGACTCGCGGAAGACCTCCGTCAGCTCCCGGTTGAGCTTCTGCGCGCTGGGCAGGTCGTACCCGAACGGCTTCTCGACGATGACGCGCGTCCAGCCCTTCTTGCCCTCGGCCCGGGCGTTGCCACTCGCGGCCAGGCCGGCCGCCTCGATCTGGCGCGCGATCTCGGGGTAGAGCGAGGGCGGGACGGCCAGGTAGAAGAGCCGATTGCCGGCCGTGCCGCGGTCGCGATCGATGCGGTCCAGCAGCCTGACCAGGCTCGACCACGCTTGCGGATCGTCGACGTCGCCGCGGTGGTAGTAGATGCCGGCCCCGAGTGAGTCCCAGATGGATTGCTTCGCCGGGCGGTTGCGGCTGTACTGGTTGATGCCGCCCAGCAGGTGCTCGCGGAAGGCAGCGTCGCTCAGCTCGCGCCGCGCGAAGCCGACCACGGTGAACTCCGGGGGCAGGAAGCCGCCGAGCAGGAGGTTGTAGAGCGCCGGCGCCAGCTTCCGCTCGGTCAGGTCGCCGGTGGCTCCGCAGATGACCATGGTGCACGGCGCCGGCATGCGCTCCAGGCGCAGTCCTTCGCGCAGTGGGTTGGCTGCGGTGGCCCCCGCCTCCCGCGGCAGCGCCTCGTCCAGCGCGGTCGGCACGCTGGTCACGGCCCTAGCCCGTCTCGTCGCCGGCCACCGCCTTCACCGCGTGGCCGCCGAACTCATTACGCAGCGCTGCCAGCACACGGTCGCCGAAGCTGTCGGGGTCGCGGCGGCTTCGGAAGCGCTGGATCAGCGAGAGGGTGATGATCGGCGCCGGCACGTCGTGCGCGATGGCCTCGGCAACCGTCCAGCGTCCCTCGCCGGAGTCGTTGACCCAGCCGCGGATATCGGCCAGGTCGTTGCCCTCCTTCTCGAAGGCGTTGCCGGCCAGCTCCAGCAGCCAGGA
>DATADC010000088.1:0-2515 GCA_036258735.1 Candidatus Limnocylindria bacterium
CTTGTTGGTGATAAGGCTGAAGCCCAGCACCCGCGCGCCCTGATGGCGGGCAACCAGCAGCTCGTGGACCGTCGACATGCCTACCGCGTCGGCGCCGAGCGCGCGCAGCATGCGCAGCTCGGCCCGCGTCTCGTAGGCGGGGCCGGAGAGCATGGCGTAGACGCCCTGGCGCAGCTGCACGCCGCCGCGACGCCCGGCCTCGGGGGCGCGCCGCCGTAGCCCGGCGTCCAGCGCGTCGGTCATGGGCACAAAGCGCGGGCCGAGCGAATCCAGGTTGGGGCCAAGCAGCGGGTTGTCGCCCGCCAGGTTGATGGTGTCCGCGATGAGCATCACGTCGCCCGGCTCGAAGTCTGGGTTGATGCCGCCCGCGGCGTTGGTCAGAACCAGCGTGCCGGCGCCCAGCGTGAGGCAGGCGCGCAGGAGGAGCGTCGACTGGCGGTGGCTCCAGCCCTCATACGGGTGGGCACGCCCCGACAGGACGAGGACGGCGTGGCCGCCGGCCCGGCCCGCGACCACTTCACCGGCGTGGCCATCGACCTCCGGGACCGGAACGTGCGGGATCTCGCCATAGCCGATTCGCACTCGCGGCGCGTCGTCCAGCAGCTCCACCACCCCGCCCAACCCCGAGCCGAGCACAAAGGCCAGCTCGGGCCGGTCCAGCCCACTGTCGCCGGCCAGACGCCCGCGGACGGCAGACGCAGCCTCCGCAATTCGCCTTTCCAGCTCGGCCCCGTAGAGACCGTCGGGCAGAGCGCCCCGGCGGACCTCCGGCACCTACATCCGCTCCAGCAGCTCGCGCTTCTTGGCGTCGTACTCCTCGGGCGTGATGAGGCCACGGTCACGCAGCGCGGCCAGGCTCTCCAGCGTGGCGGTCAGCCGGTCGCCAGGCGGCGCCGCATGCTCTGGGGCGGGGACCGGCGTTGGCGGAGGCGAGGCGGGCGAAGGCGGGGGTGGCGGCATCGGCTCGTCACGCACCTCCTGCACCCGGTCGGAGCCGGCTCGCGCCGGCATCGGCTCGGCGCGCTGCATGGCCGGCAGTGGGGTCGGCCGCTGGGTGCGCGCCGGTGCCAGGTCGGGGCGTTCCAACATCTCCTTCTGGTTCAGCATGGCGACCTTGAACTGCACCGGATCCGCGATCATCGGGAAGTCGGCCACGCTGGTGCCCCCGACCTCCTCGGCTGCGGTCAGGATGTCGAGCGTGCCGTAGTTGAAGACGCGGCCAACCCAGCTCTGCGTCAGGCGCGCGTCGTTGATCTTCTCCAGGCTGGAGTCGGCCATCTGCTTGTTGAGGATCCCCTCGGCGCGCACCACGCGACGGGTGGTGATCAGCCACTCCTGGTTGCGCCAGTCCCAGATGACCCAGCCGATGTATCCCAACGACACGATCAGGCCCACGATCGAAGCGATCTGCAGAAAGCCCCACGCACCTCCGCCATCGGTCGAGGACGTGGTGTAGATCAGCACCGCAAGCGCCAGGACGGCGAGGAGGATGAAGAACCACGTGCGCGCCAGCACGGCGAACCAGTGCTGACGGCTCTCGAAGACGACTTCCTCGCCGCGGCTGAGGAGGTTGCGTGCGTAGCTCATATTTCAGGCGCGCGGATGGGCCCGCAGGTACACCTCGCGCAGGCGCTCCCCGGTCAGGTGCGTGTAGAGCTGGGTGGTGCTGATGCTAGCATGGCCAAGCAGGGCCTGGACCACGCGTAGGTCGGCGCCGCCCTCCAACAGATGGGTCGCGAAGCTGTGCCGGAAGGTGTGCGGCGTGACGTTGGCCGATACGCCGGCGGCCTCCGCCCAGCCCCGCACCTGCCGGTAGACCGATTCGCGTGCCAGCCGCTTCCCCCGCTGGCTGACGAAGACCGCCGCGGTCGGCTTGCCGGCCGTCCACCCCGCGCGGGGGCCGGCGATGTACCGATGCAGCCGGTCGCGCGCTGGCTCGCCCATGGGCACGCGTCGCTCCCGGTTGCCCTTGCCGATGACGCGAACCTGCAGGCGCTCCAGGTCCACGCGATCGAGGTCGAGGCCGGTCAGCTCGGAGACGCGCAGGCCGCAGGCGTACAGCAGCTCGAGGATGGCCCGGTCGCGGATCCCGGTCGCGTTGTCCGCGGGCGGCGCGTCGAGGATGCGCTCCACCTCGTCGCGCTCGAGCACGTCCGGCAGGTAGCTGCCGGCGCGGGGCGTGTCCACCAGTGCCGCCACGTCCCGCTGGGCGAGGCCCTCGCGAAGCGCGAAGCCATAGAAGCCGCGGATGGCGGCCACCTTGCGGGCCTGGGTGGTGGGACGACGGCCATTGCGGCGCAGCGCGTTGAGGAAGTCGCGCACCGGCTCCGGGTCGCTGCGCCAGGCGTCTCCTGCCGCACTGGCGAACTGGGCCAGGTCACGCCGATAGGCCGCGACGGTCAGCGGTGAAAGGCCGCGCTCCACGCGCAGCTCGAGCAGGAAGGCGTCGATGGCCTCGTCGAGACCCGTGTTCGGCCCTGCTGCCCCACTCATCCGCCGGCCGCCCGCAGCAGGG
>DATADC010000089.1:0-6110 GCA_036258735.1 Candidatus Limnocylindria bacterium
GCTGGGCATCCCGCTGGGCATGTTCGCCGCCAAGCGGCGCGGCGGATGGTTCGACCAGGCAGGGACGGTGGTCAGCCTGATCGGCATCAGCATCCCGATCTTCTTCCTGGGCCTGATGCTCAAGTGGCTGTTCGCCATCCAGTGGCCCGTCCTGCCCGACTCGGGCCGTATCAACCTGATCGAATACTCCTTCCCGCGGGTCACGAACATGACGACCGTGGACGCGCTGATCGCCGGCGATCTAGGTGGTTTCGTCGACGCGCTGCGGCATCTGATCCTGCCCGGCATCGCGCTCGGCACCATCCCGCTTGCGATCATCATGCGCATCACCCGCGCCAGCGTGATCGACGTGCTGAACGAGGACTACGTCCGCACCGCAAACGCCAAGGGTCTGGCCACGCGCGTCGTTGACAACCGCCACGTGTTGCGCAACGCGCTGCTGCCGGTGGTGACGGTCATCGGCCTCCAGACCGGCCTGCTGCTGGGCGGCGCCATCCTGACCGAGACCATCTTTGGCTGGGGCGGCGTCGGGAAGTGGATGTACGACGCGGTGCGCACCAGCGACTACCAGATCATCCAGAGCGGCGTGCTGCTGCTGGCCCTCATCTTCGTGGTGGTCAACCTCGCCGTGGACATCACCTACGCCTTCCTGAATCCGAGGATCCGCTACTCGTGAGCCAGCAGACGATCGCGCTGCCGTCGGCGGAGGCCGAGCGCTCGATCGGGCTGTGGGGCGACGCCCTGCGCCGCATGCGACGCAGCCCGGCCGCCATCAGCGGCGCCGTCCTTGTGGGCTTGTTCGTGCTGATGGCGATCTTCGCGCCGTTCATCGCGACGCACGACCCGATCCGCGGCAGCCTGTCGGACAGCTATCTGCCGCCGTTCACCGGCGATCACCTGTTCGGGACCAACATCCAGGGCCAGGACGTCTTCTCGCGGATCATCTTCGGCTCACGGCTGACGCTGGGCATCGCCGTGATGTCGGTGGTCATCGGCGTGGCCATCGGCGCCGTCTTCGGCGCGATCGCCGGCTACTTCCGCGGCTGGCCGGACGCCCTGATCATGCGCGGCGTCGACATCATGCTGTCGATTCCGGGCCTGCTGTTCGCCATCGGCGTAGTGACGTTCTTGGGTCGCGGGGTGGTGCAGATTGCGGTCGCCATCGCGATCGTCAACATCCCGATCTTCGCCCGCCTGCTGCGCGGCAGCCTGCTGGGCCTGCGCGAGGCCGACTACGTCATTGCCGCTCGCTCGGTGGGCGTGGGAGGCGGAGCGCTGCTGGTGCAGCACATGCTGCCAAACGCCATCGGGCCCCTCATCGTGCAGGCCACCCTGGCGTTGGCCACCGCCGTGGTCGACGCCGCCGCGCTCGGCTTCCTCGGCCTGGGTCCGCCCGATCCCCGCACGCCGGAGTGGGGCACCATGCTGTCCGACACGTACCGCTACCTCAACAGCGCCGTGCACCTCGCGTTCTTCCCGGGCATCGCCATCGTGCTGAGCGTACTGGGCTTCAACCTGCTGGG
Organism: Candidatus Limnocylindria bacterium; assembly: GCA_036258735.1. Taxonomy (GTDB): domain Bacteria; phylum Chloroflexota; class Limnocylindria; order QHBO01; family QHBO01; genus JAPSGM01. Next base: position 1,524 of record DATADC010000089.1, read on the forward strand.
CGATGGCATGCGCGAGGCGCTGGACCCCAAGCTGCGCCGATGACGATCCACGACCTGGAGACGGCGCCCCTTCCCGAGCAGCGCGCCGAGTCCGCCGCTCGTTCCGCGGCGCGCGAGCTGCTGAGCGTCAGGGACCTGCGGGTGACGTTCGGCTCCGGCGACCGCACCGTGCACGCGGTCAACGGGGTGAGCTTCGACATGGCGCCCGGCGACACGCTCGGCATCGTGGGCGAGTCCGGCTGCGGCAAGACGGTGACTTCGCTGGCCATCATGCGGCTTCTGCCCAAGCCGGCCGCCCGCATCCCGAGTGGCTCGATCGTGTTCGAGGGGCGCGACCTGGTCCAGCTGGATGACGAGGAGATGCGGGACATCCGCGGCGACCGGATGGCAATGATCTTCCAGGACCCGATGACGTCGCTGAACCCGGTGCTCAGCATCGAGCGCCAGCTCACCGAGGTGCTCGAGACGCACCGCAAGCTGAAGCGCAAGCGCGCCGCCGGCCGCGCCCTCGAGCTGCTCGAGATCGTGGGCATCCCCGCTGCCAGGCAACGGCTCAACGACTTTCCGCACCAGTTCTCCGGCGGCATGCGGCAGCGGGTCATGATCGCCATGGCGCTGGCCTGCGACCCGCGCCTGCTCATCGCCGACGAGCCGACCACCGCCCTGGACGTCACCATCCAGGCCCAGATCCTGGACCTCATGCGCAGCTCGGTGAAGGAGCTGGGCACCGCCCTGGTGCTGATCACCCACGACCTGGGCGTGGTGGCCGGCATGACGCGGCGGATCCACGTCATGTACGCCGGGCACATCGTGGAGCGGGCCACGACCGACGAGGTGTTCGGCCGACCGCGCCACCCCTATACGGTGGGGCTGCTGCAGTCGATCCCGCGGCTCGACGAGCAGGGACGCGGGGAGCTGGTGCCGATCCAGGGCCAGCCGCCGGACCTGTCGCGCGAGATCCCGGGCTGCCCGTTCGCGCCGCGCTGCATGAACGTGCTCGACCGCTGCCGGGTCGAGATGCCGCCCCTGGCCCAGGCGCCCGACGCGGCCGAGGGGCACGAGATCGCCTGCTGGAACCCGGCCGAAGGCGAACGCCTCGTCCCGTCGGGCTTCGAGGTACGCGGGGCGAGGGCGTCATGACCGCCGCCCTGGCCCAGCCGCCGCGGGTCGAGGCCGCGCCGCTGGGAGATGCGCTGCTGCGCACCGAGGACCTGCGCGTTCACTTCCCCATCAAGTCCGGCCTCATCCTGGAGCGCCAGGTTGGCGCCGTGCGGGCGGTGGACGGCGTGTCGCTCGACGTGCGGCGCGGAGAGACGCTGGGCCTGGTGGGCGAGTCGGGCTGCGGCAAGTCGACCTACGCCCGGGCCGTGCTGCACCTGGTGGAGGCCACCGACGGCGAGATCTGGTTCGACGGCGAGCGGGTCACCGACGCGACCGGGGACCGCCTCCGGCGGCTGCGGCGCCGGATGCAGATGATCTTCCAGGACCCTTACGCGTCGCTGAACCCACGCATGACCATCGGTTCCATGCTGGCCGAGCCGCTGCGCGTGCATGGCATCGCCCGGCGCGCCGAGGCGCGGCGTCGGGTGCGAGAGCTGGTCGAGATGGTCGGCCTGCCGCGCAACGCGGTCAACCGCTACCCGCACGAATTCTCCGGCGGGCAGCGGCAACGAGCCGGCATCGCGCGAGCGCTCGCGGTCAGCCCGGAGTTCATCGCCGCCGACGAGGCGGTATCGGCCCTGGACGTCTCCATCCAGGCCCAGATCATCAACCTGCTGGCCGACCTGCAGCGTGAGCTGAACCTGACGTACCTGTTCATCGCCCACGACCTGTCGGTCGTGCGCCACATCAGCGATCGGATCGCGGTCATGTATCTGGGCGAGGTGGTGGAGCTGTCGCCGTCCCGCGAGCTGTACGACCGCCCGCTGCACCCATACACCGTGGCGCTGGTCAGCGCCGTCCCGATTCCCGATCCCGCGGTCGAGACCAGGCGCAAGCGCATGATCCTGGTCGGCGACGTGCCGTCGCCTGCGAACCCGCCGTCGGGATGCCGCTTCCACACCCGCTGCTGGCTGCGCCGGGAGCTGAGCAACCCCGAGCGCTGCCAGGTCGAGCGGCCCGAGCTGCGGCTGCTCCAGCCGGGCCACCGCGTGGCCTGCCACTTCGCGGAGGAGCTGGTCGGTGACCGACGGGAAGAGGTCATCGGCGCCGCGGCCGGGCAGGTCACCGGCCGCACCGTGGCGGAAGAGGAGACGATCACGGCACCGTCCGGGGCGCCGCCGCCGGAGGAGGACTCGTTCTTCGCCCCCGGGGCGGGTGCGGCCGGCACCGAGCCTCGCGCCTGATCCGGTGAAGTACACGGTCGCCCTGGCGCAGCTCTCGCCGCGCCTCGGTGATGTCGACGCCAACCTGGACATCGCCGCCGAGTGGCTGCGTCGGGCAGGCTCGGCGGAGGCCCGGCTGGCCGTCTTTCCGGAGCTGGCGCTGACCGGTTACCTGCTCTCCGACCTGGTGCCCGAGGTCGCCATGGCGGCCTCCGACCAGCGCCTGGCGGCGCTGAGCAGGACGGCGCCCGGCGTCCTGCTGGCGATCGGGTTCGTGGAGGAGACGGACGACCACCGCTACGCCAACAGCGCCGCCCTGCTGCGCGAGGGCAAGCTGATCGGGCTGCACCGCAAGGTCTACCTGCCGACCTACGGCCTGTTCGACGAGGGCCGCTTCACGCGGCCGGGCGACCGCATCCGCACGCACGCGGTGGGGGAGCCGCTGGGCCGCATCGGGCTGTCGGTCTGTGAGGACTTCTGGCATCCGTCGCTGCCGATGCTCCAGGCCCAGGACGGGGCCTCGCTGCTGGTCAACGTGGCCGCCGGTCCGGCGCGGGCGCCTGGCAGCGCGGCCGGCCTGCGGGCGATCGCCGGCTGGCACGCCATGCAGGACACCTACGCGCTGCTGGGGACGGTGGGCATCGCCTTCTGCAACCGGGTCGGCAACGAGGAGGGCCTCACCTTCTGGGGCGGCTCGCGCCTGCTGGGCCCGGACGGGTCGGTCCTGGCCGAGGGCCCGCTCTACGAGGAGGCGCTGGTGGTTGGAGAGCTCGACACTGACGACCTGCGCATGCAGCGCTACCAGCTGCCCTTGCTCGCCGACGAGCGCCTGGAGCTGGTGAGGCGGGAGCTGGACCGGCTGCTCGCCGAGCGCGCCGACCTGCCGGTGGAAGAGGTCGCAGAGTGACGGCCACCCAGCCGGCCGAGGCTGCGCCGCTCCCCGAGCTGGATCCGCCGCAGGCGATCGGGGTCATCGCCGGCTTCATCCGTTCGCAGCTGGAGCAGACCGGCTTCGAGCGCCTGGTGGTCGGGCTGTCCGGCGGCGTCGACTCCGCGACGACGGCGTTCCTGGCCGCGCGGGCGGTCCCCGCCCAGGATCTGCTGGCGGTGCGCATGCCGTACCGCACCTCGTCGGCCGAGTCCGAGGCCGATGCGCAGCTGGTGGTGGACGCACTCGGCTGCCGCACCGAACGGGTCGACATCACGCCCATGGTGGAGCCGATGCTGGAGCTGATCGGCCCCGGGGACGACCCGTCGCTGCGCGTGCGGCGCGGCAACGTCATGGCACGACAGCGCATGATCGTGCTCTACGACCGCTCGGCGGCGTTCGACGCCCTGGTCATCGGCACCTCCAACAAGACCGAGGCCCTGCTGGGCTACACGACCCTCCACGGCGACATGGCTGCCGCCCTGCAGCCCATCGGCGACCTGTACAAGTCGCAGCTGCGCAGCCTGGCTGCCGAGCTCGGCGTGCCCGACCGGATCGTTCGCAAGGAGCCATCCGCCGACCTGTGGCCGGGCCAGACCGACGAAGGCGAGCTGGGCGCCTCGTACGACGCCCTGGACCGCATCCTGTTCGCCCTGGTCGACCGGCGCTGGACGGTCGAGCGGTGCGTCGGAGCCGGCCTCGACGCGCCCCTCGTCGAGTGGGCCGCGCGGCGCGTGGCGCAGACCGAGTTCAAGCGTCAGATGCCGCCAGTGGCCAAGATCAGCCTTCGCACGCCCGGCATCGACCATCTCTACCCCCGGCGCCGTCCCGGCTCTCGCCGAGGCGCCCGACGCTCGCCCTAAGGTGGCTTCCGGACGCTTGCTGGTGGTCGGTACCCCCATCGGAAACCTCGGTGACCTCTCACCGCGGGCGGCCGACGCGCTGCGCTCCGCCGACCTGGTGGTCGCCGAGGACACGCGGCTCGCCGCCCGCCTCCTTGCCCACCTGGACGTTCGGCGGCCGAGCGTCTCCTTCAACGACCACAACGCCGACCAGCGACTGCCCGGCCTGCTGGCACGCCTGGCCGCCGGAGAGACGCTGGCACTGACCACCGACGCGGGCATGCCCGCCGTGTCGGACCCGGGTGCCAAGTTGGTGGCCGCCGCCCGCCAGGATGGCCACGCGGTGGAGGTGGTGCCGGGCCCGACAGCGGTGATGGCCGCGATGGCGCTCGCCGGCCTGGAAGCGGCGGGGTGCGTGTTCGGCGGATTCCTGCCGGCGCGCCCTGCGTCGGCGCGGATCGCGGCGCTGGAGAGGCTGCTGGCCGCCGCCGCC
>DATADC010000090.1:0-11539 GCA_036258735.1 Candidatus Limnocylindria bacterium
CCGGCGACGCTGCCCACGTCATGAGCCCGTTCGGCGCCCGAGGCCTCAACTCGGGCGCCGCCGACGCCGAGAACCTCGCCTGGAAGCTGGCCGTGCGGCTGCGGGGAGAGGCGCCCGACGCGCTGGTCGAGACCTATGACCGCGAGCGCCGGGCCGCCGCGCTGGAGAACCTGGCCGTCACCGACCGCACCATGCGCTTCATGGTTCCGCACGGCGTCGGCCGGCGCGCGGCGCGCAACGCCATCCTGCGCGGCTCGCTGCGCGTTCCCGCCCTGCGGCGCTTGGTCAACTCGGGGCGCCTGGCCGAGCCGTTCAGCTACGCGGGCTCGCCGATCGTGGCGCGCGGCGCCGGCGACGTGGGCGGCGTGGCGCCGGACTTCGCATGCGAGCGGCTCGGCGCCGCGCGCGAGCGGGTGACGCGGCTGCGCGAGCTGGTGGGCGGCGATTTCCTGGTCCTGCTGGCCGGTCCACGCGACGCTCCTCGGGCCGCGGCTGCCGCCGTCCGCGCTTCCCGCCTGGCGTACCCCACGCGTGTCCGGGTCGCGGCCGTCGGACCGGACCGGCCGCTGCGTGACGTCGCCGTCGTGCGCGCCGACCCGGACGGCATGGCGCCGTACGAGGCGGCCGGCCCGCGGGCCTGGCTCATCCGCCCCGACGGGCACATCGCCGCCAGCCTCGCCATCGACGAGCCGGCCGACGTCGACGCGCTGCCTGAGCTGGTGGCCATGGCCATCGGCGCCGGCCGCGTGGCCGCCGCGGCACCGTCGCGCGCCCGCCGCGCCAGGCAAAGCGCCAGGCACGCGCCCGTGGGCCGGGCCGGTGGGGATTGACTGTGGATAACTCCACCGCACCCCATGAAAGTGGTGGACAACGCCCCTTGCGATCCCGTCCGCCCGCCCGCATGATGCAGCGGTCCCGAAGGGGCAGCTGGCTGACTGGAGATCACATCAACGGTCGCCGCGGTTCCTTCGGGACTTTGCGTTGCTAGCGCCGCTCCTCCAGCCGTTGCAGGATCGCGTCGAGCGCCTCCCCGCGGGCTTCTCCCTCCAGGATGGCCTGCCCGCGCGCGTCGCCTGGCACGAAGAAGACCGCGTTCCAGTCGCCGGGCGCCTCCGCCGCCATGCGCTCGGTCTCGGCCGCGTCCGCCTGGGACGCCACGAAGAGCTTGGGGAACACGCCTAGCCTCGACACGTCGCCGCCGGCGGTGAGCAGGATGAGCTGGTCGACGAGCTCGGGCTCCTGCGTCCCGAGCTCCAGCGCCGGGCCAGTGGCGGATCCGGCGGCCAGCACGGCCACGCGCTCCACGCCGTCGTCGCGCAGGGCCAGGATCGCCTCGCGGATCAGTGTCGCATCCGCGTCCTGGAGAGCCACCACGGTTATCCGCTCGTCGGCAATGGCCCGCGCCTGCGCGTCCCACGATGCCGCCTCGCGACCCTCCTCCGCGACCAGCACGACCCCGTACGGCCCATCGCCCCAGCGCAAGGCCGACCCGCCATCGGGCAGCGGATACGGGCTGCCCACCTGGGCGCCGCACGCGGCGACCGCCAGCAGCAGGGGGAGGGCGGAGAGGTGCAGGCGCCTCATCGGTCCATCGGCTCAGAAGGCCCAGGAGCCGGTGGCGAAGCGGATGGCGAAGTAGACGAAGGCCGCCAGGGAGACCGCCGACAACGCGGCGAGGAGCCAGACCCGACGGGTGGGCAGGGCCAGCAGCACCATCACCGGGAAGAGGGTCAGCGTGTAGCGCGGCATCGACAGCAGGAACGAGGTCGACGTGAACAGCAGCCAGTTGCCGGCGGTCCAGGCGAAGTAGGACGGTCGCAGGCGGAACGCGCTGATCAGCACCGCCAGCAGCCCGATGACCACGAACGCCAGCTCCATGGAGCCGTGGATGAAGACCGTGTCGGGGTCGTCGCTGCGCAGCCAGCCGACCGCGGCGCTGATCGCCTCCCACGGCGGAGCCAGCTCCTTGAACCAGTGCTCGCGCTGGACGCGCAGGAAGGTGAACGGCTCGCCGTAGATGGCCAGGTTGAGCCCGATGTAGGCGAGGAAGCCCACCCCCACCAGCCCGATCGCCAGCCACTCCATGCGAAGGCGCCGTTGGCCGCGCGGCTGCTCGTACCACTGGGTGAAGGCCTCGGCCGCCAGGGCGGGCAGCAGGACCAGCCCGTTGATGCGCGTCAGCGCCGCCAACCCGCCCAGCAGCCCGGCGATCCACCAGTGCCGCGTCCGCCCGGCGAGGAACGAGCCCAGCACCAGCGCCATGAACAGCGACTCGGTGTAGCCGATGTGAAGGAAGTAGGCGGTCGGAAAGATGAGCAGGAACCAGGCGGCTCGCAGCGCCACGCCGACATCCTCGTCCTCGCGCACCAGGCGGTACATCAGCGGCGCCACGAACAGGCTGGCCACGCTCGAGACCACAAAGGCGCTGACCAGCGGGTCGCCGACCACGGCGTTGACTGCCGTGGCCAGCCACGGGAACAGTGGGTAGAAGACGATGTATAGCGGCAGGTCGCCGGGGTACACGGATCGATATCCGTCGGGCCCGATGAGGGTGCCGTCGTCCACCGCGCGGTACCCAAACACCACCAGGTCGAGGTAGTGCGGCGCGTCCCATCGGTTCCAGGTCTCGAGCGCGCCGATGGCGTCGAGCCGGCCCGTCGCCATGGCGTAGGCCGCGGCGCCGATGGCCAGCACGCCGATCTTGATCACGACCGTCAGGGCCAGGAGCAGCGCGTCGGCATCGGGCAGGCGCAGGCGGTCGCGCAGGGGCTCCATGGTGCGGGCGAGTGTAGGGGCTGGTACCATTCGTGGCCCATCCCGCGGATGCCCTCGGTCGGGGCGTGGCGCAGCCTGGTAGCGCGCAGCGTTCGGGACGCTGAAGTCGGAGGTTCAAATCCTCTCGCCCCGACCAGTTCTACGGTTGGCCCGCCCGGGCGAGCCGAGCAGTAGGTCTTGCGACGACTCCTTCCCGTCGGGCCATACCTGCAGCGCCGCTACGACGAGGCAGGTGGCCGTGATTGTGCCATTGCTAACGGGGCGCTAAGCGACCGGTAGCGCCTGTCCTGGCCAAGCGCTTGACACGAAGCGTATCAAGGTTGTATATACGCGCCGTCGTCAATAATCACGACGTCAGACCGAGTTTGCAGACGGAGGTGATGTCGCATGATGCTGAGTGGAACGAGCCCGCTGCGCGACTTCATGTCCCTGCGGGAAGCCATGGACCGGCTGTTCGAGGACAGCGTCGTCAGCCCTGGTAACTGGCTGACCTGGAACAGCGGCGGCACCCGGTACCTGCCGCTCGACGTCTACGAGACGCCGGACAAGATCGTGGTCCGGGCCCTGGTTCCGGGCGTTTCGCCCGACGGCATCGACGTGCAGTACCAGCAGGGCGTCCTGACGCTGCGCGCCCAGTATCCGCAGCCCGAGGTCAAGGACGGCTGGCGCTGGCACATCCGTGAGTTCGGTGCCGGTGGCGAGACGGTCCGCCGCGTGACGCTGCCGATCGAGGTCGACATCGACCATGCCGAGACCTCCTTCGAGCACGGCGTGCTCACCCTGACCCTGCCCAAGGCGCCCGAGGCGCGCCCCAAGCAGATCAAGGTGAGCGCCTCGCCGCAGCTGACCGGCACGGCCAGCAGCAGCTGAGGGACGAGCGCGGGTCATGGACGAGCGCGAGCCGGTCTTCACGATCGCGGTCGCCTCGCGCCTGACCCGAATGCATCCCCAGACCCTCCGCAAGTACGAGCGGGCGGGCCTGGTGGCTCCTTCGAGGCAGTCGGGCAACCATCGGCTCTACTCCAACGCCGATGTCGCCCGGCTGCGCCGAATCCGGTACCTCGTCGATGAGCGCGGGTTGAATGTGGCGGGCCTGGAGGTGGCGCTGGCCATGAGCGATCGGCTCGGCGCCGTTGGCCCGAACGCCAGCCGTTCAGAGCTGCGCAGCGCCATCGACGAGGCGCTGGGGATGAGCGAGAGCCCGTAAAAGCGAAACGCCCGGCCAGTGCTGGCCGGGCGTCGTTGCTCAGGGCAGGAGAGCTACTCGCTCGCCTGCACGCGCACCGCGCGGTCGCCCTTCGGGCCGCGCTCGGTTTCGAAGCTCACCGACTCCCCTCCGACCAGGCGGTCGAAGTCGAGCGACGGCGAGAGCCCGTCGCGGTGGAAGAAGTACTCCTTGCCGTCCTCGCCGGCAATGAAGCCGAAGCCGCGATCACTGATCACGCGCTTCACCGTTCCGTTGGTCATGACGTGCTACGTCCTCAGTCTCGAACTCGCTCTTGGCGCACGGCCGGCTCGAGTGGAGACCGTGACCAACCCAACCCGGATACCGGTCCGGGAGGTCAGGATACGCCTTGGCGCGCGATCGCGCCTCCGCATCGGTCAGGCCGAGGCGTACGCCGTGCTCCCGGACGCCGCTTCGGCGGCCGGGACCGGGTCGGGCTCGAGCGTGGGCCCGGCCACTCCATCGGGCGCGCGATAGAACTTCGGCGCGTCGGCCGGGTCGAGCAGGTAGGTGGCCATCAGGCCCTTGCCCTTGACGTCGACGGTGCGCATCGTCAGCGGGAAGGCGTCGCCCACCAGCTCCCGGGTCGAGGGCGCCAGCTGCACCCGCCCGGGCACGCCGTAGCCCTCCATGCGGGCCGCCACGTTGACCGTGTCGCCCCAGATGTCGTAGGCCCACTTGTTCTCGCCCAGCACGCCGGCCGTCAGCGGCCCCGATGCCACCCCCACCCGCAGCTGGATGGCCCGGCGGCGCAGGCCGCCCAGGCGCGCCACAGCCCGATGCATCTCCACCGCCATCTCGATCGCCGCCCGCGCATGGTCCTCGCGGGCCACCGGCGCCCCGGCCACGGCGATGTACGCGTCGCCCATGGTCTTGATCTTCTCGAGGCCGTGGCGCTCGGCCAGCCGGTCGAACATCGAGAACAGCTGGTTGAGGATCAGCAGCAGCTCGCGCGGCGCGATGCTGGCCGCCAGGCCGGTGAAGTTGACGACGTCGGCGAACACGACGGTCGCGGAGGGATGGGCGTCCACGATCAGGCGCTCGCCCCGCGCCAGGCGCTCGGCGATGGCCCGCGGCAGCATGTCGTGCAGCAGGTCACTGGCCTGCTGCTGCGCCTTGAGGCGCTGGCCGTCCACGTAGCGGATGAGCAGCAGGATGATCAGCGCAGGGCCGAGCAGGTTGTAGGCCATCAGCAGCAACGGTGGCTGCTCCCAGGCGGGCGGGACCAGGCTGACGATGAACCCGTCGAAGACGATCGAGGCCAGCACCATGGCGGCGTAGGCGCCGAACCACTTCAGGCTCTTGCTGGCGTCGAAGTAGAGGACCGCCGAGACCGGGGCCAGGATGCCCCAGATCAGCGGCGCCCCACCTGCGACCAGGCCGCCCAGGGCGACGTGGCCCAGGAAGACGTAGACCATGCCGGCCACCAGCAGCGCCCGCACCACCCGCGTGAAGTCGCGGATCTGCGCCAGCGCCACCAGCCCGACCAGCATGGCGGCCGAGAAGTAGACCGATGATGCCGCCAGCAACGGGCTGCCGATGGCCAGGCCGATGACCAGCCAGACCAGGCTGGCCGGGATGAGGCCCAGCATCGTCGCAGCAAGCGCGTGCTTGCGAACGAGCAGGTCGGCATCGTCGCCCGGTCGGTCGCCGATGCCGGTGAGCCGGTCGACCAGGTCGCGCAGTCGGTCGTAGGGCGTCGCGAGATCCATGGCCGCCGCAGGGTAGCGCGCGCACACATGGGGTCCCACGGCCGAACGGCCGCATCGGGCCTACGTCATCCGCCGTAGAGTGGGCGGGCACCTGCGCAAGTGGAGGATCCCGTGATCAGCTCGACGCCCACCGAGATCTGGGACCTGTGGTACCCCGGCGCCGCGGCCACGGGCCTGCCGTTCGCGCGCGGCCGCCTGGACTCGACCGACGTGCTGTGGGTTCACGCCGCGCCCAAGAAGCTGGACGTGACCGTACGCCGCATGGACGGAGCGGTTCGCGCCCGATCGGAGGTCGCCCGCGAGGGCGGCTACCTGCCCATGAGCCGCCTGGAGGCCACTGGCTCCACCATCAGCCGCCAGGACCGATGGCCAACCGAAGACGACCTCGGTTCGCTGGTGATCCTGCCCGGCGGGGAGGTGGGGACCCTGGTCGAGTGGTGGAACGCGCCCGACGGCAGCGAGTGGCGCTGGCGACTGGAGTTCTACAACCATCGATAGACCCGTCCGCCGGAGTGCGGCCGATCCGGACACGTTCGTGCGCTCGCAGCGGCTGGAGCTGGCGCTCCTCTCGCCCGAACAGCTGGAGCGGGTGGCCGCCGGGGACGCCACCGGCCTGGCTCGGGCCCTCGACGCGGCCATTGCCGACGAGTGGGTCCGCGACGTTCGCGGGCTCGCGGCCCTGCGGGCCCGGCAGGTTCGGGAGCGGCCGGCGGACGCGCCGTGGCTGCTTCGGGCGATCGTTCGAGCGGAACCGGGGAAGCAGCGCGAGGTGATCGGCTACCTCAACTTCCATGGCGCGCCGAACGCGGCCGGCCAGGTCGAGATCGGGTACACGCTGCTGGCCGAGGCGCGGGGGCAGGGCTACGCCATGGAGGCGGTGCGCGCCATGTTCGACTGGGCGACCCGCGTCCACGGCATCCACCGCTTCCGGGCCAGCGTGGCGCCCGGCAACGAGCGGTCGCAGCACCTGCTGGCCAAGCTGGGCTTCGTGCAGACCGGTACGCAGTGGGACCAGGAGGACGGCCTGGAGTTCGTCTACGAGCTGGAGGCCTGACAGTGGCGCTGACCCTGCGTGACGTTGCGGGGCTGCAGGTGGGCCACTGGACCGATGCGACGGCGGCGACCGGGTGCACGGTCATCCTCGCGCCGGAGGGCGCAGTGGCCGGCGTCGACGTTCGCGGCGCGGCGCCGGGTACGCGCGAGACGGACCTGCTGCGGCCGACGGCCCTGGTGGAGCGCATCCACGGGGTGTGCCTGGCCGGCGGCTCCGCCTTCGGCCTGGGCGCGGCCGACGGCGTGATGCGCTACCTCTCGGAGCGCGGCATCGGCTTCGAGACCGGCATTCGTCCAGTTCCGATAGTGCCCGCGGCCATCATCTTTGACCTGGGCGTCGGCTCACCGGACGCGTTCCCCACGCCCGATGACGCCTACGCCGCCTGTCTGGCGGCCGAGCGCGGGGATGGCCCGATGGATGGACGCCTTGGCGCCGGCACCGGCGCGACGGTCGGCAAGCTCGCCGGCATGGAGGGGGCCAGTTCGGGTGGGATCGGGTCGGCGGGCGTGCGCCTCTCCGACGGTTCCACGCTGGCGGCCGTGGTGGTCAACAACGCGGTCGGCAGCGTCCTCGGCCGCGACGGCTCGATCCTGGCTGGCCCGACGCTCGACGTGTGGGGATCTCCCCGGCCGGCTGCGCCGGGCCATAACACTGTCCTCGCCGTCTTGGCTACCGACGCAACGCTCGACCGAGCGCAGGCCCGCCTGCTGGCCGAGCTCGCCCACGATGGGATCGCCCAGGCCATCAGCCCGCCGCACACCGTGCTTGACGGCGACGTGGCGTTCGCCCTATCCACTGGCCGCGCATCTGCTCCGGTCGGCCCGGCCGGGCAGGTCGCCCTCGGCGCCGCGGCTGTTGAGGTGGTCCGGGAGGCCGTCGAGCGCAGCGTCACTGGCGCGCAGCCTGATTAGCCGAAGGTGACGCCTCACAGAGCTAGAGCCAGTCGTCGGCGACCAGCACCTCGGCGGCAAGCTCCGAATCGAAGAGGGCGAACTCAGCGTCGGTGATGTGGTACGCGTGCTCATCCGCGGGGTAGGCGCCCGCTCGCACCTCGGACGCAAACGCTTCCAGCCCGTGGCGCACCTCATCGGCGACGTTGGCAAAGCGCTTCACGAACTTCGGAGCGGCGCCCTCGTTGATGCCCAGCAGGTCGTGCCAGACGAGCACCTGCCCGGAGCAATGCGGCCCCGCGCCAATCCCAATGGTTGGGATGCGCAGCGCCTCGGTGATACGCGCCGCCACGCGGTCGGGCACGGCCTCGAGGACCAGCGCGAAGCAACCGGCGGCCTGGAGGGCCAGCCCATCGGCGTACAGCTGGCGCGCCTTGGCTGCGGTGCGACCCTGGGCGCGGTATCCACCCAAAGCCGTTGCCGTCTGCGGCGTCAGCCCGATATGGCCCATGACCGGGATGCCAGCCCCGGCGATCGCGCGGGCGCGCGAGACCATCGGTCCGGCTCCCTCGATCTTGACCGCCTCGGCGCCCGCCTCCTTGACCAGGCGAAGGGCATTGCGGACGGCGTCCTCGTCGCTGACCTGGAAGGCTCCCAGCGGCAGGTCCGCCATGAAGAAGGCCCGATGCGTCCCACGCCGCGCGGCGCGGGCGAGCATCAGCATCTCGTCCATGCTGATCGGGGTCGTGTCCGCGTAGCCCAGGACGTTGTTGGCTGCGGAATCGCCGGTGAACACGATGTCGACACCCGCCCCGTCCGCCAGCCGCGCGCTGGGATGGTCGTAGGCGGTGACCATCACGATCCGCCGTCCGTCGCGCCGCATGGCGGACAGCTCGGCCAGCCCGACCTTGGCTTCGTCGCCGGTGGCCTTGCTCATGGCGCCATTGTGCCAGCCGGCGACAACGCCAGGCCCTCGTCGGCATTCAGCAGGACGTTGTCGATCAGCCGCGTCGAGCCGATGCGGACCGCGGCGGCCAGGGTCGGCCCGTCCAGGTCGGCCAGCGCAACGTAGTCGACGCTGAGCCGGGGCTCGGTGTCCAGCAGCTGGCGCGTGGCGGCCACGATCTCGTCCGGCATGCCAGCCGCCCGATGCACGTGCAGCCCTGCCTCCAGCGCGCGCGGCAGGGCCAGTGCCGCGCCCCGCTCGGAGGCAGAGAGGTACGCGTTGCGGGAGGACAGCGCCAGCCCGTCCGCGTCCCGGACGGTGGGGCATGCCACGATCTCCACGTCGAGCGACAGGTCCCGGACGACCTGCTTGACGACGGCCACCTGCTGGGCATCCTTGCGCCCGAAGTACGCCCTGTCGGGCTTGACCAGCCCGAACAGGCGCACGCATACGGTCGCCACTCCGCGGAAGTGGCCCGGTCGCACGGCACCCTCCAGGACGGCACCCAGCTGGCCAGGGTCGACGCTGGTGTCGAAGCCGCGGGGATAGACCTCTTCCTCGTCGGGCACGAACAGCACGGCAACGTCCGCCGCCAACGCCAGCTCCGCATCCCGCCCCTCGTCCCGCGGGTAGCGGGCGAAGTCCTCGTCCGGTGCGAACTGCGCGGGGTTCACGAAGAGGCTGACCACCGCCGCATCGCCACGATGGCGGGCGGCCCGCATCAACGCCAGGTGGCCGTCGTGAAAGGCGCCCATCGTCGGCACCAGGCCCACCGAGGAGCCGGCTGCACGCAGCTCCGCCAGCGCCTCGTGCAGCTCCGCGACGGTCCGCACCAGCCTCACGGCCGGGTGGCTTCGGCCAAGGACCGATACAGCGGCACCAGCTCCGGCGCGCGCAACTCGAGTGCGCGCAGGTGGGCGTCCACCGTCGACCAGTCGCCGCGAGCGATCGGCCCGGTCAGCACGAAGCCGTTGTCAATGGTGCGCTGCATCAGCGGGATCAGCGCCTCGCGGGGCACGCCGGTCTCGTCCATCAGCCGGGCCGCCGCCCGGTGGAGGGTCACCAGGAAGTTCGAGGCGATGGCCGCCCCCGCGTGGTAGAGGGGCTTGTCGGCATCGGCCAGCGGGAACGGGCGCAGGCCGAGCGTTTCGGCCAGCCAGCGCGCCATGGCCGATGCCTCTTCGGTCTCCGCCGTAACGGCCGCCCAAGCGCCGTCCAGTTGCTCGGGACCGCGCTCACGTGAGAGCGTCTGGAGCGGGTGCACGCTGAACCGTCGCGGATGCGGGTCCAGCGCGGAGAGGGGCGTGGCACCGCTGACGTGAGCGACCCACGGGCCAACCGGCAGGGCCGCCGCGACGTCCCCGATGGCAGCGTCTGGCACCGCCAGCAGCACCAGGTCGGCATCCGGCGCGCCCTCGCGCCCGGCGGCAACGCGCAGCCCGCGCTCGCGCAGGCGCGCGGCAACGGCCCCTCCAGCGCGACCGGTGCCCACCACGCGGACGCTGCCGATCATGCGGCGGAGTCTGCCACACTGCGCCGCGTGCGCAGCCTGAGCCTGGCCGAGGCTCGCCGCCTGGCCGTCATGAGCCAGCAGCTGGCGGGAGCTCGCCCGCGCGGCATCCTGGACGTGGTCAGCCGGCTGACGCGGGTCCAGGTGGATCCAACCGCCATCGTGGAGCGTGCCGAGCGCCTGACGCTGTGGAGCCGCCTCGGCGCGTACGACCGCGACGAGCTGCGCCGCCTGCTCGAGGACGAGCCCCGTCGCCTGTTCGAGTACAACGCCTACCTGCTCGCGGTCGACGACCTGCCGCTGCATCGGCCCTTCATGCGCCGATATCCGCCCACCGACTACACCCGCGGCCGATACATCGCGCGCTGGCTCGCCGACAACCGGGCGTTCCGCGCCTACATCGTCGGCGAGTTGCGCCGTCGCGGGCCGCTGCGCAGCCGCGACCTCGATGACCGTGCCGAGGTGCCGTGGCAGACCGGCGGCTGGAACGACGGAAAGAACCTCGGCCGCATGCTGGAGATCATGTGGCTCTCCGGCGACATTGCCATCGTCCGGCGGGACGGCAGCGAGCGCGTCTGGGACCTTGCCGAGCGCGTCCTGCCCCTCGACGACGTTGAGGAGCTGCCCGACGAATTGGTGGCCGTCGAGTCCCTCGACCGTCAGCTGCGAGCGCAGGGGATGGCGCGTCGCGACTTCGGCGCCACCGTTGATCTTGCGCGCCTGCGCCAGCGCGACGCCGGCATCGAATCCCTGCTGGCCGATGGGCTGGCCGTCCCGGTCCGCGTGGCAGGGCTCGACGGGGAGTGGCTGGCGCACCGCGACGCTCTGACGGAGCTTGACGGCGGCGCCTGGCAGCCCCGGACGACGCTGCTCGGTCCGTTCGACCCGCTGATCCACGACCGGGAGCGGACGCTGGCGCTGTTCGGCTTCGCCTTCAAGTTCGAGCTCTACGTGCCCGCCGCGCGCCGCCAGTACGGGCCGTACACGCTCGCCATCCTGCACGGCGATCGGCTGGTCGGGCGGCTGGACTCAGCGGTGGACCGCCGTCGCGGCACGTTCGAGGTGCGGGGCGCGTGGGCCGAGCCCGACGCGCCGCCTCGCGCGTGGCCGGAGGTGCGTGCTGCCGTGGAGGACCTCGCGGCGTGGGTCGGAGCAGGCGACGTCAGCTGGCCGCCGCTTCCCGAGCCGTGGCAGGCGGACGGCGCACTCAGCGGCGTCGCGAGACGGTGACCACCACGTAGCCCTCGTCGTCCGAGACCGCAGCATCCAGGTTTCCCTGTGAGAACCGGTTGCCGCAGGTGGCGTCCGCGTCGGTTCGGCACGCAAGCATCTCGGCAACCCGGTCGTAGAGCGGTGCCGGGCCGTGCATGAGGTCGCGCAGGTACGGCAGATACGGGACGCCAGCCTCGGGGTCATCCGCCCGCACG